>NZ_CP089291.1:952500-1270000 GCF_022818495.1 Fodinisporobacter ferrooxydans | reverse complement strand
CACTCCCCTCCCGGGGTGCTTTTCACCTTTCCCTCACGGTACTGGTTCACTATCGGTTGCCAGGGTGTATTTAGCCTTAGGAGGTGGTCCTCCCGGATTCCCACGGGATTTCACGTGTCCCGCGGTACTTGGGGTTCGTCTCGAAGTCCATTTGGTTTCAGATACGGGATTGTCACCCTCTGCGATCGGCCGTTCCAGGCCGTTCTCCTACCCAATGGATTGATAACTTCGTATGAGACGCCCCGCAACCCCGCACATGCAAGCATGTGCGGTTTGGGCTATTCCCCGTTCGCTCGCCGCTACTTAGGGAATCACTGTTGTTTTCTTTTCCTCAGGGTACTTAGATGTTTCAGTTCCCCTGGTGTACCTTTCCGACCCTATGGATTCAGATCGGAATCCTGCGGTATGAACCGCAGGGGGTTGCCCCATTCGGAGATCCCCGGATCAACGCTTGCTTACAGCTCCCCGGGGCGTTTCGGCGTTCGCTCCGTCCTTCATCGGCACCTGGCACCTAGGCATCCACCATGCGCCCTTACTAACTTAACCTAGGCGACTCTACCTATCGGCTTCGAATTGCGTTGTCAGATCTTTCGTTCATCGTTCACATAATTCCATTATGCTCACTTCTTCACGAAATCTCTTCCTAGCACTTCTTGCCGCTAGCGAGTCGCAGCTTGGTGCTGCATGAAACATGCATACCAAAAAATCGTTAAGCGCTCGGGTAAAACATTTGATGAAATTGTGTACTGCTTGCGCAGTTACCACGCATTGTATTCATCCTGTATACGATAGAATTCGCTATCCAGTTTTCAAAGAACATCAAGAACAAAGAACATAAAAAAGCCATTCCATATTCACGCTTCCTTGCGGAAGTAGGAAGTCCATCTTAATACGCTGCATCCAGCGATGCAACCATCAGATGTTTCCAGTTGAGGGAGGTTCCCTCAAAACTAACCAAGTGCAGGGCAATGTCCGTGTAACACAAACATTCTTTTTCGCATCCCCATGAGGGACTTATATTCCTTAGAAAGGAGGTGATCCAGCCGCACCTTCCGATACGGCTACCTTGTTACGACTTCACCCCAATCATCGACCCCACCTTCGGCGGCTGGCCCCTTGCGGTTGCCCCACCGACTTCGGGTGTTGCCAACTCTCGTGGTGTGACGGGCGGTGTGTACAAGGCCCGGGAACGGATTCACCGCGGCATGCTGATCCGCGATTACTAGCAATTCCGGCTTCATGCAGGCGGGTTGCAGCCTGCAATCCGAACTGTGAACGGTTTTCAGGGGTTGGCTCCGCCTTGCGGCTTCGCATCCCGTTGTACCGCCCATTGTAGCACGTGTGTAGCCCAGGTCATAAGGGGCATGATGATTTGACGTCATCCCCGCCTTCCTCCGGCTTGTCGCCGGCAGTCACCTGTGAGTGCCCAACTGAATGCTGGCAACACAGATCAAGGGTTGCGCTCGTTGCGGGACTTAACCCAACATCTCACGACACGAGCTGACGACAACCATGCACCACCTGTCACCGCTGCCCCGAAGGGAAGGTGTATCGCTACACCGGTCAGCGGGATGTCAAGACCTGGTAAGGTTCTTCGCGTTGCTTCGAATTAAACCACATGCTCCACTGCTTGTGCGGGCCCCCGTCAATTCCTTTGAGTTTCAGTCTTGCGACCGTACTCCCCAGGCGGAGTGCTTAATGCGTTAGCTTCGGCACTGGAGGTGGTACCCTCCAACACCTAGCACTCATCGTTTACGGCGTGGACTACCAGGGTATCTAATCCTGTTTGCTCCCCACGCTTTCGCGCCTCAGCGTCAGCAATCGGCCAGTAAGGCGCCTTCGCCACTGGTGTTCCTCCACATCTCTACGCATTTCACCGCTACACGTGGAATTCCCCTTACCTCTCCGACGCTCAAGCACTCCCGTTTCCAAGGCCATCCCAGAGTTGAGCTCTGGACTTTCACCCCAGACGTGAAATGCCGCCTGCGCGCGCTTTACGCCCAGTGATTCCGGACAACGCTTGCCCCCTACGTATTACCGCGGCTGCTGGCACGTAGTTAGCCGGGGCTTCCTCCTCGGATACCGTCAACGCACGGGCATTTCCTCCCGTACGGGTTCGTCTCCGAAGACAGAGTTTTACAACCCGAAGGCCTTCATCACTCACGCGGCGTTGCTCCGTCAGGCTTGCGCCCATTGCGGAAGATTCCCTACTGCTGCCTCCCGTAGGAGTCTGGGCCGTGTCTCAGTCCCAGTGTGGCCGGTCACCCTCTCAGGTCGGCTACGCATCGTCGCCTTGGTGAGCCGTTACCCCACCAACTAGCTAATGCGCCGCGGGCCCATCGAATCGCGGTCCGAACGGACCTTTCCGTCTCCCTTCATGCGAAGAAAGAAACTATCCGGTATTAGCACCCGTTTCCGGGTGTTATCCCAAACGATTCGGCAGGTTGCCCACGTGTTACTCACCCGTCCGCCGCTAACGATGCAAAGCAAGCTTTGCATCGTCCGCGCGACTTGCATGTATTAGGCACGCCGCCAGCGTTCGTCCTGAGCCAGGATCAAACTCTCAAATGAAAGTTTTTACCCTGTCAGAATCATTACTGACTAATGACAGGAGTTACATATATAACTCCCTGCACTTGTTTAGTTTTCAAAGAACCTCGTTTGTTAAAGCCGCATCAGCGACCGCTTAGATAATATAACAAATATAATTATAGATGTCAAACATAAATTTTTAAAAAATAACACTATATAGATATAAATGTTTCCGAAATAAAACTAGGAAGTTGCCTCTAACCAAATCTTTTTTAACTTCTGTATATAATAATAGTATTTTTCATCTGAAACTTCTGTTTTAACAATATTTCTTTCACAAACATCACAAATAAACTGCCCCCAAATATGAATTCCTGCTGAACGACGAACATTACAAACAATGCATACGTCCTCATTCAAATTCTGTTGAAGTGGTTTTTGCATGCAATATCACCTATCGCTTTCATACTTTATATTTCTATCAACTAGTATAGGTACACTTAGCGATTTTTAAACCCGACCAATTATTTCTCTCAGAAACCTTTCGTGTTACCCCTCAACGAAATCTTATGTTGGGAAATGTCCATCTCCAGTTACAAGCGATTGTATATACAACATATGACACATATGGTTGTCAATGTGTTTCTTTGACAATAAAAAAACACACCCAACGGCGTGTATAGAAAACCATATGAAAAATTCAAATATACGTTCAGTTATTATTCAGCGAATGCTGGACTATATGCTAGCTAGAAACCACATTTTAATAACAACTAATGCAATCAACCCCGGAATGCCAAGTACCCCAGCCACAGCAGCAGTTATCCAATTGAATCCTATGTGCAAGTGGAAATTCTGCCCTAACAGATTAATGATATAAATTCCCGCACAACCGATCAAGGCGCTTCGAACAAAAAAGCCAATGACTTTCATTGGATTTTGAAAAAGTTGAGAAACGAAAAATAAAACCATTGCAACTCCAACTACACTTAGGATAATTTGCCAAAGATTCATACTGCACCTCCCTTGTCCCATCTTTATGTATTTTATTCACCATTTTGAAAAACAAGAACAAAACCTTCCTCCCTTGCGGCTTGCATTTGCCATAGAAACTCCAAATTTATTCGCGCACAATAAAAAAAGGCTCGCGGCAACGTCCACGAGGCCTTTTTTTTATATTTCGACTTGAATTCCTAATTTTCTCGCCAGCTTAATAAAATAGTTGTATTTTTTTTCGGCTGACTCTAACATTACAATACCATAATCGATTAACTCCGGTTCAATCGCATGATCAAACAAGTTCTGCGCTTGAACCCATTCCTTCTTTGCCTGCTTTAAGTTTTGCAAAAGTTGTTCACGTTCATCGATTTTTTGCAGCTCTTTACGATCAAATTCAGACTCTAAGGAAGCTGCTATTTGATTTGAACCATAAGAAATTTTGCACTTGTCAAGTAAATGTTCCTTCCAACGACCTGTCATGTTCCTCTAGTCCCCCCATCTGTTTTGCTGAGTTACTAGAGTATAGACACGCAGGATTTAAAATATGACAAATAATTTCTAAATCAACCGGTTCAAACACAAAATTTAGCTTTTGCGATTCCTTTTACAATTCCCTGCGACCTTCCAATGCTTTAGACAAAGTCACTTCATCCGCATATTCCAAATCTGCGCCGACCGGCAATCCATGCGCAATACGCGTTACTTTTAATTGGAAAGGACGCAACAGGCGAGATAGATACATCGCGGTAGCTTCCCCTTCAACAGTCGGATTCGTCGCAAGAATCACTTCTTGCACTTCTTCATCCGCAACTCTTTTTAAAAGTTCCGTAATTCGAATATCCTCCGGTCCTATCCCTTCCATCGGCGATAATGCTCCATGCAACACATGATACATTCCGTTAAACTCCCGCGTCCTTTCCATTGCAGCTACATCTTTAGGTTCCTGAACAACGCAAATCACCGACCGTTGTCGCATCGTATCCTGGCAAAATCGGCAAGGATTCACATCGGTGATATTGCAACACACGGAACAATGGGATAAATGGCGCTTGGCATTGACAAGTGCCTTGGCAATTTCCAGAACATCCTCTTCTTTCATATTTAAAACGTGAAACGCCAATCGTTGAGCAGTTTTTGGACCGATACCGGGAAGTCGCATAAATCCATCAATAAGATTTGTTATCGGTTCAGGATAATGTAGCATTCCATCACCTTAAAATAAGCCCGGGATATTCAAGCCACGAGTATATTTCCCCATTTCTCCAGCTACGAGGTCATCCACTTTTTTCAAAGCATCATTCACTGCAGCCAATACGAGGTCTTGCAACATCTCCACATCGTCAGGGTCGACAGCCTCAGGTTTAATCGTTACGGATTGCAAATTTTTATGTCCATTCGCAACAACTGTCACTGCCCCGCCACCCGCAGAACCTTCCACCATTTTTTCACTTAACGCTTCTTGTGCTTTTACCATCTCTTCTTGCATTTTTTTTGCTTGCTTCATTAGTTGATTCATATTTTTCATCTGTGTTAAATCTCCTCTTGTTCTATAATTAAAACATTTTCATGACCAAATAATTCTTTTGTCTTCTCAATCCATTCAGGCTCCTTTGAAGGATCTGACACAGTGTGAGACCGTTGATCGGCATGACCGGCAAAAAAATCTTCCTCACGTTCTGATGAGACTGCTTCCGTTTTTACACTTGTCTGTATTTTTTGTTGGAGTTGCTTCCACTCTCCTTGAGAGAGAGCAACCAACTCCAATTGTGTATTTGCTGCCTGTGTTAATACCTCATCAATGACCGATTTGTTAATCGTCTTCATGACCGTTTCCCGATGAATTTGGTTTTTAAAGGCCGCCAATAGTTGATGTCCAGCTACTGCAACAGGTTCTCCATCCAACAGCCATGCTTGTGCCGTAATTTTGCGACGTTTTACTTCTTCAAGAATTTGCGGCCACTGATTGCGAATCGATTGAAAAAGAGTGGGATTCCATTGTTCCGAATCAACCATTCTCGCATGTGTTCCAGAAGAAGAAATCTCTTGTGAAGTGCCTGACGGAGAATGGATCGCACCTGGAACTCTTTGCTTTACCGGCTTTTTTATTGATCCAGGCGGTGTTTCTGATTGATTTGTTTTTTGCACTTTGGTCAAAGATGGCGTAACTTGTTCCTGTAGCGGCAGCGACTGTATCAATTGCTGATTTTTTTGATTGAATTCTTCAATTTTTCGCTCAAGCAATTGGATCCGCTCCCAAATGTCTTGCCGAGCATGAATCTGACGCTGAGCCAATCGTACAATTGTCACTTCCGCCATCAACCGAGGATTCGTATTCCATTTTAAATCTGATTGCAGTGCTGTCAATTGCTCCATCAAAAAACTGATATCAGCTACATTGCTTATCTTGTCAAATTCAGAAAATGCTGGATCATACTCGATTCTTTCCTGAATATCAGGTAAATCAGGAACGGTTTTGAGCATCAAAACATCTCTCGTTACTTGCAACAATTCATGAATACATTGGGAAGGATCTTTCCCGGATTGCAGGATATTCGAAAACTCTTGTACTGCTTTTGCAGTATCTCCTTTTACAATCGATTCGAACAAAGTGTAAATAACTTCAGTTCGAATCGATCCAAGCAAAGAATGAACAGCATCTATCGTAATCATTTGTTGATCAAACGAGATTACTTGGTCAAACAAACTTAAAGCATCACGCATGCCTCCATCAGCCATGCGCGCGATCAGCCAATATACTTGTTCCTCTACTTGTACATGTTTATCCAAAGCAACCTGTTTTAATCGCTCCACAATATCTTTTGTGCCAATCCGGCGAAAATCAAACCTTTGGCAGCGGGAAAGTATGGTTGCGGGCAGTTTATGAGGTTCCGTAGTCGCCAAGATAAATATGACATGGCGAGGTGGCTCTTCCAGCGTTTTCAAAAGAGCGTTAAACGCCTCTGTCGTTAACATATGAACTTCATCTATAATATACACCTTATACCGAACTTCTGTCGGTGCATATTTTACTTGTTCCCGTAAATCGCGAATCTCTTCGATTCCCCGATTTGATGCGGCGTCGATTTCTACCACGTCCATAATTGAACCATCTGTGATTCCGCGACAAGCCGGACACGAATTACATGGTTCAATCGCAGGTCCATGCTCACAATTAATTGCTTTTGCAAAAATTTTAGCAGTACTTGTTTTACCAGTACCGCGAGGGCCTGAGAACAAGTATGCATGGGCAAGACGCTGATAGCGGATCGCATTTTGCAAAGTAGTCTTTATATGTGCTTGTCCCACCATATCTGCAAAGGTTTGCGGTCTCCACTCGCGATACAATGCAACGTACGACAACGGTTACCCCTTCTCTCATGTTCCTTCTGTGATGTAAGGGTAACATAAGTTCAATAAAACGACAATTCATGAAAACGGAGCTGTCTTATTCCTCATTTGCCGGTTTTTCAATTGGCAAAATAACGGAAAACGTCGTGCCAAATCCTTTATTCCCTACTCGAATCGATCCACCTAAATCATTCACAATTTTTTGGCAAAGTGATAATCCCAATCCTGTACCCATTTCTTTGGTGGTGAAAAACGCGTCAAAAATCCGATCAATCATATAATGGGGAATTCCAACACCTGTATCGCGAAAATCAATGCGAACCAGTTGCTCTGCTACATCAAAGCATGTTTCAACAGTGAGCGTTCCACCATTCGGCATTGCCTCAATTGCATTTTTCATCAAATTAAGAAATACTTGCTTCAACATTTCCGTACCTGCAAATACATTCGGAACAGATAATAATCGGAAATCAAGTTTTATATTATATAAATGCGCTTCCGATTGAATAATAGGTTTTAACTCCAGTATGACTTCTATAATATCAATTGGTTGAAATTTTACGTTTTTTGGTTTAGATAGAAGCAATAATTCACTTACAAGACCATTGATCCGTTCAATCTCTGTTAACATAACACCTGTATACGACTGATATTTGCTCAATCCGCTTTTTTGCATATCATCGTTCATAATTTGCAAAAATCCCTTAATAGACGTTAATGGATTGCGAATCTCATGAGCGATTCCTGCTGCGATTTTACCAATAGTAGCCAATTTTTCATTGCGTTGAATTTTTTGCTCCATCGAGACAAAGTTTCCAATATCCTTAAATAAAATGCAGATACTTTTCTTATTAGGAAAAGAATCTTCAATAAAATAAGAGTCAATTAGAATATGATGAAGTACTCCATTTCTTTCCCAATTGGTCAAAAAATTTCGATACGGCTGTTTCGCAATTATGATTTTTTGTATAATCGCGTACTCTTCCCTGAATTCAGGAAGCAAAGTTGTCCATACTACTGTTTTATTTTCCATTAAATCAAGATCAATATCCAATAAATCTGCTGCCACTGGATTCAAATAGGTTACGTTACCACATGAATCCAAACATAGAATTCCCATATTTAAATCTTGAAAAATCCGTGTTTTCATATCGAGCATACTATCGCTTTTATCAGCTTCGACACTCTCCAAAGGTTCATGTACGATATATTGGTAACCTGTTAATTTTTCTTTGCGATCACGTATCTCGACTCCACATAGATGGTATATTCCTTCATCTGTTCGCAGTTCTGCCGGGCGGCATGCATGGCCATTTAATTGAAATACTAAACAATCCCTATGACATGTCTGATTCGATGGCAAGATAGAGAGAAAACGGTTCCGTTTAAAGGAATCTTTTGCATCTTCTATAATTCGGGAGAACTGCTGATAAAACATTTGATTCCATTCAGTAATGACACCTTTTAAATCAGTTCGAAATACTGGAAAGGAAATCTGATCCAAATGAATCTCCTGAACTGAAAGACCCTCTTTCACATCGCCACCTCCTATTTTTCACCTTACAACGAACCGCCTTACCGTAAAATTGTGAAACTATTAATGTCGATATCCTTCTCAATCGAAGTAATTTTAACTTCTATATGCGCTTTCAATTTCCTCTTTTTTATCCAAATATAGCCATATAAATAATAAAGCCTTGCATTTTGATACTAATGAGTATCTAAAAAATACAAGGCCTTCAAAACGATTTGGCGGAGAGAGTGGGATTCGAACCCACGAGCCCCTTGCGAGGCTACTCGCTTTCGAGGCGAGCTCTTTCGACCACTCAGACATCTCTCCATAAATAAAGAAAGAAGTTATATGTGTATACAACAATTAACAATTTTTTCGACGAAGATTTCTAAAAAATTCTTGTAATATCATACCACATTCTTCTGCCAAAACACCACTGGTAACTTTCGGCCGATGGTTTAGCAAAGAAGAATCAAGGACTGAAAAAATAGAACCACATGCACCTGCTTTCGGATCCGTTGCACCAAATACAATTGCATCAAAACGCGCGAGGACAATTGCTCCGGCACACATGACACAAGGTTCTAATGTAACATACAGCGTGCAGCCAGTTAATCGCCATCCTCCCAAAGATCTGCTTGCATTACGGATGGCCAATATTTCCGCATGAGCCGTAGGATCCCGCCAAGTTTCCCGCATATTATGCCCACGCCCAACGACTTCTCCATCGTAATACACAACTGCACCAATTGGAACCTCACCATAAGAACGTGCAATTTCAGCTTCCTTTAGTGCTTCCTGCATCCGTTCTTCATGGTTCATTGTCATCACCTCCTTGCACACATGCGAATACCCTTTATTTTGCGTTTTAATGCTATCATCCTAATTTCCCTGAGTCAAGAACAGCCCTTCAACATTCGTTTGCAATAAAGTGTACAATCATGCGTTACATCTATTGCCAAATATCCGAAACGTATTTTAAAAGGTTCTTATGTCTTCAGTTGCTTTATTTTGATAAAATGTGAGTAACAATACAACGGTTCATGTTTGGCCTAATTTTCGGATAAAAGTTTACTTAAGAATTCTTTGGAGGTACAGAATGATACAATATAAAGAATTATGTCAACATATATTAGAAAACGGCACAGAGAAAGAAGACCGTACAGGAACAGGCACGATCTCTATTTTTGGTTACCAAATGCGCTTTAATCTTCAAGAAGGATTTCCTTTGCTCACAACCAAAAGACTTCCGTTTCGTGTGATTGCACATGAACTGTTTTGGTTTTTGCGCGGCGATACCAATATTCAATATCTAAAAGACAATAAAGTGACAATTTGGGATGAATGGGCAGATGAAAACGGGGAATTAGGCCCTGTATACGGCAAGCAGTGGCGTTCTTGGGAAAAGCCGGACGGCACAACCATCGATCAAATCGCCAATGTAATCAATCAAATTAAAACAAATCCTGACTCCCGCCGTTTATTAGTCGTCGCATACAATCCTGCAGATGTTGATCAAATGGCGCTGCCTCCTTGCCATGCTTTTTTTCAATTTTATGTTGCCAATGGCAAACTTAGCTGCCAATTGTATCAACGCTCAGCCGATGTATTTTTAGGCGTTCCTTTTAATATTGCATCGTATGCGTTGCTGACACATATGGTGGCACATGTCTGCAGGCTTGAGCCTTTTGAATTTATCCATACATTAGGTGATGCCCACATCTATCTTAATCACATCGAACAAGTAAAATTACAATTAACACGTAAGGAAAAAAATCTGCCGAAGCTGCACATAAAACGAAACGCAAACGATATTTTTGACTTTGGAATAGAAGATTTCGAAATGGTTGGATATGATCCACACCCTCATATCGCTGGAGAAGTATCTGTTTGAATCGCTCTTTGTTATTATCTCAAATTACACACAAATCAATTTTGTGTATGATTCCTGAAATGCGTCCAATAAAAAGGCCCCAAAGAAACACTCATCCACGGAAAGTGATATGAGCGTTTCTTTGGAGCGATCACAGAATTCATTCATTTAGGGAAAGACAACTATACTTATTGGAGCAATACACTTTTGAATGATACGTTCTTGCGAGTCGTATTACACTTTCAAAGCACTGGAATGATTCATCATTTTAGGAAGCTCATCAGCAGAGAGTTGTTCCGGATACGCAGATTCGTTGTGAAGCACATGGTCGAGACCCATAAGTTCTTCTTCTTTTGTCACCCGGAATCCCATAACCAAATCGATTACTTTGATCAGGATAAATGTACCGATTCCAGAGAACAGCCATGACGCAACGACACCAATGAGTTGCAGCAGCAACTGATGCGGATTGCCATGGATCAAACCGTTCGCTCCAGCTGAGTTCACCATAGTGGTAGCAAATATACCTGTAGCAAGCGCACCCCATGTTCCACCGATCCCATGACCGCCAAATGCGTCAAGGGCGTCATCATATCCGAGCTTTTCCTTCATAAATGTCGATGCGAAGAAACAGATAATTCCACCAACAAATCCTAGTACGATCGATGCGCCTGGTGTTACAAAACCGGCCGCTGGCGTAATGGCTACAAGTCCGGCAACTGCACCGGCACACATCCCGCCAAGCGTTACATGACCTGTACGCAATTTTTCAATAAGCATCCAACCGATTGCAGAAGCTGCTGTCGCTGTATTGGTTGTAATAAACGCGGAAGCAGAGAGGGCATTAGCACCCAATGCACTTCCGGCATTGAATCCGAACCAACCGAACCACAACAACGCTGTACCAAGCAGCACAAATGGAACATTGTGTGCGCGAATCGACTTTGTGCCATGTTCGGCACGTTTCCCGAGGTAAATGGCAGCAACCAAACCGGCTACCCCTGAACTGATGTGGACAACTGTACCGCCCGCAAAATCCAATACGCCCAAGTTATGCAGCCAACCATTCGCTCCCCACACCCAATGTGCCAAAGGATCGTAAATAACCGTTGCCCAGAGTGTAATGAAAACCAGGAATGATGAAAACTTCACACGCTCTGCAAGCCCACCAACGATAAGAGCAGGTGTAATAATTGCGAACATCATTTGATAAATGGAGAACACCAAATGCGGGATTGTCGGTGCGTAGTCTGCGTCCGGCGTCTCACCGACACCCTTTAGCATACTCCATTGTAAACCGCCGATAACATGATGGAAATCAGGCCCAAAGGATAAACTGTATCCAAATAATACCCACTGAACGGAAACAATTAAAATAACTGCACAAACTTGCAACATAGTAGTGATAACATTTTTCTTTCGAACAAGCCCCCCGTAGAAAAACGCCAATCCAGGTGTCATCAACATTACCAGTGCGGATGATACAAGCAGCCAAGCTGTATCACCGGTATCCACTTTCGGCTGATCTGTAGCGGCAAATACGATGTTAGGCAGAGCTAGTAACGCCACAAGACTCATGTAAGCTATACTCACTTTCCGTAATAAACCTTTCAACATAATGCGCCTCCCTTCGTTCTATAGTTAATACTATAACCATTTCCGAAAGGAACGTCAACAGTTAATGTAAACATTTTTAACACGTAATGTAAGTTAAAATATGGAATGGAGATTGCTTTAAGATTGAAAACAAAATCAACCCCATCCATGGGAGATTGACCATTCAATAACTTCCCCTATCGTCTCGAGACCAAGGGACCTGCACATAGCCATTTCTTTCTTCCATACTTCTGCTGTCATCATGATATCAGCATCGGCCCGATGGCGATTTTTTACTGGCACATCCAGCCATTCACACACTCGATCCAATGTCGGTGCATCTGGCAGCTTGCACAATGCCTGTGCAACAATCGCAGTATCTATGGCGATCGGACGCAAATGCATTTTCCAAAAATGTTTGGCGTGGCGCTGAATAAATGACATTTCATGGCGGATATGATGTGCAATCCAAACCCGGTCACTCGACAACTCCAAAGCCCGAAATAAAACGTCCCGCCATTCTTCTCCCTGTTGTATTTGAGCAGGAGATAAACCCGTCAATTGCCAAATGTTGTCCGATATCATGTCGACTTGGTCATGCCGGACAATGCTGTATTGCAGGGGATCGAGTGTTGTATCGCATCCATGCATGCATCCCCCGGCAAGTGATAATACACAATCTTTTGTAGCAGAAAATCCGCTTGTCTCGATATCGATTACAAAATACTCCGCTTCTGACAACGGCATTTCCCAGATTGTTACACTTTTGTCTTCATGCGCGAGTTCCCGCTGCCTCGCAAGCAAATCTTGTTCTGTTCGTCCCGTATTCCAAAACCATTTCACCAAAGTCACCTCGGTTTTCGAAACTGTCGGTGTGTCCAGCGTTCCAATAGCTTTGCAGTCTCTAAATGTGTCATCAATTCATCTCGGGCGTTTTTCGTATATTCCGAGACAACCACAACATCCGTAACAGGCTGATTTTGGCAAAGTTCTTTTACTTGTACCTGTAAGCGCACTTTCCACCCGTAAAGCAGTGCTTCCTCAATCATTATTTTCCAATTATTAGGGAGTATCCCTTGTTGATTAAGAAACTCATTACGCTTCCAGGTGGAAGTCTCATAAAAGCCGTTTGCAACCGCAAGCAACCGCAGCGAATGGATGATTGGATTCAATAATCCTTCTTTTATATTGAAAATCTCCCGCTGCTCTTCGCGTTTGCTCTTCAGTCGACGAAATACACTGATCGCCACAGAGCGATGAATGCCAAGGTGCGCCATCTCCCAACAGATGAAGGCCGATTGGCGGATACCGTTTAATACCCCTTGCAAAATCTCCAGCCATCCTGGTACGTATCCATCCAGCGGCCGGGCATCTGCAATCATAAACAAATAACGGGCATGATCCCAATCCGGGAACTCAAAATATCGTTTGATCCGATCCTTCCATTCTGTCGGAGAACCGATCCAGCGTGTATTCGTGCTCATCACAAATCCCTGACATGGCGGGCAGCCAAGTTCATTCATGATACGTATAAACGCATACAAATACTGCTGCAGATCTTCCAATCGAACATCTTCCCTCAGTAATACCGCATGGTCCAAATCACTGTAAAGAAGATCTTCTCCACGCCCGCCGGAACCGAAAAGAATGTAATGCGCATCTTCTCTGAAGTTACTAGGCACCGTTGCTTTCCATGCTTTATTTAACAACTCCTCACGCAATTCCCGAAATGCAATCATCCAATCGCGTATATCTCCGTCCTCTTCCAGCCAATCCCTTGTTTTCAATATCACATCCTGCCACCATTGCGCCCGTTTCACTGTCGCATTGTGATCTAAAATCCATTCCGAATCAATCATTGGAAATTCGATCATAAAGCCTCTCCATTCCTGTAAGAGTAGAATCTTTAAAATTTGATTGTCATATCTGCTGGGTTGTATAAAGTGGGCGTTTTTTCATTTTCATATCATAAGATGTAATGCAGACAAATGTAAAAGCTTATATAATGTTAATGTAAACTTTTCTAACACGAAATTCAATAAATCGTTTATAATTTATTAAAATTAACTCTCCCTTGCGAGGAGGTTTTCGTATGAATCAAATCTATACCAAGGAAGATATTATAAGAATTGCACATGAAGAAGGGGTACGGTATATTCGCCTGCAATTTACAGATCTTCTCGGAACGCTAAAAAATGTTGAAATCCCATTACATCAACTTGAAAAAGCTTTGGATAACGAATTGTTGTTTGATGGCTCATCGATTGAAGGTTATGTCCGCGTACAAGAATCAGATATGTATTTACATCCGGACCTGAACACTTGGTTGATATTTCCATGGAGCACACAAGAAAACAAAGTCGCACGCCTTATTTGTGACGTATGTATGCCAAATGGTACTACGTTTGCCGGGGATCCGCGCGGTATTTTAAAGCGGGTTCTAAAAAAAGCGAATACTATGGGATTTTCCTCTCTTAAAGTAAGAATCGAACCGGAATTTTTTCTGCTAAAGTTGGACAAAAACAATCAACCCACAACACAGCCTAACGATGAAGGCGGGTATTTTGACATGGCACCGATCGATCTAGGGGAAAACTGCCGTCGGGAAATCGCGCTAATCTTGCAGGCAATGGGGATTGAAATTGAAACATCGCACCATGAAGCCGCACCCGGACAACATGAGATCGATTTGAAATTTGCGGATGCCGTTGAAACGGCTGACAATCTTATGACTTTTAAATTAGTGGTAAAAACGATCAGCCGCCATTATGGGCTGCATGCTACATTTATGCCTAAACCTTTTTTCGGTATGGAAGGTTCGGGAATGCATTTTCATCACGCACTTTTCTCCGGCCATCAAAATGTTTTCTATAATGAAAAAAATCCGTTGAATCTGAGCGAAATTGCCTGCTATTACGCATCTGGGATTCTGGCTCATGCGAGAGCCATCACCGCAGTTACGAATCCCCTTGTCAACAGCTATAAGCGTCTGGTTCCTGGATATGAAGCTCCTGTTTACGCTGCATGGTCATCCAAAATCAGCAGCCATCTTATCAGAGTATCTGTTGCACAGGAATTCAACACAAGCATTGAAGTTCGCTCACCAGATCCTTCCTGTAATCCGTATTTAGCCATTGCTGTTATGTTAATGGCCGGCTTGGATGGGATTGAGAACAAAGCAAAATTACCGCTTCCCATAAACAAGAACATTCATGGGATTACAGAAGAAGAACTGTTGCGATTGGAGGTTTTGCAACTTCCACTGAATTTGGAAGAAGCTTTAGAAGCATTGGATGAAGATGAAATCATCCAGGCGGCGCTTGGCGAGCATGCCTATACCAACTATGTGAAAGCAAAATCAATGGAATGGGATCTATACCGCAAGATTGTTCACCAATGGGAGTTGAAGCAATACTTATACTCCTTTTAGAACTTCCTATTAGAATTAAACTTGGTCTCGTGATCCTAAAGGAGAACGAGATTTTTTACTTATTGCATGATGATGGCTTCAAATAAATCCCCAACCGTATGAATTTGTTTTTGCTGAAGATGCTGCAACATATGATTCCATACTTTTGCAGTCATTTGTGCATCAGACAATGCATGATGACGATTTTCGATCGGGACTTTAAAATATGTTAACATATCTTCCAGAGTAGCCGTTTGCCTATCGGGAAACAAAATCCTTCCTACGCGTTCAGTATCAACCACTTGAATGTCCAATTCCGTTTTCCAACATTGACGGCTAGCCATATTAATAAACCTTACATCATGTTTTGCATAATGAGCAACCCAAATGCTATCTCCGACAAAATTTAAAAAATCCCTTAAGACATTGCTGACAAACGGTGCCTGTGCAATATCACTGCGCTTGATTTGTGAACTCAAGAGCAATTCTTCTGCAATGGATATATGCTCAGGAATACGAATCAAAGAATAAAAGGTATCTTGCACCTCACCGATTCCAGTCACCTTTACACCGCCGATGGAGAACATATAATCCTGCTTGGGATTAAACCCTGTCGTTTCTGTGTCAAATACTGCGTACGTGGATTCTAACAAGGATTGCGTCCAAATGTTCTGAAGTTGGTGTTCCCGCATCATTTGCCGGAATGCAGCTTCTGACTGAAATGTTTCCATATGATAAAAAGATGAAGCCGATTCCCCATGTTTTGACCCGAATAACCGTTGAAAAAAACCTGATCGTCTCCCATCCATCTCGTTCACCTAGGCTTCCGAAAATGAGAGCTTGTCAGTTTTTGCAGTTGCTTCGCTGTCAACAACGCTTGCTGCACACGATCTTTCCATGTATGCTCCGGGTTTTCTAGGTCTACATATAAATCCTCATCCGTCACAAACGACAATGTAGGTTGTTCCTTCGCTATTTGCAATTGTCGTACAATTCTCAAATTGTAGCACAAATCTAAGGTTCGTTTTACATTTTGATAAAGCTCCCGGTCCCAAACGCCCCGTTCAAATAATAGTCGAGAGCGTTCCCATGAAGAATAGGCATCGAATCCAAAAGCAAGCGACCATAAACGGATCATATTGATGACAGGTAAATACAACCCTTCTTTCAAAGGAAACCATCCTCGATATGGCCCGCCGGAGATATATCGAATATTCCCTAATACATTCAAAGCGATCGATTGTGACCAGCTATGATTCGCAACTAACCAATGCAAAAATTTTGCATGTGGAATTCGATCCAGCATATACGTACGAATCTGTTCTACATTTGGCTGATGATTTGTTAAACTGCGCATATCAGCCATAATCATAAGAAAGCGGGCATTATCCCAATCCGGATATGCCAAATAATGATCAATTCTCGCGAAAAACTCCTCCACTGTGCCATTCCACCTTGGATTTACAGCCATGACAAAACCGGAACACGGAGCATACCCGGCTAACTCCAATTGCTTTGCCATTCTCTCCATAAGACTTCGATACATTGGTAAAGTTTCGTGGGAATTTGTATTGGTGTTGAATGAAGGAAATATCGCACCATTGTCTTGATCTGTAAACAATGTTGCTTCACGTCTGCCTCCGCTTCCAAATAATACCCACTCCATCTGTAGGGAATTTCCTTGCTTTACGAATTCCCATAGACGCACGATACATGCATTATGAATGCAGGAAATCTCATCAGCGAAATGCTCCATTTCGACATGATTCAATGTTTTAATAAGATCCTGAAAAAATTGTTCCCGTTTTTCCTTGATCTCATCAACTGACGTTACAGATGCAAAAGATTCCCTCCAATTCATGCAATACGCTCCTGTCGGAATTTTATTTATTTATACCATTTAAAGCATATATTTAAACATCTGGCAAGAAACTCATAAAGAAAAAGCAGGTCGATTCTCCAGGATGGAAGATCGATCTGCTGCAAGACAAACGTCTATAAATTATTTATGTGAACTTTTCATTGGTCTCCATTTGCCAGAGCCCATATGATTTAAAGCACCATACGTTACAAGAAGGAGAAAACCCCAACCAAAAATTTCAAATATAGCAACTAGAACTCGAACAACCGCTGTATGTGGCGTCAACGATATGATAAAAGCGATTAAAAAAGCAACCAATGAAATAAACATTGACCTTCTCCAAGCAAGCCGGTTTAGTGCCCGAAACTGAATATACGCACATACGAAGAAGATAATGACTCCAATTGTAAACATCAATTTCATCGCCCCCTATACAAGTCGTTTTCAACCACTTTCATATTAAAGTGAGAGTTCAAAAAGTGGTTAAGTAAGACACAAGGAGTGCGAAGTCGAAGCACGAAAAGCCGACGGAGTGTACGTGTTTGGTACATGAGTAAGGCTTTTTGGGATTCGGCAAAGCAATCCGCCGTGGAGTTTTACTACTTTTTGAACATTCTCTTAAAAACAAATTTCGACAAGAATTGATAAATTCCTTTGTAAATTCACAATGACAAAATCAAAAATCCCCTTGCCAGTAATGACAAAGGGGAAAAACGATTGCAAAACAACAAGCGGAATGACCTATCCCCCTGCCTATTCCTCTGTACGACCAAGTGTCGTAATTCCCCCCATATAGGGAACCAACACATCAGGAACTTTCACGGTACCATCTTCTTGCTGGTAATTCTCAAGTATGGCAGCTACTGTACGGCCAACTGCCAAACCTGAACCGTTCAGCGTGTGGGCAAATTCGGGTTTTGCTTGCGGCTCCGGTCGAAAACGGATATTCGCGCGTCTTCCCTGAAAGTCTCCAAAATTACTGCATGAAGAAATTTCCCGATACATATCTTGAGAAGGCAACCAGACTTCCAAATCATATTTTTTCGCAGCCGCAAAGCCAAGATCCGCCGTACACATATCGAGAACCTGATACGGCAATTTCAACAATTGCAGAATCGTTTCTGCATTGCCGCGGAGTGCAAGCAATTCTTCCTGGGATGCAGACGGATGAACGATTTTTACTAGCTCCACTTTATTAAACTGATGTTGTCGAATCAATCCTCGTGTATCCCGACCTGCTGAACCAGCTTCAGAACGAAAGCACGGCGTATATGCGACAATATACTGTGGCAAATCACTTGCTGCCAGAATTTCATCGCGATATATATTCGTCAAAGGAACTTCAGCCGTTGGTACAAGAAAGTAATCTGTGTCCTGAAGTTTGAATGCATCTTCCTCAAACTTCGGCAATTGACCGGTTGCTGTCATACTGTCGCGATTCACGATAAACGGCGGCAAGACTTCCGTATATCCATGTTCTAACGTATGTATGTCGAGCATGAAATTAATAAGGGCCCGCTCCAAACGCGCACCAAGCCCTTTATAAACGGCAAAACGGGCGCCAGTAATCTTGCCTGCTGTTTCAAAATCGATCAAGCCCAATTCTTGAGCGATATCCCAATGGGGCTTCGGAGTAAAAGTAAATTGAGGCTGATCACCCCAAGTATAGATGACAACATTGTCCTCTTCCGACTGGCCATAAGGTACAGACTCATCCGGAATATTCGGGATGCTTAATATGACTTGTTGAATTTGCTCTTCAACCGTCCGAACTTGATCGTCCAGTTCTTTAATTTTCGCAGAAACGTCCCGCATTTTTAAAATTAACTCTTCCGCATCTTGTTTGTTTTTCTTTAAAACAGCTACCTCCTGAGAAACAGTATTTCTTGTATTCTTTAATGATTCCACTTCAACCAATCGTTCTCGTCTTGTCTTGTCAAGTTCGAGGAATTGGTCGACGGTTTCTGTTGGTTCTCCTCTGCGAATCAGAGATTGACGAACACGTTCTGGATCATTCCGAAGGATTTTGGGGTCTAACATCCGAACATACTCCCTTTGCTGATTTAATAACACCCATATGTATATTGACAGAATCGCTCATTTTTGCTGTTGATGTTCTTTTAATCAGTATGGACAATCATATGTCTATATAAAAATAGCGCCCATTAGGACGCTGATTTTTGTCTTGCGACCATATCGATAAAATAATGATGCAACCGGATATCTTCCGTCAATTCTGGATGAAATGAAGCCCCTAGTAAATTTCCTTGCTTTGCTGCAACAATGCGGCCATCATACTCACAGAGAATATCAACACCGGCTCCCGCTTCGATAATATGAGGTGCACGAATAAATACTGCAGGATACGATTCCTCTCCCAGAACCGGTATATTCAAATTCACTTCAAAGGATTCCCTCTGCCGCCCAAACGAGTTGCGGTCCACCTCAATATCCATCAATCCTAAATGTGAATAGTCTTCTCCATGAATACGTTTCGCCAATAGAATAAGACCGGCACATGTTCCAAACATGGGGATCCCGGAAACGGCCATTTCACGAACAGTATCCATAAGATCATATTTTCTCATCAATTTACCGATGGTCGTGCTTTCTCCCCCTGGCAAAACAAGACCTCCAAGATCCTTAAGATCTTCCACTCTCTTGACGCTGACGACTTCGTTTGCTCCTGCTGCCCGCAAGGCTCGAGCATGTTCTGCTACTGCCCCTTGCAATGCAAGTACTCCAACTTTCATGCTTGCTCACCTCTATAGTATGCCCCTTACCAACCCCGAACAGCCATGCGCTCCGTATCTTGCAAAGTAGACAATTCAATACCTTTCATAGCTGTTCCAAGTCCTTTTGATAAAGATGCGATTAACTCGTAATCCTCATAATGTGTAGTCGCTTCAACAATCGAACGTGCAAATTTTGCAGGATTTTCAGATTTGAAAATTCCCGAACCTACAAATACTCCATCTGAACCCAAGTGCATCATCAAAGCTGCATCCGCAGGTGTTGCAACACCACCAGCGGCAAAATTCACAACCGGCAGACGTCCACTTGTATGAACTTCCAATAAAAGCTCAAATGGTGCCCCTAAATTTTTTGCTTCCGCATATAATTCATCTTGTGACATAGCTTGTACTTTACGGATTTGTGCTTGCATGGTGCGCTGATGCTTTACTGCTTCTACAATATTCCCGGTACCCGGCTCACCTTTTGTGCGAATCATGGAAGCACCTTCTGCAATTCGGCGCAAAGCCTCTCCCAGATCACGCGCTCCGCAAACAAACGGAACTGTAAATTCGCGTTTATTAATATGATACTTATCATCCGCCGGTGTCAAAACTTCACTCTCATCAATATAATCAACACCCAAAGATTCTAAAATTTTGGCTTCTACAAAATGACCGATGCGTGCTTTTGCCATAACAGGAATGGAAACTGCCTTCATGACTTCTTCGACAATTGTCGGATCTGCCATACGGGCAACTCCACCGGTAGCACGGATATCGGCAGGAACACGTTCCAAAGCCATAACAGCCACAGCACCGGCTTCTTCCGCAACTTTTGCTTGTTCAGCATTTATGACGTCCATAATGACGCCGCCTTTTTGCATTTCTGCCATACCCCGTTTAACGCGCGATGTACCTACTTCCATGGTAACTAACCTCCCGATGCATATATAATTTCGATCTACATACAAATCAATAATAATACATAATCAATATACCATTTTACATGACTGGATTCGGATACACAATAAAGAACCGTGAATTTAACAAATCCATACAAAAATAAACGTTAATGGAGATCCTGTTTGCTCGCTTTTGGGTCATCAATACCTTTTTCTTGACGCATACGTCGCAAGAACGCACGAAACATAAAAAAACCCCCAGTAAGCAATACAAGCAATAATATGCTATTAATAATAAACATCGCCGTTGTAAGCATGGCCGATTCCCCTCACAAAACAGTCTCCTGAATTCGATATTTTCTTGAAAATATTTTTAAAACTTATTTCTTGAATAAATGGCCAATGCCGCTAAAGATTCCATGGAATAAATTTCCTATAAAATAGCCGATCCCGCGAAAAAATAACCGAATAAAACTTGCCTTATCATCATTTTTTGTTGCTTGAAGTTCTACCGTTTCAATGACTTTTCCATTTAAGATATATTCTAATTTCCCTATTTTTTGGCCTTTTTTTACAGGAGCAGTAATTGTACCAATCGATACATGTGTCTGGATCAATTTTTCTTGACCGGGCTGTACCGCTACATATGCATCTTCCACTGGGGCAAGTCCTACTTCCGTATTTACTCCTTTATTGACAGGTGCCGTTTGTTTTATCGGTTGATTTTTCGATGCTAATTTATATTCTTTAAAATTTTGAAATCCATAATCCAGCAATTTGGTCGATTCAGTAAATCTTGCTTCTTCTGAATTCGTCCCTAGCACCACATCGATTAAACGCATATTATTTTGTTGTGCTGTTCCCACAAAGCAATATCCGGCTTGATCCGTATACCCTGTTTTCAATCCGTCCAACCCCTGATATTTTCCAAGAAGAGTGTCTGTATTTTGGAAAATGTTCTGGCCGTTGCGGACAGTCATAGACTGAATACTCGTATATTTTAGAATGTCAGGATATTGGGTAATCAATGTTCTCGCGATAATTGCCAAGTCATGTGCACTGGTATAATGATTCGGATCATGCAAACCATCCGGGTTTGCGAAATGCGTATTCGTCAAACCTAATTTCTTGGCTTCCTCATTCATCCGATCAACAAAAGCTGGAATCGATCCTGCCAAGTATTGAGCCGTTGCAACTGCCGCGTCATTGCCAGATGGTACAGTAATAAATTTTATCATATCCTCTAGTGTCCATTTTTCCCCTTGTTTTAACCAAGCTCCGGAACCTTCTGTTTCAATTCGGATGGCCTCAGGTGTCACGGGAACGATATCTGTCAGCTTTGCTTTACCAGATTGTATCGCTTGCTCGATTAATAAGAGGGTCATCAATTTTGTAGTAGATGCCGGTTCCCTTCGTGCATCAATATTTTTCGCATAGAGAACTTGCCCCGTTTTCGCATCGATCAACTCGGCTGCGGGAGCATTAATAGTAGGAGGGGAAATCGTCATGGTATCATTGGCCGCTGCATATGCGTTGATATTCTGAACAGGAATCATGACAGTAGAAGTTAATAATGTCAGTATCAAGATTCCATGAATCTTGTTTGACCGATTTTTGAAAAGTTGCAAAACTATCATCCTTCCTAAATTCTTTCTATCAAAATCAGTAAATCTTAATTTTTCAAAAAAGTCTCCTTTTATTAGTGCGTGTTCAAAAAGTGGTTAAGTAAGACACAAGGAGTGCGAAGCCGAAGCACGAAAAGGCGACGGAGTGTACGTGTTTGGTACATGAGTAAGCCTTTTGGGGATTCGGCAAAGCAATCCGCCGTGGAGTTTTGACTACTTTTTGAACATCCTCTTTTATTAGTGCGTGTTCAAAAAGTGGTATTAAAAGAGTTCGTAATGAACATTTCTTTACGTCTAAAAGATCGGTTATTTAACTGAACAATAATAGATCAACAATCGCATTGTAACATAGATAAAACCAAGAAAAAAAGAATGCGGCACATTTCCGCATTCTCTAATTATTTCCATTCTGTTCAATATGGAAAATATAGAATATGTCTATTGGATGGTATAGTTTGGAGCTTCCTTCGTAATGTGTATATCATGCGGGTGACTTTCTTTTAATCCTGCACCTGTTATTCGAATAAAGCTGCCGTTTTCTTTCAAATCCGCAATGGTTGGCGTCCCGCAATATCCCATTCCGGCCCGCAATCCACCGACAAGCTGAAAAACGATATCTGCCAATACGCCTCGATATGGCACTCTTCCTTCTATGCCTTCAGGCACGAGTTTTTTCGCATCCTCCTGAAAGTATCGATCACCACTGCCTGCTTTCATTGCACCCAGTGAACCCATGCCACGGTATACTTTAAAACTTCTGCCTTGGTAGATTTCCATGTCCCCAGGACTTTCTTCAGTACCTGCCAGTAAGCTTCCGATCATGACTACATCGGCTCCGGCAGCAATTGCTTTCGGAATATCTCCTGAATACTTGATTCCTCCATCAGCAATGATCGGAATCCCATATTCTTTCGCAACTTTCGCACAGTCATAGACGGCTGTAATTTGCGGCACGCCTATGCCGGCAACCACTCGAGTGGTACAAATGGATCCGGGACCGATACCAACTTTTACGGCACTTACACCGGCTTGTATCAACTCTAATGTTGCCTCTCCCGTAGCGACGTTTCCTGCAATAATATCAAGATCCGAATATGCCTCCCGCAAAGAACGAACCACCTGGAGCACACCAGCCGAATGTCCATGAGCAGTATCCACTACAATTACATCGACACCCGCTTTTACAAGTGCATCTACCCGTTCAAACGTATTTCCTGCAATTCCAACAGCTGCACCCACCAATAATCTTCCATGGGTGTCTTTCGCCGCATTTGGGAATTTCTTCGCTTTTTCAATGTCTTTAATCGTTATTAGGCCTTTTAATATATAGTGATCGTCAACCAAAGGGAGTTTTTCAACTTTGTGGGTCTGTAAAAGGATTTTCGCTTCGTCTAAAGTAGTTCCTACTGGGGCTGTTACCAAATTTTCTTTTGTCATTGCATCTTCAATTTTTTTACTGAAACTTTGTTCAAATCTTAAGTCTCGATTTGTTATAATGCCGACTAATTTTCGCTCTTCATCAACGATAGGAACACCTGAAATCCTGTATTTTGCCATTAAAGATTCCGCATCAGAAATTTTGTCCCATGGATGCAGAAAAATAGGGTCTGTAATGACTCCAGACTCAGAACGTTTTACTTTATCGACCTCTTCAGCTTGCTCTTTAATTGTCATATTTTTATGAATAATGCCAATTCCGCCTTCACGGGCCATGGCAATTGCTAACTTCGCCTCTGTAACCGTATCCATTCCTGCACTCATAATTGGAATGTTTAATGTAATACGTTTTGTGAGCTGTGTCTGTACATTTACATCTTTTGGAAGTATCTCTGACTTTGCCGGCACCAACAAGACATCGTCAAATGTCAGTCCTTCCTTGGCAAATTTTTTCTCCCACATGTAATTGTTACCTCCCTAATGTATACTTTGTCCTCTGTCAGCGGATATTATGGCTAGTTTAACAACGCAGTCTTAGGGTGTCAAGAATAGTTGGATGTCATCCGAAAAGTCAAAATCATTGAAAAGTTTACATATTTATTACTTTATGTCAGTTACTTGTTTTTTGGAGGGACTCTATATATGGAGGCGATTCATCGGATCCGAACAGAACAACCCTATAAAAAAATGTGGGACATGTTTTATCTATTTGAAAATGAGGAAACAACTCGTACATTCCTTGAATTGCGATATCAAACTATCGGACGGCAAAATCCACAGCGTGATGCATATCTTGCCACACCGAAATTAATTTTTAATACCAAACAAGCAAGAGAATACTACCGTTCCGCTGAATTTTGCGACACCATAACAAAACCATTGCTCTTATATTATGGAATGGTGAGTCTGATCAAAGCATTAATTGTAACACGCAACCCGGAATACCCCACTTCGACAAGTGTTCTGAAACACGGGTTATCTACCAGAAAATTAAAACGAGAAGATTATCGATTTATTGAAGATGATGCGCGAATTCAAAAAGATGGTTTATTCCCAACGTTTTTTCAAATGTTTTTTGGAGTAACTCTTACGAGCCAACAAAAATTTCCTATAAAATACATGCTTGCAGCCATTCCCGATCTTCGTCATATGTTCGAACGACTATATGGACCAAGTTGTGTAGCGAATCTTACAATTTCAAATCATAAAAACTTCGACCCATCTCATTTTTTTAAAAAAGCAATTCAAGATCATCAAGATTGCATAAAACCAACGATTTATTCACATCTATGGGTTTGTGATCGCTCCATTTTACAAGGAGCGCAAAAAACAAAACAAGAAGCGCTCGATCTTTTACAAACATTTTGCTGTGAAGATGAAGTATATACAGATCTTGAAACACCAGAACCTGAAGGTTTATTGCAGATTTTACGTGTTGCCAAAATAGAATCGACTGTCGATCATCCGTTACTTTTCTATGATCTTATGGGTGAAAAATTTTTATATCTTCCTAAAAACGTTCATTTGCAAATCCCGGAAATCTGTATTCATTTTCTGATCATGTATGTGCTTGGAATGCTTTGCAGATATGAAACAGAGCGGTGGGGAGAAATCATTTTTCATTATTCTTCCCAAGATTTGATAATCATTCATGAATTTCTTTCCATATCCATGCGGAAATTTCCCAATTTAATATTAAATAAATTATTACAGGAAACATATTATTTTTATTCAGTATAAAAAATCGAATATAAAAGCGGAATGAATCTGCTAAATTGAGATACATTCCGCTTTTTAAAAATATTTATCGCCTGGCAACGTCCTACTCTTCCAGGAACCTGCGTTCCAAGTACCATCGGCGCTAGAGGGCTTAACGGTCGTGTTCGGGATGGGTACGTGTGTATCCCCTCTGCCATCATCACCAGACATCTGATTCTACTATAAGCTTCGAATTGCTGTGTCATTTCCCATCACTCGCTTCAGTCACGTACCAATACTGTACGCTCCTTCACTCGCTCCGGTCATTCCTTGCACTTCTCGCTTCTAGCGAATCATTTATTGAATCGCTTCGAACTACTGCGTCAGCATCTTTCGTTCCGTCAGTCACGTACCAAATACGTACGCTCCTTCCGTCACTCAAGCGCTTCCTTGTATTTCTCGCTTCTGATTCGACTCCATTCACTCCAAGCTTCGAATTGCTGTGTCATTTCCCATCACTCGCTTCCGTCACGTACCAATACCGTACGCTCCCTCACTCGCTCCGGTCATTCCTTGCACTTCTCGCTTCTAGCGAATCATTTATTGAAGCGCTTCGACAAGAAAGATGTTCTTTCAAAACCAGATGCGAATGCTATCGTACCCTTTGCGCACGTAAACCTTTTTGTTTAGGTTAAGTCCTCGACCGATTAGTATCTGTCAGCTCAATGTGTCACCACACGTACACTCCAGACCTATCAACCATGTCTTCTTCATGGGGTCTTACCTAGCTTCCTAGTGGGAAATCTCATCTTGAAGCGGGCTTCGCGCTTAGATGCTTTCAGCGCTTATCCCGTCCCGACTTGGCTACTCAGCGATGCAGTTGGCACCACAACTGAGACACCAGCGGTCGGTCCATCCCGGTCCTCTCGTACTAAGGACAGCACTTCTCAAATTTCCTGCGCCCGCGGCAGATAGGGACCGAACTGTCTCACGACGTTCTGAACCCAGCTCGCGTACCGCTTTAATGGGCGAACAGCCCAACCCTTGGGACCGACTTCAGCCCCAGGATGCGATGAGCCGACATCGAGGTGCCAAACCTCCCCGTCGATGTGGACTCTTGGGGGAGATAAGCCTGTTATCCCCGGGGTAGCTTTTATCCGTTGAGCGACGGCCCTTCCACTCGGCACCGCCGGATCACTAAGCCCGACTTTCGTCCCTGCTCGACTTGTAAGTCTCGCAGTCAAGCTCCCTTTTGCCTTTGCACTCGCCGCGCGATTTCCAACCGCGCTGAGGGAACCCTTGGGCGCCTCCGTTACGCTTTGGGAGGCGACCGCCCCAGTCAAACTGCCCACCTGACACTGTCCTCACACCCGCTTCAGGGCGTCGAGTTAGAAGCCGGATACTTCAAGGGTGGTATCCCAAGATTGACTCCACCAAGGCTGGCGCCCTGGCTTCGCAGTCTCCCACCTATCCTGTACATGAAGTACCCAACTTCCATATCAAGCTACAGTCAAGCTCCACGGGGTCTTTCCGTCTAGCCGCGGGTAACCTGCATCTTCACAGGTACTACAATTTCACCGGGTCTCTCGTTGAGACAGCGCCCAAGTCGTTACGCCATTCGTGCGGGTCAGAACTTACCTGACAAGGAATTTCGCTACCTTAGGACCGTTATAGTTACGGCCGCCGTTTACTGGGGCTTCAATTCAGAGCTTCTCCCGCAAGGGATAACCCCTCCTCTTAACCTTCCAGCACCGGGCAGGCGTCAGCCCCTATACATCGCCTTTCGGCTTAGCAGAGACCTGTGTTTTTGCTAAACAGTCGCTTGGGCCTTTTCACTGCGGCTCTCTCAGGCATTCGTAAAGAACACCCTACCAGAGCGCCCCTTCTCCCGAAGTTACGGGGCCATTTTGCCGAGTTCCTTAACGAGAGTTTTCCCGCGCACCTGAGGATTCTCTCCTCGCCTACCTGTGTCGGTTTGCGGTACGGGCACCGGTCCCCTCGCTAGAAGCTTTTCTTGGCAGTGTGAAATCAGGGACTTCGCTACTACAATTTCGCTCGGCATCACAGCTTGACCGTATGGAAGACGGATTTGCCAATCTCCCAGCCTTGCTGCTTGCACGGCCATCCAACAGGCCGCTCACCCTATCCTCCTGCGTCACTCCCTCACTCAAACGGTGACACGGTGGTACTGGAATTTCCACCAGTTGTCCATCGCCTACGCCTTTCGGCCTCGGCTTAGGTCCCGACTAACCCTGGGAGGACGAGCCTTCCCCAGGAACCCTTAGGCTTTCGGTGGACAGGATTCTCACCTGTCTTTTCGCTACTTATACCGGCATTCTCACTTCTCAGCCATCCACCAGACCTTCCGGTCTGACTTCCACTCGCTGAGAACGCTCCCCTACCACGTGCGCAAAGCGCACATCCATAGCTTCGGTGTCCGGTTTAGCCCCGTTACATTTTCCGCGCAGCGTCACTCGACCAGTGAGCTATTACGCACTCTTTCAATGGTGGCTGCTTCTAAGCCAACATCCTGGTTGTCTGTGCACCGCCACATCGTTTCCCACTTAACCGGAACTTGGGGACCTTAGCTGATGGTCTGGGCTGTTTCCCTTTTGACCACGGATCTTAGCACTCGTAGTCTGACTGCTGGAGATAAGGAAACGGCATTCGGAGTTTGACTGAGTTCGGTAACCTTGGACAGGCCCCTAGCCCAATCAGTGCTCTACCTCCATCCCTCTCGCTCCAACGCTAGCCCTAAAGCTATTTCGGGGAGAACCAGCTATCTCCGAGTTCGATTGGAATTTCTCCCCTACCCCCAGTTCATCCCCTGACTTTTCAACGTCAGTGGGTTCGGGCCTCCATTGCGTTTTACCGCAACTTCACCCTGACCAGGGGTAGATCACCCGGTTTCGGGTCGATGACCGCAAACTGCCGCCCTTTTCAGACGCGCTTTCGCTACGGCTCCAGCTTCTCGCTTTAACCTCGCTTGCGACCATCACTCGCCGGTTCATTCTACAAAAGGCACGCCGTCAGGCTAACCGGGGTCCCCGAAAAGTAATACTTTTTGGGGTGGTATGGCCCTCCGACTGATTGTAGGCACATGGTTTCAGGTTCTGTTTCACTCCCCTCCCGGGGTGCTTTTCACCTTTCCCTCACGGTACTGGTTCACTATCGGTTGCCAGGGTGTATTTAGCCTTAGGAGGTGGTCCTCCCGGATTCCCACGGGATTTCACGTGTCCCGCGGTACTTGGGGTTCGTCTCGAAGTCCATTTGGTTTCAGATACGGGATTGTCACCCTCTGCGATCGGCCGTTCCAGGCCGTTCTCCTACCCAATGGATTGATAACTTCGTATGAGACGCCCCGCAACCCCGCACATGCAAGCATGTGCGGTTTGGGCTATTCCCCGTTCGCTCGCCGCTACTTAGGGAATCACTGTTGTTTTCTTTTCCTCAGGGTACTTAGATGTTTCAGTTCCCCTGGTGTACCTTTCCGATCCTATGGATTCAGATCGGAATCCTGCGGTATGAACCGCAGGGGGTTGCCCCATTCGGAGATCCCCGGATCAACGCTTGCTTACAGCTCCCCGGGGCGTTTCGGCGTTCGCTCCGTCCTTCATCGGCATCTGGCACCTAGGCATCCACCATGCGCCCTTATTAACTTAACCTAGGCGACTCTACCTATCGGCTTCGAATTGCGTTGTCAGATCTTTCGTTCATCGTTCACATAATTCCATTATGCTCACTTCTTCACGAAATCTCTTCCTAGCACTTCTCGCCGCTAGCGAGTCGCAGCTTGGTGCTGCATGAAACAAGCATACCAAAAAACCGTTAAGCGCTCGGGTAAAACATTTGATGAAATTGTGTACTGCTCGCGCAGTTACCACGCATTGTATTCATCCTGTATACGATAGAATTCGCTATCCAGTTTTCAAAGAACATGGTGGAGATAAGCGGATTCGAACCGCTGACCCCCTGCTTGCAAGGCAGGTGCTCTCCCAACTGAGCTATATCCCCAAAATAAATATGGTGGGCCTAAGTGGACTCGAACCACTGACCTCACGATTATCAGTCGTGCGCTCTAGCCAGCTGAGCTATAGGCCCATAGGGAATATTCCCTCAAAACTAACCAAGTGCAGGGCAATGTTCGTGTAACACAAACACTCTTTTTCGCATCCCTATAAGGGACTTATATCCTTAGAAAGGAGGTGATCCAGCCGCACCTTCCGATACGGCTACCTTGTTACGACTTCACCCCAATCATCGACCCCACCTTCGGCGGCTGGCCCCAAATGGTTGCCCCACCGACTTCGGGTGTTGTCAACTCTCGTGGTGTGACGGGCGGTGTGTACAAGGCCCGGGAACGGATTCACCGCGGCATGCTGATCCGCGATTACTAGCAATTCCGGCTTCATGCAGGCGGGTTGCAGCCTGCAATCCGAACTGTGAACGGTTTTCAGGGGTTGGCTCCGCCTTGCGGCTTCGCATCCCGTTGTACCGCCCATTGTAGCACGTGTGTAGCCCAGGTCATAAGGGGCATGATGATTTGACGTCATCCCCGCCTTCCTCCGGCTTGTCGCCGGCAGTCACCTGTGAGTGCCCAACTGAATGCTGGCAACACAGATCAAGGGTTGCGCTCGTTGCGGGACTTAACCCAACATCTCACGACACGAGCTGACGACAACCATGCACCACCTGTCACCGCTGCCCCGAAGGGAAGGTGTATCGCTACACCGGTCAGCGGGATGTCAAGACCTGGTAAGGTTCTTCGCGTTGCTTCGAATTAAACCACATGCTCCACTGCTTGTGCGGGCCCCCGTCAATTCCTTTGAGTTTCAGTCTTGCGACCGTACTCCCCAGGCGGAGTGCTTAATGCGTTAGCTTCGGCACTGGAGGTGGTACCCTCCAACACCTAGCACTCATCGTTTACGGCGTGGACTACCAGGGTATCTAATCCTGTTTGCTCCCCACGCTTTCGCGCCTCAGCGTCAGCAATCGGCCAGTAAGGCGCCTTCGCCACTGGTGTTCCTCCACATCTCTACGCATTTCACCGCTACACGTGGAATTCCCCTTACCTCTCCGACGCTCAAGCACTCCCGTTTCCAAGGCCATCCCAGAGTTGAGCTCTGGACTTTCACCCCAGACGTGAAATGCCGCCTGCGCGCGCTTTACGCCCAGTGATTCCGGACAACGCTTGCCCCCTACGTATTACCGCGGCTGCTGGCACGTAGTTAGCCGGGGCTTCCTCCTCGGATACCGTCAACGCACGGGCATTTCCTCCCGTACGGGTTCGTCTCCGAAGACAGAGTTTTACAACCCGAAGGCCTTCATCACTCACGCGGCGTTGCTCCGTCAGGCTTGCGCCCATTGCGGAAGATTCCCTACTGCTGCCTCCCGTAGGAGTCTGGGCCGTGTCTCAGTCCCAGTGTGGCCGGTCACCCTCTCAGGTCGGCTACGCATCGTCGCCTTGGTGAGCCGTTACCCCACCAACTAGCTAATGCGCCGCGGGCCCATCGAATCGCGGTCCGAACGGACCTTTCCGTCTCCCTTCATGCGAAGGAAGAAACTATCCGGTATTAGCACCCGTTTCCGGGTGTTATCCCAAACGATTCGGCAGGTTGCCCACGTGTTACTCACCCGTCCGCCGCTAACGATGCAAAGCAAGCTTTGCATCGTCCGCGCGACTTGCATGTATTAGGCACGCCGCCAGCGTTCGTCCTGAGCCAGGATCAAACTCTCAAATGAAAGTTTTTACCCTGTCAGAATCATTGCTGACTAATGACAGGAGTTACATATATAACTCCCTGCACTTGTTTAGTTTTCAAGGAACTTCTAGATTTATAAAACATGAGTCCCAAACAATACTCTAATAAAATATCAAAATCGAGTATATATGTCAAGTTCAAATTCATATTCTTTCGTTTGTGACAACGAAAATTATATTAACATAATTGCTTATCTATTGCAATAGCAATTCAATAAAAAATTCAACAATCATATAAATATATTTTCAAATGAGAATATCTATTAGTGAGTGTTCAAAAAGTAGTCAAGTAAGACACAAGGAGTGCGAAGTCGAAGCACGAAAAGCCGACGGAGTGTACGTGTTTGGTACATGAGTAAGGCTTTGGGGATTCGGCAAAGCAATCCGCCGTGGAGTTTTGACTACTTTTTGAACATCCTCTATTATAGAAAAGAGCCAGAATGTAAATCATCCGGCTCTACAATTGCATTCTTCTATATTTTTCTCACACATATCTTAGTTCGTGTTCAAAAAGTGGTTAAAGTAGAGTTTTGACTACTTTTTGAACATCCTCTAAAAAGGATTGAAATTTGATTCAAGTCCTGGCGCCTAATATTCTCAAACAATGTCCCCGTCAGCATCATCTGTTGAAACAACTCTTGCAACATTCATAACTTCTTCTTCATCTTTTAAAGAAATTAGTTTAACACCTTGCGTATATCGTCCCAATTCAGAAATTTCATTAATTCGAAGACGAATCATAACACCTGAGTTTGTAATAATCATTAAATCATCTTCCGAATTCACTACTTTTAATGCAACGATATAGCCGTTTTTCTGTGTAACATTTAACGTCTTAATTCCCTTTCCGCCACGTGTTTGCTCACGATAATCATCAATTGGCGTTCTCTTCCCATATCCATGACTTGTCACAACCAATACGTCCGCGTCATGACGAACGACATCCATATCGATGAGAACATCTTCCGATGAAAGTTGAATTCCTTTCACACCGGTAGCAATTCTCCCCATGACACGCACATCACTTTCTGAAAAACGGATGGACATCCCTAATTTTGTGCCCATAATAATTTGCTGTTGTCCGTCCGTTACTCGTACACCGATCAATTCATCGTCTTCACGAATATTTAAAGCAATTAATCCTCCTTTACGGATATTAGAAAATTCATCCAAGGAAGTTCGCTTGACGATCCCTTTCTTAGTAGCCATGAATACAAATGTTTCTGCTGTAATTTCTTTAACAGGAATCACGGCAGATACTTGTTCACCCTGTTCAATATTCAACAAATTAATAATCGGCGTACCTTTTGCGCTACGGCCCAATTCAGGAATTTCATACGCTTTTATCCGATATACTTTACCTTTATTGGTAAAGAAGAAAATGTAGTCATGTGAAGACGTGACATACAGTTGTTCGACAAAATCCTCTTCTTTTGTACCCATAGCAGTAACTCCACGCCCACCACGTTTTTGACTCCGATATGCAGAGACAGGTATCCGTTTTACGTATCCTTGGTGTGTGATCGTAATCGCTACATCTTCTATCGGTATTAAATCACCTTCATCAAATTCTCCTTCAGCAGCAAGAATTTTCGTTCGTCTTTCATCACCAAATTTATCACGAATTGCTACGAGTTCTTCGCGAATAACTCCTAGAACTTTTTGTTCATCAGCTAAAATAGCTCGTAATTCAGCAATGAGCTTTAATAACTCGTTATATTCATTTTCGATCTTTTCCCGTTCCAAACCGGTTAATCGCTGCAAACGCATATCGAGAATTGCTTGGGCCTGTTCTTCAGACAGTGAAAACTCTGTCATCAATCCCGTACGTGCTTCTTCAGTCGTTTGCGAACTTCGAATCAATGTAATGACTGCATCCAAATGGTCTAAGGCTATGCGCAATCCTTCGAGAATATGGGCACGTGCCTCGGCTTTATTTAAATCGAATTGCGTACGCCTGCGAATCACTGTTTTTTGATGTTCCAAATAGTGATAAATGGTATCACGCAATGGCAGAATCCTCGGTTCTCCGTTCACCAAAGCAAGCATATTCACACCAAACGTCGATTGCAACGCAGTATGTTTAAAGAGATTATTTAATACAACTTGCGGTTTTACATCCCGTCTCAGCTCAATAACGATACGCATGCCATTGCGGTCTGATTCATCGCGCAAATCCGTAATGCCATCGATCTTTTTATCACGTGTTAATTCTGCTATTTTTTCGACGAGTTTTGCTTTATTCACTTGATATGGAATCTCATTTACGATGATACGGACTTTTCCATTGGATCCTTCCTCGATAGTCGTTTCCGCACGCATCGTAATCGAACCACGTCCGGTTTCATAGGCAGATTTAATGCCATCTTTCCCAAGAATCGTTGCTGCAGTTGGAAAATCTGGACCTTTAATCACTTTCATCAAATCCGCAGTTGTGACTTCCGAGTTCTCAATCATCAACAAAACACCATCGATGACTTCACGCAGATTGTGCGGCGGAATATTGGTTGCCATACCGACCGCAATACCAGACGAACCATTTACCAACAAATTCGGATAACGAGAAGGTAAAACGAGTGGTTCTTTCTCACTATCATCATAGTTGGGTCCAAAATCCACCGTCTCTTTGTTAATGTCCCTTAATAATTCCATTGCAATGGATGACATGCGGGCTTCCGTATAACGCATGGCGGCAGCTGAATCACCGTCAATCGAACCAAAATTCCCATGTCCGTCAACGAGAATATAACGAGTGGAAAAATCCTGTGCCATCCGCACCAGAGCATCATAAACCGCGGAGTCTCCATGCGGATGATACTTCGCAAGAACATCCCCGACCACACGGGCGGATTTTTTATAGGGTTTATCAGGAGTCATTCCTACTTCGTACATCGCATAGAGAATGCGGCGATGAACAGGTTTTAACCCGTCACGAACATCCGGAATTGCACGGCTGACGATTACACTCATGGCATAATCAATGAATGATTCACGCAATTCCTGACTGATATCACGTTCTAATAAACGTTCCTTCTCTGCCATTCAGTCTAAACTCCCTTATCCAAATTAAAAGTTTTGCATATGTTATACTATCCGATTGTTGCAAGTTGATTCTTAACAAACGAAACAACTTCCTCCAGATTCATCAGTTGCTTGTCTTCTTCACTTCGCAATTTCACTTCCACAATTCCTTCACCCGCTTGCTTGCCAACGGTAATGCGAATGGGAATGCCGATCAGATCCGAATCTTTAAATTTGACTCCCGGCCGTTCATCCCGATCATCCAACAAAACATCTGCCCCGATATCCTGAAACGTTTGATACAATTCATTGGCGACCGAACGCTGTGTTTCGTCTTTCATGGATACCGGAATGACGTGTACATGATATGGCGCAATCGATAGCGGCCAAATAATGCCATTATCGTCGTAATTTTGTTCGACAACCGCTTGGACAACCCGCGATATACCGATGCCATAACACCCCATAATCATCGGTTTTTCTTGTCCATCCTGATCGATATAAGCAGCGCCGAGCTTTTCAGAATACTTTGTTCCAAGTTTAAAAATATGTCCCACTTCAATGCCTTTAAACGCTTCTAAAGTTCCATCACAATTCGGACAAGGATCGCCAACTCTTACATTGCAAAAATCTCCAATGCGATCCAACGGGAAATCTCTTCCCGGCAGTACATGGCGTAAATGTTGATCTGTTTGATTGGCTCCGCAAACAACAGAACCCATCGCGGCTACTTCCTGATCGACTAATATTGGAATCGCTAATTCTACAGGGCCGGCAAAACCAACAGCCGCATTTGTAACTGCTTGTACTTTTGACTCGGAAGCAAGTTCAATATCTTCCACAAGACCTAAATAATTTTTCACTTTTACTTCATTCACATCGCGATCACCGCGTACAACAACTGCAATTAACTCATTTCCAGCTTGATAGATCAATGTTTTTACGAAGGAAGAGGCATCGACGCCGAGTTGTCCTGCCAATTGTTCAATCGTTTTTAGGTTTGGAGTTGCAAATGATTCATACGCAGGTGAAACCTGATTTCCAATTCCTATTTGTTGGGATTGCAGTGCTTTTCCAACACCCGAAACGGCTTTTTCCAAATTTGCCGCATAGCTGCATTGGTTGCAGGAAATGATTGTATCTTCACCGATCTCGGCCAGAACCATAAATTCATGTGTTCCACCTTCGCCACCGATTGCTCCTGCATCTGCTTCAACAGCACGGAACCGGACACCGCAGCGGGTAAATATGTTTGTATACGCATCATACATTCCACGATACGTGACATCCAATCCATTCCAATCCAAGTCAAAGGAATACGCATCTTTCATCAAAAATTCTCGTCCCCGCATTAATCCGAAGCGAGGCCGGCGCTCATCGCGAAACTTTGTCTGAATCTGATAAAGATTGATAGGCAGTTTCCGATAGGATTTGATTTCATTTTTTACTACAGTTGTAATTACTTCTTCATTTGTCGGACCTAAAACAAATTCCCGCTCATGACGATCCTTTAACCGTACCAATTCAGGTCCGTATGCACTATCACGACCGGACTCCCGCCACAACTCAATCGGTTGCAACACTGACATATTCAATTCTTGCGCACCGCTCTTATCCATCTCTTCTCTCACAATTGCCTCAACTTTTCGCAACGTTCGATACCCAAGGGGAAGATATGTATAGACACCAGAGGCTAGTTGTCGTATTAACCCTGCCCGGATCAATAATTTGTGACTGATAATTTCCGCTTCGGCCGGTGCTTCTCGGAGTGTAGGCAGCAGTAATTTGCTTTGAAGCATATCCATTCCTCACTTTATTCGTTCAAATTTAACTATTCTAAACATCGAGTTTGGCGTATTTGGCATGTGTTTCGATAAACTCCCGTCTCGGTTCTACCCGATCTCCCATAAGTTTATCAAAGTATTCTTCGGCCATTATTGCATCTTCAACTTTTACTTGTAAAAATGTTCGGCTTTCAGGGTCCATTGTCGTTTCCCACAATTGTTCCGCATTCATTTCTCCAAGGCCTTTGTAACGTTGAATGGATATTCCTGCCTTTCCTATTTCACCAAGTATTAAATCAAGTTGCTTGTCATTGTATGCATAGCGAACAACTTTCCCTTTTTGGACTTTATACAATGGAGGCTGAGCTATGTATACCCAACCGTTCTCAATCAACTTCGGCATATAGCGATAGAAAAATGTCAAAAGCAAGATTCGGATATGGGATCCATCTACATCCGCATCCGTCATGATAATAATTTTGTGATATCGAGCCTTTGTATCATCGAATTCTTCGCCGATCCCAGTACCCAGAGCTGTAATGATCGCCCGAATTTCATTATTGGACAAAATTTTATCCAATCTCGCTTTTTCAACGTTAATAATTTTCCCGCGTAACGGAAGTATAGCCTGAAAATTCCGATCTCTTCCTTGCTTTGCAGAGCCTCCTGCCGAGTCTCCCTCAACAATATAAATTTCACTAATGGATGCATCTTTAGAAGAACAATCGGCTAATTTCCCAGGCAATGAACTGACTTCCAATGCACTTTTTCGTCTCGTTAATTCTCTTGCTTTTCGTGCAGCTTCCCGAGCCCGAGCTGCTGTCACTGATTTATCCATAATTTTTTTGGCAATCGACGGATTTTCGTTTAATGCATTTGTGAGACGTTCTGCAAAAATTGTCTCAACGATTCCACGCACTTCTGAGTTTCCTAATTTTGTCTTCGTTTGACCTTCAAATTGTGGTTCCGGAATTTTCACGCTGATGATGGCAGTCAGACCTTCCCTGACATCATCTCCCGTTAAATTGCTATCCGCTTCCTTTAAAAAATTATTACGTCTCGCATACTCATTGATTACCCTTGTTAATGCACTTTTAAACCCGGATTCATGAGTTCCGCCTTCATGTGTATGTATGTTGTTTGCAAACGAAAAAATATTGCTTGTATAGCTATCGTTATATTGCAAGGCGATTTCAAAAGCAATTCCATCCCGCTGTCCGGAAACAGTAATCGGCGTTTCGTGGAGAACATCTTTATTTTTGTTCAAGTATTCGACAAAAGAAGATACTCCACCAGCATATTCAAAGGTTTGAGATTTTTCGATCCGATTATCTGTTAATATAATCCGAAGACCTGCATTCAAAAATGCCAATTCCCGCAATCGAGACTGTAGTGTATCATAGGAGTACTCAGTGGTTTCCGTAAAAATTTCAGTATCTGGCTGAAAACGTGTTTTTGTGCCTGTGTCATTCATTTCACATGTACCGATTGTTTTTACTTCAGTCACAGGAACCCCACGCTCATAACGTTGAAAAAAGATTTGTCCATCCCGCTTTACTTCAACTTCCATCCATTCCGATAAAGCATTCACAACGGACGCACCCACTCCGTGCAGACCGCCGGAAACTTTGTATCCTTCTCCACCAAATTTACCGCCCGCGTGTAAAACGGTATGAATGACTTCAAGCGTCGATTTTCCCATTTTAGGATGAGTACCTACCGGAATTCCACGCCCGTTGTCAGTGACTGTGATTGTATTATCATTGCCTACAATTACATGAATTTCGTCGCAATGTCCTGCTAACGCTTCATCGATGCTATTATCTACAATTTCCCAGACAAGATGATGCAGGCCCCTGGCACTCGTCGAACCAATATACATGCCTGGTCGTTTCCGAACTGCCTCTAATCCTTCGAGCACCTGTATTTGACTCTCATCATATGTATGAATCTCTTGAGTCAATGTTGAATCCCTCCACGAATCCGATTCTAGAATCATTAAATTTTATCTTATCATAATTATGTATGAATACCAAAAAACGCACGCAATAGTCGCCGCGTGCCTTTTTCAACTCCCATTATTCCAATTCATCCATATAACTCGCCCGTTTTTTAAGTGTTAGTGAACTGATTGGCGAATAATAGATGTAATCGTTGGTTACGACAAACGATTTTGAATCATCGGGATCAATCATGACAATTTTTCCGTTTTTCTCAACTTTTTGCAGGTATTTTGCGGTTTCTTCCGATTCCTCTTTCATTCTTAAATCAAAAATTGCGATTACATCTTTACTAGAGACCATTACATCTCCGCCTAAATGTATAAACAAAAACGGGACACCTACCCTTCCTTGGTTATTATACCAGAATTGACAGAAAAAACTTCGGCATGATTTTTTAAAAAAATCTCCAATCCATAGGTTGTGGTAGCCGTAATAAATGTTTGTACTTTTTCGCCCATTGATTTTACCAAATGTTGCTGACGCTGTTCGTCCAATTCGGATAACACATCATCTAAAAGCAAAATTGGATATTCCCCGACCTCTTCTTTGATCAAGTCTATTTCTGCGAGTTTCATGGATAAAGCGGCTGTTCGCTGTTGTCCTTGGGATCCATAAATATCAACCGGCTTATCGTGAATGGATACCTGTACATCATCTCGATGTGGGCCTATTGATGTGCTGCCTCTCTGTAAATCTTGCGGCATGCGTTGCTCAAGTTGATTTATATAAACTTCCCGCATTTGTTCAGCAGAAAGTGGGTTCATTTCTTCTTTACATGTAGTATCAGGGAGAAATATTGGAATGGAACTTACATAACTCAAGGAAAGATCTTCTCTGCCTCCTGATATTTGTTGATGAATTTGATTTGCGTATTTTTGCAATTTGTGAATAAATTCATAACGTTTTCGAATGACTTTTATTCCGTGTTCAATGATTTGTTCATCCCAAACTGCAAGAATCGGTTGTATAGAGCGAATGGATTGCTGCTGTCCATTTTTTAAAATACTGTTTCGTTGTTGCAATACTTTTTGATACTGGGACAAATGGTACAAATATTTGGGACTCATTTGCGCAATTTCCAAATCCATGAATTTTCTGCGGATTTGCGGACTGCCTTTCACTAGGGTCAAATCTTCTGGGGCAAATAACACAATATTTAAATGACCGACGAAGTCACTCATTTTGCGTTTTTCCACTCCATTAATCAAAGCTCGTTTGCCTTTTTTCAAGACATCCAATTCCAGCTTATAGCGCCTTTCAGATCTATTGATTGAGGCAGAAATTGTCGCTTTCTCGCTGCCCCAGCGAATCATTTCCTGATCCTTGTTGGTGCGGTGTGATTTAGCAACCGCAAGCATCAAAATGGCTTCCAGAATATTGGTTTTTCCTTGTGCATTTTGACCGACGATCAAATTCGCAGTAGGCGAAAATTCAATGGCAAGAGACTGATAGTTGCGAAATTGTTTTGCTTGCAATGCTGTTACAAACATGACGGTATCCTTTGAAATTAAATTTAATGGACAATTTTAAATATTCCTATATTCTGAATGGCAATCATATCTCCTGGATACAATTTTTTCCCCCGGCGATTTTCAAGTTTTCCATTGACATGTATTTCATATTCACTCAAAAACCATTTTATATCGCCGCCTGACGTAATAACATCCGCATATTTTAAAAATTGCCCGAGTGTTATTTCCTCTGTCGTAATTTTTATATCTGTCATCTGTCGATGGATCCTCCTTCAGGGAGTGACATAAAAAAATTCTTAATAAATCCTGACTGGCAGAACGAGTGTCAAATATCCCGGATTGTCCAGGGGTTTTAATAGTATAGGACTCATGGAGCCTGTAAATTCAACAGTAATTTCAGGGCTTGTAATTACGCGTAGTGCTTCAATCAGATATTTTGCATTACAAGCAATGATCATATCTTCTCCTGATACCTGGATTGGCTTTAGTGTTTCTGATACTTTTCCAACATCCGGTGAATTGGAAGTGATATCAATGATCATTTGTTTAATATTAAATCGAACTACATTGTTGTCATTGTCTTTTGCAATTAAGGCAGCACGTTCAACTGCATCAAGAAGATCTTTTGTCTTGACTTGGACAGCCGTTTTATACGTATTTGGAATGATTCGCGTCGTATCCGGATATTGGCCTTCTAATAGCCGGGAATAAAATTGGGTTCTCCCCATGTGAATCAATACCTGGTTATCTGCAACAACAATGTCAACTAACGTATCATCTTCTGATAATAAACGGCCTAATTCAAGCAGACTCTTCCCAGGAACAATAATATTGAAAAGCTGCATTTCTTCCGGTGCTTCTACTTGTACTTTTCTGCTTGCCAATCGATGACTATCTGTTGCCACAAATTTCAGATTGCCTTCTTTAAGCGACCAAACGACACCAGTTAAAACCGGACGAATTTCTTCAGTTGAAACAGCATAAACTGTTTGACGAATCATATCTTTTAATAGATCGCTTGGTATGCTAAAAACCTGATTTCCTGTGACTTGCGGCAATCTTGGAAATTCTTCTGCGTCTAAACCATGTAAATTAAACTCGGAAGTACCAGAACGAATAATGGTTAAATAATTTTGTTTCACTTCAATATCAACGGTTGCTTGTGGTAATTTGCGAACGATTTCGCCTAGATATTTTGCTGTTAATACAATCGATCCCAATTGATGAATTTGCAGGATTGTTTCTCCATTTTGTTCTTTCTGTACGATTGTTTCGATACCGATTTGTAAATCAGTTGCAGTCATTTTTAAACCTTGTTCTGTCACACTTAATTTGATGCCAGTTAATATGGGAATTGTTGTTTTTGTAGAAATTGCCTTTTGAACAGATTGAATGGCGGTTAAAAAGTGACTGCGATCAATGGTTATATGCATGGATAAGCCTCCTAAAAATTTTAGGAATAAGTCTCTTCAAGGTAGCATAGATAGTAATAGTAAGAATATAAATATAGTAATAATAGTAGTAGGGGCCCTGAATATGTGGATAATTTCAAAAAGGCAGGAAGCATCCAATGAAATCCACATGTCATCATTGTGGACAAGTTGTTTACAATCGACCCGAATTTATCCACATATTCAGCAAACCCATGTGAATTTCTATTTATTGCGTAATTTTTTCTTTCAGATGTTCAACCGTTTGACGGAGTGAGAAATCTTGAGTGATTTCTTTTGTAATCTTTTCATGTGCATGAATGACTGTCGTATGATCTCTTCCGCCAAACTCGCTTCCGATTTTCGGAAGTGAACAATCGGTTATTTCTCGTGCCAGATACATCGCAATTTGACGCGGGAATGCAATGGCTTTCGTACGTTTTTTTGCTTTGAAATCCTCAATTTTTAAACTGAAATGTTCCCCGACTATTTTTTGAATATCTGCGATTGTAATGATTTTTGTCTTGCTGGGTGAAATGATGTCTCTAAGTGCTTCTTCTGCCAATTCCATCGACATATCCCGATTGGTTAACGATGAGTATGCAACAACTCGAATTAAAGCGCCTTCCAGCTCTCGAATATTTGTATCGATCTTATTGGCTATATACATAATGACTTCATCAGGAATGTCCAGCCCATCCGCTTTTGCTTTTTTATAGAGAATCGCAATACGGGTTTCTAAATCAGGGATTTGAATATCTGTGGTTAATCCCCATTCAAATCGGGAACGCAAGCGATCTTCGAGTGTAGGTATCTCTTTTGGCGGGCGGTCGCTGGAAATAATAATTTGTTTTTCGGCATCATGCAATGCGTTGAATGTATGAAAAAACTCTTCTTGTGTTTGTTCTTTTCCAGCCAAAAATTGAATATCGTCAATTAACAGAACGTCAATATTTCTATATTTATTACGGAAATCCGCACCTTTATTATTCATAATGGCCGTAATAAATTCGTTCGTGAATTTTTCGGAAGAAATATATAAAACCTTTGAAGATGGATTTTGCTGTAATACATAATGACCAATCGCATGCATGAGGTGTGTTTTTCCAAGACCTACCCCACCGTAAATAAATAAAGGATTGTATGCTTTTGCCGGCGCTTCTGCAACTGCAAGGCTGGCTGCGTGAGCAAATCGGTTTCCAGCGCCGATCACGAAGGTTTCAAATCGATATTTTGGATTTAACATGGTTGGTACAAATTCTTCGGCGGCTGCAGTCGGTAGTTCCGGTTGGTTTTCCGCTGGTTTTTGGGCAACATGCGCATCTTCATTCGGGAATTGAGGGATGGTAAATCGTACGGAAAGATTTTTTTTGGTCAATTGTTTTAACATCTCTTCAATAATCGAAGTATAGTGTGAATCCAGCCAGTCCCTGACGAATTCATTAGGCGCTTGAATAAATAAGCTTTGTCCATCGAAAGAATGTGCTTTTGTGGCTTTTAACCATGTTTCATAACTTGGCTTGCTTAAGCGGTTTTCTAAAGCCGCTAACGTGTTTTCCCACAATTCTTGTGCGCGGCGATCCATGTTGCGCGGAACCTCCTCCTAGCTCACGTACAAAAAGTAATTACGTAAAAGGTGAAAATCATGCGAACGTTCCCAAATTAAAGACACAAATAAAGCCCACAGAACATAAAAAGTATGAACAGGAACTGTGGACAAAAAAGTCGCAGAACGTCGATATTTTATATGATATGTGGAAAATTGTAAACAACATGTCGAGTTTTGTGAATAACTTTATTCAGAGCATGAGAATAAGTATTAACAAAGTTATCCACACCTGTGGAAAAAGTTGTGGATAGATTTTTATTATCCCCAAGATAAGACTATGATAACAGATCGGCAAAGGTTGGAGCAATGCATTTTTAAAAACTTATCCACATGACAAACAATAAGCAGTTTAGTGTATTCACATGGTTGTGAATTGGGGATAAAGTCGTGAATAAGTTGTCGATACATGTCGTATGCCGGTATAAAATTATTCACATGTTATCCAGATTTTTTATTTGCTATTTCTCTTCTTGACAGTATATAATAGATGTCGTTATACTATTAGGGAATGTCATCTTCGGGACGATTGTTTTAACCGATGGAGGTGTATGAATTGAAACCAACTTTCCAACCGAATGTTCGCAAACGTAAAAAAGTTCATGGATTCCGTAAACGCATGAGCACAAAGAATGGGCGTAAAGTTTTGGCTGCTCGTCGCCGTAAGGGTAGAAAGGTATTATCTGCTTAAGTAAGGCCCCACTTTGGTGGCCTTTTTCTACATATAGTTGAAAATACATGATACTGAAAAGATATTTTGCAAATTTACAAAGGTACTGCATTTACAAAGGTGCTGCATATGTCTCTATATAGCTTTTTCTATAGACAATATTCGACAATATCAAATTATTACTTTTAGATTTCGTTTATGTATGATTTTTTAGTGTAAGCGGTTGAAAAGGATAGAGATCCATGCGATCACAACACAAACTTCGCAAAAATGAACAATTTCAGGAAGTTTTTAAACATGGCAGATCTTTTGCCAATCGCTTCCTCGTTGTTTATTTTAAGCCTCAAGAATTACCTTCTGAATTTCATATTGGATTTTCTGTCAGCAAAAAAGTTGGAAAAGCTGTGGTCCGCAATCGTGTCAAGCGATTGTTAAAAGCGGCAATAGCCGATATTTCCGAACAAATCGATTCCAGGTTCGACATTGTAATTATTGCACGCCCGCGTGTTGTAGAACTGGAATTTGAAGAAGTCAAAAAAAACCTGATACATGCATTTTCCAATGCCGGGTTGTTTCGCACATGAAAATGATTTTGATTGCTTGTATTCGTTTTTATCAAATGTGGATCTCACCATTGAAACCGCCAAGTTGCAGATTTTCACCTACTTGTTCCGAGTATGCTTTACAGGCAGTGCGCAAATATGGTGCTGTTTATGGTGGTTATTTGTCCATGATTCGGATACTAAAATGCGGGCCTTGGCATAAAGGTGGATATGATCCGGTACCATAATCTGTTTTGAATTGGAGGCAAACCCCTTTGAGTTGGTGGTCGAATTTTGTTTCATTTATATCTGATGGCATTGATTTTTTCGCGCATTATACCGGATATGGCTGGTCCATCCTGATCGTGACATTGATTATCCGTCTGGCAACATTACCTTTTTATCTAAAACAGTTGCGGTATACCAAAGGAATGCAGGTGTTGCAGCCAGAAATTAAAAAGATCCGGGATAAGCATAAAAATGACGCTCAAAAAATGCAGCAGGAAATGATGAAGTTGTACCAGCAGTATAATCTGAATCCTCTTTCCGGTTGTTTTCCAATTTTGATTCAGATGCCAATCCTGTTGGCCTTGTACCGGGCAATTATGTATAACACGAGTATCAAGTCTGCCAGCTTTTTGTGGGTGTCCAGCTTAGGGTTGCCTGATCATTTTTACATATTGCCGATTTTGGCAGCAGCTTTGACATATTTCCAACAGAAAATGATGATGGTTGGCACGATTGGCGGCATGAGTGAGCAGCAGCAAAAAATGATGCTGATCATTTATCCGGTTATGATCCTGTTTATTAGCTTTAAGTTTCCAGCGGCTTTAGCTTTATATTGGGTATATGGTAGTGTGTTCACAATTGCGCAAACCTATTTTACAAAGACATTGCCTGCGAAAAAGGAGGAGGCAACGGCTAAATGAAAAAAGTGGTGGCGACCGGAAAAACAATTGATGAAGCGGTGCAAAAGGCTTTACAACGGTTGCAGGCAACGAAGGAACAAGTAAACATTACGGTTCTAAAGCAACCGAGCCGTGGTTTGTTCGGTTTGATCGGAACTCGAGATGCGGAAGTGGAAGTCGAGTTGGTGATTAAGGTTGAACAGGAGGTAAGATCTGATACCGGTTCGTCTGTCGATACTGTATTCGCATCAAATTCTGCGGCAAATGTGGAAATGACTACGGCGACGGACTCATTGAAAAATGATTTGATAGAAACCAAGCTGACCACAGTGGAATCGAAAGATGCAGTTGAAGAGGCATATGAGTTTTTGCTTCAGATTGTAGAAGCTATGGGCCTTCAAAACGTAAAAATTGAGAGGCTTAATAAAGAAGACCGATTTGAATTTCATATGTTTGGTTCCGATATTGGTGTTCTGATAGGAAAACACGGCCATACTCTCGATTCGTTACAGTATCTTGTAAATCTTGTTGCAAATAAACATTCGGATCGATTTGTTCGAATTGTTTTGGATGCAGAAAGCTATCGAAGCCGAAGAAGAGAAACATTAGAGAAGCTTGCAGATCGTTTGGCGGATCGGGCTGCTCGGCAGCGGACGGAAGTGGTTTTAGAACCTATGTCTGCATCGGAGCGTAAAGTGATTCATAGTCGGTTGCAAGAACGAAAAGATGTAAAAACACAAAGCCGCGGGGAAGAGCCTTATCGCAAAATCGTCATTATTCCAAATTAAAACTTTCATGATCAAACTTTCATGATTATATAAATAGGTTTCTTACGATCAAGAGCGTTGATTCAAATGTTTGCATTGAATCGATAGGCTCTTTTTATTTTTTAAAAAAGTGTGCACATGTGGAAAACTTCTTACCTGCTATGAGGGAAGGAGTTTTTTATTATTCTATTCACATGTTGATAATTTTTCCGGATGTGTTTAGAGTTGCAAATCGGTGTGTTACAATATAATGTGCACAACTTTGCATGATATTGTGAATCTATACTATTGTGGAAAAGTAAGGAGCGAAAGTTGTGAATGATTGGGATACGATAGCTGCGATTGCGACCGCTCTTGGGGAGAGTAGTGTTGGAATCGTTCGCATCAGCGGACCGGAAGCGATTCGCATTGTGGATAAAGTTTTTACAGGGAAAAAGCGGTTAGAAACTGTAGCGTCACATACAGTACATTATGGTCATATTCGAAAGTTTTCCACTGGGGATATTATTGACGAGGGGCTTGTACTTGTAATGCGTTCTCCAAGAAGTTATACCGCAGAGGATGTTGTAGAAGTGCAATGTCATGGTGGTATAGTAGCCATTCGCCGTGTACTGGAAACGATTCTGGAAGCAGGTGCGCGATTGGCAGAGCCTGGTGAATTTACGAAACGAGCGTTTCTGAATGGAAGGATTGATCTTTCCCAAGCGGAAGCAGTGATCGACGTGATTCGTGCGAAGACGGATACGGCTATGCAAGTAGCTCTAAAGCAGGTAGAGGGAAGCTTGAGCCAAGAAATTCGTCTATTAAGGCAAAAGTTGATTGAATTGTTGGCACATATTGAAGTAACAATTGATTATCCGGAACATGATGTAGAGGATGTAACGGTTCGACGTGTGATCCAGGATGGAGAGGTTGCCATTGAGCGAATTCAGCGCATATTACATGGTGCACGCCACGGAAGAATTTTGCGAGAAGGACTAAAAACGGTTATTGTTGGTCAACCGAACGTTGGCAAATCGTCGTTATTAAATCGATTGTCTCGTACTGAGCGGGCGATTGTTACTGATATTCCAGGCACTACCCGTGATATTTTAGAGGAAAGCGTCAATATTCGCGGTATACCTTTGACGATTCTTGATACGGCAGGCATTCGGGAAACAGAGGATGTTGTTGAAAAAATCGGTGTGGAGAGAAGCAGAGAAGCGATTCAGGATGCGGACCTGACAGTTGTCGTTTTGGACGGATCCAAGCCATTAAGCGCTACAGATGAGGATTTATTGCAAATAGCTTCAAAGCGAATGAGTATTGTAATCGTCAATAAAGCCGATTTAGGATCTGCTGTTTCACTGGATCAAATTGGACAATATATGCCCGTAGAGCGAATTGTACATACTTCAATAAAAACGGGAATCGGTTTAGAGAATTTTGAAGATCTGGTAGAGGAACTGTTTTTGGGTGGACAAATCGAGCAAAAAGATGCGACATATGCCACGAATGTACGACATATTGCTTTATTGGAGCAAGCAAAAACACAATTATCAGAAGCTGTCCAATCCGCTCAAATGGGCATGACACTTGACTTAGTAGCTGTTGATGTAAAAAATGCCTGGTCTACGCTAGGCGAAGTCATTGGCAAAGAAGTTGGGGAGGATCTATTGGATCAAATCTTTTCACAATTTTGTTTAGGAAAGTAGGTGGATTGTATGAAATATGAAGCTGGAGAATATCATGTTATCGTTATTGGCGCCGGACATGCCGGGTGTGAGGCTGCTTTGGCGGCGGCACGCATGGGCTGTCGTACATTGCTTTTAACGATTAACCTTGATACGGTTGCGTATATGCCTTGTAATCCGGCGATTGGCGGTCCAGCGAAAGGAAATGTGGTTCGGGAAATTGATGCCTTAGGCGGCGAGATGGCTCGGAATATTGATAAAACCTATATTCAAATGCGCATGTTAAACACGGGGAAAGGACCTGCTGTACATGCGTTGCGGGCTCAAGCCGATAAATTTTTGTATGGACAAGCCATGAAGCATACGATAGAGAATGAACCGAATCTTACATTACGGCAAGGAATGGTGGAAGAAGTTGTTACTGAAAATGGCCGTGTAAGAGGAGTCATTACAAAAACAGGTGCGATTTATCGGTCAAAAGCTGTTGTATTGACAACGGGTACATATTTGCGGGGCCGGATCATCATTGGTGATATTTCCTATCAAAGTGGTCCAAATGGTCAAATGCCAGCCATGAAATTAACGGATAGTTTACTGGATTTAGGATTTCAGTTGGCGCGCTTTAAAACGGGCACTCCTCCGCGGGTAAACAAGCATACGATCGATTTTTCAAAAATGACGGTACAGCCGGGGGATGAAGAGCCTTTGCATTTTTCGTACGATGACAACGTGCCGGAACGGGAACAAGTCCCTTGCTGGCTAACATATACATCGGAAACAACACATGCCATTATCGGGGAAAATCTCCACCGCAGCCCCATGTACTCTGGTGAAATAAAAGGAACCGGACCGCGGTATTGTCCGTCTATTGAAGATAAAATTGTGCGTTTTGCTGATCGCCCGTCCCATCAGATATTTTTGGAGCCGGAAGGTCGCCATACTGCTGAATGGTATGTACAAGGACTATCGACAAGCTTGCCGGAAGATGTTCAATTGTTGATGTTAAAATCCATTCCCGGACTGGAACATGTAGAAATGATGAGGCCTGGCTACGCAATCGAATATGATGCCATTATGCCTACACAACTTTGGTCAACTCTGGAGACAAAAGAAGTCAAAGGATTTTTCACGGCTGGTCAGATCAATGGTACTTCAGGATATGAAGAGGCTGCTGGACAAGGGATTATGGCAGGAATTAATGCCGCATTACAAGTTTTGGACCGTGAGCCGTTGGTTTTGGATCGTTCCGATGCTTATATTGCAGTGATGATTGATGATTTGGTTACAAAGGGAACCAGTGAACCCTATCGACTATTGACATCCCGCGCGGAATATCGGTTGATTTTACGTCATGATAACGCGGATTTGCGTCTAATGGAAATAGGTTATCGGATTGGTTTGGTTTCTGAACAACGTTTTGATAAATTTCTTAAAAAGAAAGAGTGGATTGCAAGGGAAAAAGACCGTTTGGCCAGTACCCGAGTCAAACCAGAGGATCCAATTGTCATAAAAAAAATTCAAGAGAGCGGATCGATGCCTTTGGCGAATGTAATGTCCCTTGAACAATTGTTGCGTCGACCCGAAATTAATTATGAGTTGATTGAGTCTTTGGCGCCTAACATTGACACGGAGTTGCATCCAGATGTGAAAGAACAAGTGGAAATTCAGATTAAGTATTCGGGATATATTGAAAAACAGACACAGCAGATCGAAAAGCAAAAAAAGTTGGAACAAAAGCTAATTCCTGATGATATCAATTATCAGGTTGTCAAAGGATTATCTTCCGAATCGAGAGAAAAGTTGAAAAACATTCGCCCGCGTTCGATTGGACAAGCTTCGAGGATCTCGGGTGTAACGCCTGCGGATATATCGATTTTATTGATTTATCTGGAATCTCGCGGAAAAAGGAACGTGGCAAATGGATAGTTCGATGGATCGGCAGTTGATGGTTCAACAGCAAACCCTCGAACCCCAATTTCAAGAATGGTGTGAAGGGCTTTCCTTATCATTGGGTTCGGATCAGCTAAGACAATTTTTCTCGTATTATCAAATGTTAATTGCATGGAATGAACGTATGAATTTAACAGCTTTAACAGAAGTGCTGGATGTATATCTGAAACATTTCTATGATTCATTGACACTTGCATCCGCACCATCTTTGCAAACGCGGGGATCCCTGTTAGATATTGGGGCAGGTGCAGGTTTCCCAAGCATACCGCTGCGAATTGTGTATCCTGAATTACAGGTTACAATTTTGGATTCCTTACAGAAGCGAATTCAATTCCTTGGTGAATTAATTCTGGGATTACGGATATCAAATAATGTCTCAGCCGTACATGGACGCGCTGAAGATTTTGGCAGGCGCCCTGCTTGGAGAGAATCCTTTGATCAAGTGACTGCACGGGCGGTCGCCCGCTTGCCGGTATTGGCGGAATATTGTTTGCCTTTTGTGAAAGTGAATGGATGTTTTCTCGCCTTAAAAGGTCTTGAGGGAGAGGAAGAAGCGAGAGAAGGTAAAAGCGCTGTGCATCAATTGGGCGGCGAAATTGAACAAGTGATACCTGTGGATTTGCCTTTACAGGCAGGAAAGCGATGCATTCTTGTGATTCGAAAGGTGAAGCAGTGTCCGAAATCATTTCCAAGAAAAGCGGGCGTGCCGCAAAAAAGACCATTAGTATAGATCATTTGCAGGAATCCTTCCCACGAATGACGAATATAAAAATTTGCTAGTGTCTACAGGATATTCTTGTACGGTAGCGAGAAATTGCAGGGTTGGTGATTTCCAGGATGAGAGATCAATTGACAAGGTTGTTTGGTTTTGATAATCGGGTTCAAGGGCAAGAGGAAGTCAAACAGGTACCTGTTGATGAAATTATCTCAAGTCCGTATCAACCTCGCTCCGTTTTTGATGATGATAAAATTGAGGAATTAAGTCAAACCATTCGTACACATGGAATGATTCAGCCAGTTATCGTACGCAAAGTTGAGAATTCCTATGAGTTGATTGCAGGAGAACGTCGCTGGAGAGCGGCCAAAAAACTGGGGTTGCCCACAATTCCGGCGATCGTTCGAGAAATGGGCGATTCCCAGGCAGCATCAGTCGCGCTTATTGAGAATTTGCAAAGAGAAGGTTTAACTGCAATTGAGGAAGCAATTGCATATCAACAATTGTTGGAGCTTCATGGTTTGACGCAAGAAAGCCTTGCGCAGCGTTTAGGCAAAGGACAATCGACGATTGCAAATAAGCTGCGTTTGCTGCATTTGCCTGAACAGGTGCAGGAAGCACTGATGAATCGAATCATCACAGAACGCCATGCGCGTGCATTGTTATCTTTACCGTCTGTAGATTTGCAACTAAAGATTGTAAAAGAAATTCAGGAACGAGATCTAAACGTGAAGCAGACAGAGGGGAAAGTAAAGCAGATTCTGGAGCAAATGCAAGAGCGAGCAAAGCCGAAGCCAAAACGAATTTCGTTTTCAAAGGATGTCCGGTTGGCAGTCAATACGATTCGCCAATCTTTGGATATGATCCAAAAGAATGGACTAACAGTCGACACAGAAGAAGAAGATCATGAGGAATTTTACCAGTTTACGATTCGCGTTCCTAAAAACAAAAAATAGATGTTCTGTATGTTTAACCAAGTGGAAATGAAGTTTTGAGTATGTTTCTGTTTACGATATAAAAATTGGTTGCCTCCGGTTGCATCGGGGGCTTTCTTGTTGATTACTCTTCAGCATATCAAATAATTTTTCCCTAAAATTAGTAGTGAAACAAGCGAGGATTATGCAGGATGAACAATACGTATGGCGAATATTTTTTAGATGCCGAATGTTTCAGGAATGAGGTGACGAAATGGCAAGAGTAATAGCCGTTGCCAATCAAAAAGGAGGAGTTGGGAAGACAACTACTTCTGTAAATCTTGGTGCGTCCCTTGCAAGTTTAGGGAAGCGTGTGCTGCTTATCGATATTGACCCTCAAGGAAATACAACGTCCGGTATTGGTGTAAATAAAGCAGACGTTCACCATTGTATCTATGATGTAATCATAAATGATGTCCCTGCAAGTGATGCAGTTTTGGCCACTGAGATTGATACACTAAAAATTTTGCCTGCTACGATTCAACTGGCTGGTGCGGAAATTGAGCTTGTACCGACAATTTCCAGAGAGGTACGATTACGAAAAGCAATTCAACCTCTAAAACAATATTTTGACTTTATATTGATTGACTGCCCTCCTTCATTGGGTTTATTAACCGTAAATGCCTTGACTGCTTCTGATTCTGTTATGATTCCCATCCAATGCGAATACTATGCTTTGGAAGGGTTAAGTCAATTATTAAACACGATACGCTTGGTTCAAAAACATTTGAATACGGCTCTGGAGATTGAAGGTGTGCTTTTGACCATGTTGGATGCGCGTACAAATTTGGGAATTCAAGTGATTGAGGATGTTAAGAAGTATTTTCGTGAAAAAGTATATCAAACCGTGATTCCTCGTAATGTACGACTAAGTGAAGCGCCTAGCCATGGGCAATCAATCATTCAATATGATGCTAAGTCAAGAGGAGCTGAATGTTATCTTGATCTGGCTAAGGAAGTGAGTAGCCATCATGAGTAAAAATCGTTTAGGAAAGGGTCTGGAGGCATTGTTTCCTCAACTCGGCGTTGATGAGCAAGATCCTGTGACTCAAATTGAAGTCAATGAGTTACGGCCAAATCCCTTTCAGCCGAGACGAGTTTTTGATCAAGGGAAACTACAGGAATTAGCCAATTCGATTGAAGAACATGGTATTATTCAGCCACTAGTCGTTCGGAAAAGTTTTAATGGTTATGAAATTGTTGCGGGAGAAAGACGCTGGAGAGCTGCTAAACTTGTAAAACTGCAATACGTACCGGTTGTTGTTCGGGAGTTTACAGATATTCAATTGAGCGAAATTGCTTTAATTGAAAACTTGCAAAGAGAAGACTTAAATCCCATTGAAATTGCAGAGGCCTATTCAAAGCTAATGGAGAATTTCAATTTGACACAGGAAGAACTCGCAAAAAAAGTAGGGCAAAGCCGTTCTCATGTTGCGAATTACTTACGTCTTACTCATTTGCCAAAAGAAGTTCGAGATTATGTTTCACGTGGAACAATAACGATGGGACACGCAAGGGCAATTCTGGGTTTGCAAGATGAGAGCCAACAAAAGACATTAGCGCAAAAAATTACAGAGGAAGATTTAAGTGTTCGAGTAGTTGAACAACTTGTCAATCGTTTATCCTCCGGAATCACGCGAGAACCGAAAAGGCCTGATAAAAAGAACTCCCTATTAAAACAATATGAAGATCAATTTCGATCCTATTTAGGTACTTCTGTACGAATTCAACAAGGGAAAAAGCGGGGAAAAATAGAAATTGATTTCTTTTCGCCGGAGGATTTAGAGCGTATTATTCAGCTTATTTCTGAAGTTGGCGATTCAAAAAAATGAATTTATATTATTTGGGGGATGACATCTGTCGTCTCCATTTACTTTATATTCATGAGTTTTGAATGACAAATCATAACAAAACGAAAAATAGTTATATCTAAGACCTGAATTTATAACGATGGTCACCAATAACAGGGGGATTCGCTATCTTAATTCATCATGCGATGATGAAAATAGTGAGATGTTTGTTATCGAGTGTTTCATTTGTTCAAGAATAAAGCTTGAATTATCGGGTTACGAAACATACACTAATGTTTAGTTGCTTTTTGATTTCTCACCGTTTGCAGTGGTGAGATAGTTTTTATTTTATTGACTAGAAAGATGGGATAATTCTATGATCTATCTCGATAATGCTGCATCTTCATTTCCTAAACCTCCGGAAGTGATAAATGCCATGATGGAATGTATGAAGGAATATGCAGGGAATCCCGGTCGAGGAAGCCATGCTTTGGCAAACCAGGCAGCACGGGTGATATTCCAGGCTCGTCAGGAAATCGCAAAACTGTTTGGAATCGCACATGCGGAGGATGTTATATTTACACAAAATACCACGGAATCGTTAAATCTGGCCATTCAAGGATTTCTGAAACCGGGAGACCATGTAATAACTACCATGTTGGAACACAATTCTGTTCGACGACCTTTAGAATACATGAAACGAAAATATCAAATTGAAATTACATATGTATCGGTAGATTCAAAAGGATTAATGAATCCCCAGGATATTTATAGCGCTTTAAAAGGGAATACCAAAATGATTGTTGCATCCCATGCTTCCAATCTGACAGGAAGCATTATTGATTTACATAGTATTGGTGAATTTGCAGGGAAACATGGAATCTGTTTTCTTGTTGATGCAGCACAAACAGCAGGTGTTTTGGATATCGATGTGCATGAAATGAATATACAAATGCTTGCGGCACCTGGCCATAAATCATTATATGGTCCACAAGGTACCGGGTTTTTATATGTGCATCCAAGCATTGAACTGGAGCCTCTTATGTACGGTGGGACTGGCGGAAACAGTGAATCGATCGACCAGCCCAAGGTGAGACCGGATCGATATGAAAGTGGAACAAGAAATACGGTTGGAATTGCCGGACTATTAGCAGGAATTCAATTTATTCAAAAAAAGGGGATTGCAAACATTCGAGATCATGAGTTGCAATTGACTCGAAAAATTCTTCATGGTTTGAATCAATATGAAAGAATTAAAATTCTAGGTCCTGATCAACTTTCTTTGCGGGCGCCTGTGGTTTCCTTTGTAATAGACGGATTGGATTCAACAGAACTTGGATTCATCCTGGATAAGTATTATCAAATTGCCGTTCGAACCGGATTACATTGTACACCCCTTGCTCATAAAGCATCAGGATCATCGGATACGGGTGCTGCGCGTGTCAGTGTAGGTTTTTTTAATACAGAAGAGGAAATTGACATATTTTTATATGCAATCAGTGAAATTTTAAAAGAAATGTAAATGGGATAATACAAATAGAGAAAAGAATTTGGTTGTAGAGGGGATATATATGTTTTTGTTAGGCACTTTTGTAAATGCTGTATCGGTATTGCTTGGTACGTTCATTGGAATTGCACTACCCAAGATTCCCGAACAAATGAAGACGACTGTATTGCAGGGCCTTGGTTTAAGTGTTTCTATAATCGGCCTTTCGATGTCTCTAAAAGCGGGAAACGATATATTGATTATGATTATCAGTCTGGTGTTTGGAATTATTATTGGTGAATGGCTTGATATTGAAGGCTTTTTGTTGCGATTTGGACAATGGGTAGAAAGCAAGTTTCAAAGGAATGGAGAGAATCGAATTGCTGAAGCATTTGTTTCTGCAAGTTTAATATTTTGTGTCGGGTCGATGGCCATACTTGGGGCAATACAGTCAGGTCTCGCAAATGACCATCACCTCTTATATACAAAATCCATGTTAGACGGATTTACTTCAGTAGTATTTTCGTCAACAATGGGAATTGGGGTTGGATTAGCTGCCATCCCTATCTTCTTATATCAAGGACTTATTGCACTAATTGCACATGTGTTTGGGCAAGTATTATACAATCCTGCGATTGTTAATGTTGTGACTGCAACAGGCGGGTTAATGATCTTGGCCATTGGCATAAATATTTTGGACATAAAAAAAATTAGAGTGGGAAACATGTTGCCATCTTTGGTTATAGTCGCTATAGTGAAATGGGCATTATTACATCTGATTTAGGCAACAATACATGTTACGTTGTTGGATCGTGGACCGGGAGGAGCTTTTTTATGATTTCGTTACATTCGCTTATCTTAGACAATATAGAGGTTATTACCCTGACTGTTCTTGGACTGTTGATTCTTATATTTATACTATTGCTGATGTTTCTAATTCGTTTTGCCCAATTGCGAAAACAGTATCAACGTATCATGACCGTCAAGAAAAAACTCGATTTGGAGCAATTATTATTTCAATACGTTGAAGATGTTCAGAAATCGATGCACGAGCAAAAACAATTGTCAATTTCAATTGAAAGTCTTGAGCAGAGAATTACGAATAAACTTGGTACGATTGGTGTAATACGTTTTAATGCGTTTGGAAATACCGGAAGTGATTTAAGTTATGCAGTTGCACTTTTGAATTCAAAGGGTGACGGTGTGGTCTTATCCAGTATTTATGGGAGAGAAGAATCAAGGACTTATGCAAAACCCGTAACTCAAGGTTCCTCAACATATCCGCTTACAGAAGAAGAAAAACTGGCAATACAAAAAGCATTGCAAACAAACGAATCATAATACATTTGGAATTGTAAAAAAAAAACCCGACTTTTTAAAAACGAGTTGGGTTTTTATTGCATATAAAGGGAAGGATTTTCTGACTGTATATAAAATGTAGAGAGCTTTTGTTTATAATTCAATAGCATAGTTTCTTTAATGATATTTGATATGCATTCGGCCATTGACATAACAAGATGTAAACGGGTATTTTGCAATACAAAGTACTCCATAAATCCACCAACATTTACAATCCCCGTAATATGCATGTCTCCTATTTCAGGCAACTCCTTATTGACACCAGCTCCAGGTTTTAAAGGTCCGTGTGCTAATTGAATCGTACCCACATTAGCCAATTTTCCAAGGCAGGCATCAATAGCTAAAATAAAAGGCCGATTGTGGTTTTTCTGGATTGCAGCAATTGTTTCCTGAAGATTTACCGCATGTACGGGTTGATCCAGCGTGCCATAGACATATACGTTTTGATTTTGATGAATAACCGAATGGTGTAAAGATCTTTTAAGAAAAGTGCCTACTAAAGGACCTAGTGAATCACCAGTGGACCGGTCTGTTCCGATGCAGACGATAACCAAATCTTGTTGCTCTGATTTTCCTCTTTGTAACGTTTCATACAAAAGATCCCGAACAGTTGGTATCGCTAACGAATCTGCATGGTCAATTTTATAGGGAATTTGAGGCAGACGATTACGAATACTTCGAAACATAGGCTCCTCCACCTTAAAAAAGTATACTGATAGTATATGCAAAATTTTTACAACATATACTTAAGATACGTGTGCATTTTGTAAGAACTTTTTGGGGAGTAATTATACGATTGTTTTGAATCAATATTTGCATAGATTTTTCAGAAACAGTTTTTTCAGATAGACTCCGACTTCACTTATGCTTTCACTAGATCTCGAGTTTCCTTTCCATTTAGACATATTCCACCGATGGTTCTACTTCCTTATATAATGTCATAGAGTATCATGAAACGCAGGTATGGATGATGAGAGTACGATTATAAAAACATAGCCAAAAATATCAGAAAGATTGCTAGGACATGGGTGATAGATATGGAAATCGATATCATGGCTGTTTTATACCTCGTTTGGTCATGTTGCATCGGATGGAAACGTAGAGGATTAAATGCTGTAATGGATTTCATGGCATTTTCTATTGTAGCGATCGTAGTAAAAGATATCATTCCTTCGACGGAGCATTTCGTAATTCAGCCGGAGTTGCAAATTCGTTTGCTCGAGTGGATTCAATACCACATAAATGAAACAACACCAGTATCAGCAACCTTTTTTCATATTGTACGTGAAATTCCGGTCGGATCCAATATGTTCAATCGGGATCTTGAAATATGGAATAAATCCTATAATTACGTTATGACGAGTATAACAGGGATTGCATTTTTTATTTCCATTCAGATGATTCGCCGTTCCTTAATCACTGTATGGCCGCCAAGAAGCGGCATGTGGGATAGCAAGTTAACTGGAGCCATGATATATGGAATACTAGGTATTGCAGCATGGATGTTCAGTATTTCATGTCTAAGCTTGTTGACCTGGTTCCACGGATTTGCTTGGTTGGATCATTCATTGCAGCAATCTTTATTTGTCAGAACGTCTTTTTCACTGAATCCTTGGTAAAGGGTTTGCTATTTGGGTAATCGTGGACAAGTTAATAAAGAGTGAATATCCCGGAGACTATAAGAGTAATCCAAAGTGTTTTGTTATAATAGTAGATGTGTCAAAACATCTTGTAATGTTGGCGCATTGTTGTACTATTGATGAAAGTCCTTTGGATTTCTATAGGAGGGGATATTGCAAATGAATACGAAAAATCCAAGTATTGTTTCCATGCAAAGTTTATTTCATCGATTATATTTACAAGTCATGTCCATCGACTTGTATGAATCGATTGCTATCTTTCTAATTAAGCTACTAATTTGGTACATATTAGCGAAAATCGTTATCAAATTTGGAACTTCCTTTATTCAACGTGTATTTCAGCATCGTGCATTGCGGTTGAATGAAAGAAGAAATCGGACGCTGCAATCATTAGTCATAAATGTCCTTCGATATGTTGTGTACTTTTTGCTAATCATGGCGATATTAGAAGCATTGAATATCCCTGTCACGACTCTATTGGCTGGAGCTGGGGTAGTAGGTGTCGCGATTGGTTTTGGTGCACAGAATCTCGTGCGAGATGTAATCACAGGATTTTTTATCATTTTTGAGGATCAATTTGCAGTCGGAGATTCGATTCAGACAGGTCAGTTTCGGGGAACGGTTGAAGAATTTGGATTGCGGATTACAAAGCTGCGTGCATGGACAGGCGAAATATATATTCTGCCGAATAGCAGTATTACACAAGTGACCAATTTTTCAAATGCAAACTCCTTGGCAGTTATCGATGTTGGAGTGTCCTACAATGAGGATTTGGACCGCGTGTTTGATGTAATTAAAGATGTAATGCTGCAAGCAAAAATCGATGTACCCGATATGATAGGTGAACCTCAAGTTATGGGGGTGCAATCGTTTGGAGCTTCTGAGGTAGTGATTCGTTCTACCGTAGAATGTAATCCTCTCATGAATTATAGTGTTCAAAGAGAGATTTTCAAACGGATCAAAGGAAAATTTGACGAAGTTGGCATTGAGATTCCTTATCCGCACCAAGTACTAATCACATCTTCAGCGATTGAGAAAAAATCCGATTCATTAACTACTGAATTAGAGAAAAAGCAAGGTGAGGGATCCTAATGCAAAAAACATTTCAATTGAATGATGTTGTTATGATGAAAAAACCTCATCCATGTGGGACAAATGAATGGAAAATTATTCGGATGGGTATGGACATACGAATCAAGTGCGAATATTGTGGTCGTAGTGTATTAATGCCAAGAAGTAAATTTGAGAAAGATCTAAAGAAAATTCTCCGCTCGGAAAGTACGACAGAGTAGTCATAAACCCGATCTGTCAGGAATAAGTCAAAGGAGTAAGTCAAATGAAACATATACGTACAGCTTGTCCGTTGGATTGCTGGGATGCTTGCGGAATGGTGGCTACAGTCGATGAACATGGGCGGATCCGGCATATAGAAGGTGATCCGGAACATCCGATCACTCAGGGAATGATTTGCGGTAAGGGAAGAAAGCTAGTAGATCGTTTATATCATAAAGAGAGAATCCTAACGCCTCTAAAAAAGATAAATGGACGTTTTCATGAAATCAGTTGGCAGCTTGCATTGGATGAAATTGCGGAATACATGAGCAATTTCCGCTCATCCTACGGTCCAACATCGATATTACATCACTACGATTATGGTTCTGGCACTTTATTAAAAACAATGGAGACCCGATTTTTCAATTTGTTTGGCGGTTTTACAGATACGATTGGCAGTTTGTGCTGGGGTGCAGGTTTAGAGGCACAAAGGTTTGATTTTGGATATTCGGCCAGCCATAGTCCGGACGATATGGCTGAACATTCTGGACATATCGTCATATGGGGCAGAAATGTTAATGTTACGAACATGCATATGATGCCATTTATTAAACGTGCCATGGCTAGAGGTGTTCCGATTACAGTTATCAATCCGTCCCCTACGGACTTTGACCGTTTTGTCGCGAATCGGTTTCATCCAAGACCCGGAACGGATGGCGCATTAGCTTTTGGCGTATGCAAACAATTAATTGATCTTAATTTAGCAGATGAAATGTTTATAAAAAATAGAACAGTAGGATTCCAACAATTTCATGATTCACTGCAATCTTTTTCCTTAGACAGAGTCAGTGAAATGACAGGCATTTCATCTGAGCAGATTATGCAGCTTGCTGCTATATATGGTGATGCAAAACCTACTTGTACACTATTAGGAATTGGATTGCAACGATATTCAAACGGCGGCAATACCATTCGGGCAATCGATGCTTTGGCAGCAATTAGCGGGAATATAGGGATTTCTGGAGCTGGTGTGAATTATGCCAATCGGGGTATTTCCAAATTCTTTGATTGGGATGCGTTTACAGCATTGGATAAACGCTATGCGTATCGGGAATTTACAAAAATTACGCAGGCAGATGAAATCATACAGGCTCAGAACCCTCCGATTCAGATGCTCTTCGTTACACGTGCAAACCCGATCACGCAAATTCCGGATGCAAATAAGACGATTCGCGCATACCAGTCGATACCGGTGAAAGTTGTTATAGACATGTTTATGACGGAAACTGCTAAGTTGGCAGACTATATCTTGCCGTGTCTGCATGCGCTTGAGGAAGAAGATGTTTTATTTTCAACAATGTGGAGTCCGTACATGGTATATATGAATCCGGTTATTTCTCGAATTGGAGATACAAAGCCAGATCTGGAGATATGGCAAGAGTTAGCAAACCGACTTGGGTTTGGAGCAGAAATGGCAGGTTCACCGAAAGAATGGATAGATCGTGCGTTTGGTAAATTAAAGGAGTATGGTATTTCCAGCGAGCGTTTGCAGAAAGCCGGATATCTGCGATTTCCTATTCCGGAAGTACCTTGGAAAGAAGGAGAATTTGCAACACCATCCGGTAAATATGAATTCTTATCATCATTGGCGGGTGAAGAAAGCGGTGCGTTGCCTGTGTATCTTGAGAATCAGGATGAACGATATAGAAACCGATATCCATTTCATCTTTTGACAGTTCATCCTAGAAAATCGCTAAATTCACAAGGGTATACAATCAATGGTCAAATTGAGTTGCCGCAAATCGAGATATCGAAAGCAATTGCAATGCAGCGAAGTGTAACTACTGGAGATCGGATCCTTATCTGGAATGATCGTGGTTCATTAGTAGGGCGTGTTAAAGTATCATCAGGATTGCAAGAGCAAACGATAAAAATAGAACAGGGTTTTTCTACTAAAGAAGGAAAATCAGTCAATATACTTACTGCCAACTATTTATCAGATCTTGGAATTGGCAGTGCCCAATACGATTGTCGCATTAATTTGAAAAAAATTTAATCGTTTGGATTGTGTCTTACTTAACCACTTTTTGAACACGCACTCATAGTGAATGCAAATTCTGTCCATGCTATATGTAAAAAATCCGACTATGGAAACATCCGTTAAATGTTCGACTTTGTTCGTGCATAGTCAGAGGAGGCATTATGAATGTCTGAAAAAATTATCGCAATTCGAAAAGATGGTAATGGTGACATAGCATATATTAAAACGGAAAGCGGGAAAATACTGTCAATAGAAGAGGTACGGCAATTGGCTAATCAGGGATTGATTGACAGCATTGATGATTTAAATAAGGAGGGCGATTGGGTGATTGAACAGAGTGCAGGGACGGGTGAACGAGTAGAAGGGCATAATTTAGACATGTTGCCTAAATTTTAAACGAAGAAATGAAAACATTGCAATTTCGATTGTTTTTACTTGAACTTTTCAATATAATGGCAGGGATAAGTCTAGACTCAAGTACTAAAGCACTTAGTGAGACTTTATTAGAGGATGTTCAAAAAGTAGTCAAAACTCCACGGCGGATTGCTTTGCCGAATCCCAAAAAGGCTTACTCATGTACCAAACACGTACACTCCGTCGCCTTTTCGTGCTTCGGCTTCGCACTCCTTGTGTCTTACTTAACCACTTTTTGAACACGCACTATTAATCAAAAAAATCAGATGGAGAAAAAATTCATCTGATTTTAGTTTCAATTTATTCAGATTGCTTTAATTGGGAATCGATCAAAAATGTTTAATGTTTCACGTGCAACATTTTAGCTTATAATGCTTATATTTCTCTTTGACGTGTAGCAGGGATTGAAAACATTAAAATATTTACATAAAATAAGAGCTAGTTTTTTAATGTTGAGAATCGGCACGAAAGCTTTCAGATGTGCAAAGAAGTTTTTAAACCTGAAAATAATTTATATGGAACGATATCGATGAATCTTCGAAATCGACAAAGTTAAAATATACTACGGAAACAACTTGAATTATGTTTAGATTCTAATAAAAATAGAGGTGGCGTAACAAAATGGCTTTAAAAGCTGGAATTGTAGGATTACCAAACGTAGGGAAATCAACGTTGTTTAATGCGATAACAAAAGCTGGAGCTGAAGCAGCAAATTACCCGTTCTGTACAATCGATCCAAATGTAGGAGTGGTGGAAGTCCCTGATCCTCGGCTGCAACAGTTAGCGGATATCGTAAACCCCAATCGGATTGTTCCTACAGCATTTGAGTTTGTTGATATTGCTGGACTAGTAAAAGGAGCCAGCCAAGGAGAAGGTTTAGGAAATAAGTTTCTTTCGCATATTCGCGAAGTGGATGCCATTATTCAAGTCGTCCGTTGTTTTGAAGACTCCAATATTACACATGTATCCGGAAAAGTAAACCCGATCGATGACATTGAGACCATCAATTTGGAGCTAATCCTGGCAGATATGGAGTCAATTGATAAGCGCATGGAGAAAACCAAGAAACAATTGAAAAGTGGTGATAAAAAATATCAACAGGAAGTATCTGTTCTCGAACAAATCAAAACGACTCTAGAGGCAGGACAAGCAGCGCGGACGTTGGAATTAACGGAAGAAGAATGGGCATTGGTACGGGATTTGCATTTGTTAACGCAAAAAAAGATATTGTATGTAGCAAATGTAGCTGAAGAGGAAGTTGCAAATGCAAATGCAAATACTTACGTCGAGCAAGTACGGCAATATGCTGCAAAAGAAGAAGCCGAAGTTATTGTAATTAGTGCCAAAGTAGAGTCAGAAATCGCTGAACTTGAAGGCGAAGACCGGCAAATGTTTTTAGAGGAATTAGGACTTGAAGAATCAGGCCTAGACCGACTTATTCGCGCTGCTTATAAACTTCTTGGATTGTATACGTACTTTACAGCAGGAGTACAAGAAGTACGGGCATGGACAATTCGAAAAGGGACGAAGGCGCCGCAAGCGGCGGGGGTGATTCATACTGACTTTGAACGTGGATTTATTCGTGCAGAAGTAGTAGCGTATGATGATCTTGTACAAGCAGGTTCAATGGTAACTGCAAGGGACCAGGGAAAATTACGATTAGAAGGAAAAGAGTATATCGTACAGGATGGAGATGTTATGCATTTCCGCTTTAATGTTTGATTCAATTTTCTTGATAAAACATTGTAGTAGATCAATTGATTATTCAGGAGATTATTAAAATTTTTAAATTTTTTTAATATTGTAGAGCAACAAATGGTTTGTTATACTAAATTTTAATAGACTATCGATTCATAAATAGGGAGGTGCACCTATGTTAAATCGCATTATTCTTATTGGAAGACTGACTGCGGACCCAGAGTTGCGTTATACGCCAAACGGAGTTGCGGTCGCCTCATTTACATTAGCGGTTGATCGGCCAAGAGCCAATCAGATGGGTGAACGGGAAGCAGATTTTATAAATATCATCGTATGGCAGAAGTTAGGCGAACTATGTGCGCAATATTTGCGAAAAGGCCGCTTAGCTGCGGTAGACGGGCGGTTGCAGATTCGTTCGTATGAGAATAAAGAGGGCCAAAGAGTTCGAATTGCAGAAGTCGTTGCAGAAAATGTGAGATTTTTGGATCGTGGCGATCAGAATCCTTCGTCTTCATCGATGATGGGCAATTCCTCTATGGCTCCATCCAATTATGGCGGATTAGGCGGCGGTTCTCAGTATCCTTCCGGTAATCCAGGGAATTTTGGCAGTGGATCATCAGGACTCAATCGTGAACCAGCGAAAGAAACAAAATTTGAAGATCCTTTTGGAGATGGAAGACCAATTGATCTTTCCGATGATGATTTGCCTTTCTGAAGACATTAACACGAAATGTGCAGTTTTGACATTTGTATCATATCATTGAATCATCAGAGGAATTTATTATGATTTCTGTGCTGTTCGAATTATTGTGTTGAAAGGGGCTGGATGGCCCCCTTTCAGTTTAAAGTGCCCCTCCCATACTTAAAAAGCCGGAATTACAGTATACTCAGTATTACTGATTGATCCAAGCATTTGCTTCACTCCAAGACTTTCCGCCATCCTTAGTGAACATAAGGAGATATTTGTTGTTGACCCAGAGAAGTGCATATCCGTGTTGATTATCGATCAGACTCATCGAACGAGCCTCTTTTGTCTCAGGCGATGTGAGGTTGGTAAACGGAATCCAGTTTTGACCGCCGTCGATGGTATAAAAAGAGTTGCCCCGGGATTCCCATAACCAACCTCTCCCATCAGAAAGGAAGTCAATTCCCATAGGATAGCCGTTAAGACCTAGCCCGTTGGTATTTGCAGCTTTCGGGGTTACTTCGGCTTTTTTTGTCCAATTTTTTCCACCATCATGCGAGAAAACAATTAACTTTGACATCTGGCCAGCAGCAGGCTGACCATCGCAAAGAGCCCAAATTTGAGAAGATGATGGGGCGGAATGATTGACAAATAAATCTTCGCCAAATTTGCCAATTGAGCATGCTTGATCGGCAAAGAGAGGTTTTTGATACGGCATCTTTACCCATGTTTGCCCGTTATTTGTCGTCTCAATCTGTGATTTTGGATTTTTCCAATCATCGCCAACTAGCACTTTAGCGCTTGTGCTGCCTGTTAACACAACGCGGCTGAGCAGATTCGAATCTTCATAAACCTTTGTCCAGCTATGACCGCCATCAACCGTCTTCCACACCAATCCATGGCCATTGCTAGCGGAGAGAAGCAGTCCTTGTTGAATGTTCCAAAACACAATCGAGTTAGGTTGCTGGATGTAAGCACCCGTAGTGCTTGAGTTGCTCGGTGAAGTTTGCGTAGTTGGGGACACAGACGAATCAGGGATGGATGTGTTGTTCTTGACGCTACTGACGGTGGTGGGATGCGATACCTGATTATCGTGGTTTTCCTTTTGGGTTCCTTCCTTTGCCGGTTTTTCCGGACTTGCACCAGTTGTCAACTGTCCGCCACAGCCAACCAGTAAAAAAATATCCAAAAGAAGCAAATACAGAAGCCAATATTTGAACGAGAATGTTTTCATCACAATCATCTCCCTTAGCGATTCTTTACGGAATGTTTAAATATTTGACGCGGATGAATTGCAAATTGTTTCAACTACGATCACCGGCTTGAAGAAACGGGAATATATAGTTGCGGCTAGGTATCGGATAAAACATGTTATAATTAATATATTCAGATACAGAACGGGAGTTGAAAAATATGGATCGTAATGAGATGGAGGAATTGTTAGGTAAGTTTGCCAATATGTTAATTGAAAACATGAATAAGTCAATACGTGATTTGGACAACCGTATGGAAAAAGGATTTTTAGAGTTAAACAAGAGAATGGACAAATTGGAAGCACGAATGGATAACCTGGAAGCGCGAATGGATAACCTGGAAGCACGAATGGATAACCTGGAAGCACGAATGGATAGCTTGGAATCGCGAATGGACAGCTTGGAAAAACACTCGGAAAGTAATGGGAATTGCATTTCTGAATTGAAAATAGGTCAGACAAGAATAGAGCGGAGATTACTGGAAGTCAGTGATGATGTACAATTTTTTAAAGAAAAACATATAGAAAGAGAAAAAGAGGTATGGAGGCTTGACAAGGAAGTCAGGGAATTGCGTCAGGAGAGACGCGCGTAAATTCCTGATTTTTTGTTCGGGTCCTTGACCATCCCCAAAAAGGTTGTCGTTGCCTGATTGCAGTGGCAGCATTTATAATCAACATCTATAATGACCTTCGAAAAACTTTTACCACGCATATATTACAAACACCAAAATTTCTTTGCCGTATAGCTGTTTTTATGAAAAGTATTGTTTTGCAATTGCAAGCGCATAACGGAACAGTATTCCTATAACAGGACAATAAACAATAAATATCAGGATTCATTGACATTCTATTCAATTCGTTGTCAACATCCGATGATCAATTTTACGATTAGAAAAGGAAGAATTATGAACTTACTATCGATTGAAGATATTTCCAAAAGCTTTGGCGTCAAGTGCTTATTTGAGCATGTTTCCTTTGGTATAGGAGTTGGAGACAAAATCGGTTTAATTGGTGTGAATGGAACCGGAAAATCGAGTTTTTTAAAGATCATTGCGGGCTTGGAAAGTCCCGATTCAGGAAAAGTTATTGCGGGAAGTCATGCAACAATTGAATATTTACCGCAAAATCCCGAGTTTGATCCGGATGCTACAGTACTGCAACAAGTCTTCAAAGGCAATACACCAGTTATGCAAACCGTTAAAGAGTATCAGGAAACGATAGGGAAATTGGAACTGCAGCAGAATGATACCGCTTTGCAAAATCGATTGCTGTCATTGCAGCAACAAATGGATGCGTTAGATGCCTGGCAGATGGAAAGTGAAGCAAAGACCATTTTAACCAGATTGGGAATCCCGCAGTTTGATGCAAAAGTCGGCACACTTTCCGGTGGACAGAGGAAACGAGTAGCTTTGGCAAATGCTCTTATTCATCCATCTGATCTATTAATATTGGATGAACCAACAAACCATATCGATCATGAAACGGTCGACTGGCTAGAACAGTATTTAAATAAACGCAAAGGGGCATTACTGCTCGTCACACATGACAGGTATTTTCTGGATCGCGTTGTCAATCGGATTATCGAATTGGATCAAGGGCGTCTTTATAGTTACGATGGCAGTTATCGTTACTTTCTAGAGAAAAAAGCGGAACGGGAAGAACAACGGGAATCCTCGGAGAGAAAACGGGCCAACCTGTTGCGAAGGGAATTGGCATGGATTCAGAGAGGAGCCAAAGCCAGGTCGACAAAACAAAAAGCCAGAATTGATCGGTTTGAAAAACTCCAACAGCAATCATACGAATCTGGGACGACTAAAATTGAAATTTCTTCTGTAGCCACTCGATTGGGCAAGAAAGTTTTTGAATTGGAGCGTATAGAGAAAAGCTATGATGGGAAACGCTTGATCCAGGATTTTACTTATATTGTTTCCAAAGAGGATCGAGTCGGGATTATCGGACCAAATGGCAGAGGAAAATCCACGCTGCTCAATATCATAGCAGGAAGGATTGACCCGGATTCAGGAAGCATTGAGAAAGGTCCAACTGTCAAACACGGATTTTTTTCCCAAGAAAGTGATGAAATGGACGGCAATCAAAGAGTGATTGAGTACATCAAGGAAGCAGGGGAGTATGTTTTCACTGCTGATGGTGGATTGATCAGTGCTGCACAAATGTTGGAAAGGTTTTTATTTCCTGCTGCACTTCAGTGGACACCAATAGGAAAGCTTTCCGGAGGAGAAAAACGGCGGCTTCAGTTATTGCGGATTTTGATGGGTGCACCAAACGTACTCCTGTTAGATGAACCGACGAATGATTTGGATATTCAAACGTTGACAATTCTTGAAGAATATCTTGAGGAATTTGCTGGAGCAGTCATAGCTGTTTCCCACGATCGGTATTTTTTGGATCGCGTTGTTGACAAGTTGTTCGTGTTTGAAGGCGATGGTGTCATTCGGCAGTATATAGGGAATTATTCAGAGTATCTGGAATCCAACACAATGCCGCCAAAAGTCTCAGACAATCCGGCTGGTCGACAGAATCAAGAGAAAAAACACTTGCCAACTCAAAATCATAAAGCAAAAGAGCAGGAGCAAGAGAAAAAGGAACATCTGTTAAAATTTACCTATAAAGAACGGAAAGAGTATGATGAAATTGAAGGCATCATTGAGCAAGCAGAGAACGATTTGCGCGTTATCAATGAAAAAATTGATGGTGCTGGAAGCGATTTTGAGCTTTTGCAAGAGTTGTTCTCACACAAACAGGAGTTGGAAAAAAAACTAGAGGTATTGTTCGAACGGTGGACATACTTAAATGAACTGGCGGAAACCATTGCGAAACAACGCAAGCATGAATCATGAATGAATGAACGAAAATCAAAATAAGGAAGATGAATTCGGTGAATCAAGACATTGAACGAATGAAACAGCTGATTGAAGCAAAGAAAAAGAAAAACGCGGGACAGATGGGATCCATAAGACCTGATAAAAAGATTGGAAAGCAGAGAAAAGGTGTAAAGGTTGGAAAAAAAGGCGGGTTATTTGACAAATAAGTTCAGTATTAAAATAGCAGCGGATGTCCCAAGCGTTCATTTTTAGATGGTTAGCTTTCGCTTGCACTATCATAACAAAAGCAAAAAAAGGCATCTTTATTCCATTTTTTATGGATTGGGATGTCCTTTTTGTTTTGCTTGTACATATTTTTGAATGTTCGGAGTGTTTCTTTTTGGGAATATAAACTCTATCGACTGTATATATAGTAGTAAAGCTCTTCTTTGAAAGCGCTTCTGAAAAATAGTCAAAGGTGGGGAAATTATTTGTCAACAAATTTTGTAAAACCAGAATCAACAACTGCGCAACTAGATCCAAGAGTTCAAGCATTTTTAAACAGTGGACCCAAACGATTATTTATCGGCGGGCAATATGTAGAATCTATCTCAGGAAGAACATTTGCTACAAAAGATCCTTCAACGGGTGAAGTTCTTACATACGTATTTGAGGCTGATAAAGAAGATGTGGATCGGGCTGTTGAAGCTGCAGAAAAAGCATTGCAAGGACCTTGGGCAAAGGTAACTCCCAGTGAGCGGGGGAAATTGATTTGGAAATTGGCAGACCTGATGGAGGAGCATGCTGAGGCTTTGGCGCAATTGGATACTCTGGACAATGGAAAACCAATTCGTGAAACACGAAATGCAGATGTTCCTTTAGCAATTGATCATTTCAGGTATTACGCAGGATGGGCGACAAAAGTTCATGGGGAAGTCATCGATAATTCCGTAGGATCGCATATGTTTACATATACAAGACGCGAGCCTGTCGGAGTTGTCGGACAGATTATACCGTGGAATTTTCCTTTGCTAATGGCTGCTTGGAAACTGGGTGCGGCGTTGGCGACAGGAAATGTGGTCGTCTTGAAAACAGCGGAACAAACGCCATTGTCTGCATTGTATCTGTCTGAATTAATACAGGAAGCCGGGTTTCCCGATGGCGTTGTAAATATTTTATCCGGATTTGGTCCAACAGCGGGCGGTGCGATTGTACAGCATCCGCGAATTCGTAAAGTGGCGTTTACCGGGTCTACAGAAGTCGGAAAATTAATTATGCAGCAGGCTGCTGGCAACCTGAAACGGGTGTCATTGGAGCTGGGAGGAAAGTCTCCCAATATTGTTTTTCCTGATGCTGATTTTTCGAAAGCAATTCCGGGAGCATTATTGGGGATTTTCTTTAATCAAGGGCAAGTTTGCTGTGCAGGTTCCCGCCTGTTCGTTCATAAAAAAGTATACGATAATTTTTTGGCGGATATGTGCAGCTATGCCGGTAAAATAAAACAGGGACCCGGTCTGGATGAAACGACAGAAATTGGGCCATTAGTTTCCGACGAACAATTTGACCGTGTATCCTATTACCTGAACAAGGGACGGGAAGAAGGCGCGAATCCGATTCTTGGAGGACAGCCGTTAGACAGACCCGGATATTTTGTACCGCCAACGATTTTTGCCGATGTCAGAGACGATATGACAATAGTAAAAGAAGAGATTTTCGGTCCGGTTGTCGCTGCATTGCCATTTGACGATGAAGAGCAAATTGCCGATGTAATCCGTCGAGCCAACACAAGTGAATACGGATTGGCTGCCGGCGTGTGGACAACAGATGCAAGAAAGGCCCATCGCGTCGCGCATGAATTAGAGGTTGGTACCGTATGGGTAAACTGTTATAATGTGTTTGATGCGGCCGTTCCCTTTGGAGGCTACAAGCAATCTGGTTTCGGAAGGGAAATGGGAAATTATGCTCTAGAATTGTATACGCAGGTAAAAGCAATTTGGATGAATTTGGGATGAAAAAAGTGTGGTTCCAACCATATGATTGATATAGTAACGTATCCTTTATCCCCGGAAATGGCCGGGGATTTTACATTTGTTTCGGAGTCGCTGTATAACTTGATTCTGTACGAACAACACTACTATGTGATAGATTCAGAATATGAAAAGATTTAAAAAAGGTTATGACATTTTGAACATCCTTCCAATGGTTCGATAACGATAGACACGAATTGTTCAAGATTAGAGCGTAAGGACACTCCATTTCTACGTTATGATAATAGTGTTTTATCCGATAGCCAAGATGGATCATCTTATGAGATGTGAATGACATACAGTACTTTTTTACTATAGATCGAATGAAATGGGGTATATGAGTGAAGAATGATCGTTTTTTGCGTGCATGCAGAAGAGAACCGGTGGATGTTACACCTGTTTGGTTTATGCGGCAGGCAGGCAGATCCCAGGCGGAATACAGGGAGATTCGCAAGCAGTATACGTTGATTGAAATCACACATAATCCGGAATTGTGTGCGGAAGTAACGATTTTGCCCGTCAAACAGTATGATGTGGATGCTGCCATTTTATTTTCCGATATTATGGTGCCGATTGCTCCCATCGGCCTCCCTTTTGATATCCGGGCTGGTGGTCCGGTAATTGAAACACCGATCCGTTCCAAAGCGGATGTGGACAAGCTTCATGATTTTGATATGGAACAGGATTTGCCATATGTCATCCAAACCATTCAAATCTTGTCTAAGGAATTGCATGTTCCATTGATTGGATTTTCCGGTGCGCCATTTACTTTGGCCAGTTACATGATTGAAGGTGGACCTTCAAGGAATCACCTGAAAACAAAAACGATGATGTATGAACATCCTGATATTTGGTTTGCATTAATGGATCGCCTTGAAAAAACGATCATTACATATTTGGAAGGTCAAGTCAATGCTGGTGCAGACGCGCTGCAAATCTTTGACAGCTGGGTAGGCGCTCTTTCTCCGTTTGATTATGAAACTTACGTTTTACCCACGATGAAACGGATCATTCAGGGCATTTCCCATTTAGCTGTGCCAAATATCCATTTTGGCGTTGGAACCGGAGAATTATTACCGTTGATGAAACAAGCAGGATCGGATGTCCTTGGTGTGGATTGGCGTGTACCGCTTGCAGATGCAAGAAAGCGGGCCGGTCATGATGTTGCTCTGCAAGGAAACCTTGATCCGGCTACACTCTTGGGGCCTTGGCAGGAAATCGAACGCCGGACGCGGGTGATCATCGACCAAGGGATTCAACAGCCAGGATTTATTTTTAATCTTGGGCATGGAGTATATCCGGAGACAAATGGAGAAATCCTGCGAAAACTTGCGCACTTTGTCCATGAATACAGTAGTAACAAGGTACGGCAGTAACAAGGGAAATGAATTTTACAATAGGACGTTCATTTTGGATGTCCGTTCGACTTGCAATGAAAAAGCCTCATCATTCATTCAAAAGGGGTACATATGAATAAAACAGTCGGAATATTAGTCATGGCGTATGGAACACCACAAAGTCTCGATCATGTCGAAGCATATTATACTCATATTCGGCGTGGGCGCAAACCGACTCCAGAGTTGTTACGGGATTTGATCGATCGCTATAAAGCAATTGGCGGAGTATCCCCATTAAATGAAATTACCCGGATGCAATCACAAGGTTTGGAAACATTGCTGAATGCAAACGCGAATAACAATCGTACATATCGTGTATATCTTGGAATGAAGCATTGTTCACCTTTCATTCAGGATGCAATCGAAGACATGCATCGCGATGGCATTGAAGAAGCTGTTGGTTTCGTTTTGGCTCCGCATTATTCCGTGATGAGCATCGGCACCTACATACAAGCGGCAGAAGAGGCGTTGCAAAAATCAGATGGACTTCATATGACATTTATTCGCAGTTGGCATCTTCATCCGGATTACCTGCAGGCTGCAGCAAGGCGTATTCAAGATTCATTAGAAAAATTTCCGAAACAGGTTCAAAAAGATATACGCGTAGTATTCTCCGCACATAGTTTGCCGGAAAAAATACTATCAATGGGTGATCCGTATCCTCGCCAAATCCATGAAACCGGGGATGCCCTCGCTCGCGAACTAAAATTAAACCATTGGTTATATGCATGGCAAAGTGCCGGCAGAACGGCAGATCCATGGCTTGGACCGGATATTTTGGATGTATTGAAGTCCTTGCGAAAGGAAGGACATACATCTGTAATCAGTTGTCCGATTGGATTCGTTTCCGATCATTTGGAAGTCTTATATGACATTGATATCGAATGCCAGGCATTATGCAAAGAAATAGGAATCCACCTGATTCGTACAGCTTCCTTAAATGCAGATCCGGATTTTCTGAAAGCATTAGCGAATATCGTAGTCGAACATTTGGCAGGTGAATCGGCATGACAAATAAACCTATTCGTGTTCTAATCATTGGCGGAGGAATTTCGGGATTGAGTGCCGCGCATTATATTGTCCAAAAAGCGAAACAAAACGGTATTTCTGTCGCTTGCCAAGTCATAGAAAAAGACGAAAGACTTGGTGGCAAGATTCAGACGGAACGATATAACGGATTTGTGATGGAAGGTGGTCCCGACTCGTTTCTTGCCAGGAAAAAAGCTGCACCCAATTTATGCAGAGAACTTGGATTGGCAGATGAATTGGTAGGCACCAATCCGCAAGCACGACAAAACTTTATTTTGCATAATGGGAAACTGCACTTGATGCCACCCGGTACAATGATGGGGATACCGGCAGAAATCGGTCCGTTTGTCCGAACATCACTCATTTCACCAATCGGAAAGTTACGGGCTGCGTTTGATCTTGTGTTGCCTAAGGGAGAAACGCAACAAGATGAGTCATTGGGCTTGTTTTTACGCCGCAGACTTGGCGATGAATTGCTCGAAAACCTGGTTGAGCCATTATTGGCAGGAATTTATGCAGGCGATGCGAACCTGCTTAGTTTGCAAGCTACATTTCCTCAGTTTCAGGAATTGGAAGCCAAGCATAGAAGCTTGATTCTGGGGATCATGAATCAGCGTAAATCGTCCCCCAAGCCGCTCAATTCCACATCTGTTCCGAGTTCAGGAGCTGTACCAAGACTGCCTAACAGCATGTTTCTATCCTTGCGTACAGGGCTTATTCGTTTAATCGAAAGACTCACGGACGTGCTAACAGCAGAGAACGTTCAAATACATGCGAATCAGGGCGTACAAACGATTGAACCGCCAAAAAGCCCAAATGGAATGTACACGGTGCAGTTGGAAAACGGAAAATCAGTATCGGCACATGTGGTATTTGTTACAACTCCAGCCATTCAGACGCAAAAAATGTTTGAGCCTTTTATATCGCTTCCTCAGTTGCAAGAAATACCATATGTCAGTGTTTCGACCGTTTTGCTGGCATATCCGAAACACTTGCTGCAGCATTCCCTGAATGGCAGTGGATTTGTCGTTCCACGCAAGGAAAAACGCATGATTACCGCTTGTACCTGGGTCTCATCCAAATGGTCCCATACGGCGCCTGATGATTTTGCGTTATTGCGTTGCTATGTCGGACGCTCTGGTGATGAGCGCTTCCTGTCACTGACGGATGAAGAATTGGTCAGCCGCGTCCAAAAGGATCTGCAAGATATCATGGGAATTACAGCAACGCCGTCGTTGACCCGGGTCGTGCGCTGGAATCAGGCCATGCCTCAATATCTTGTTGGACATCTGACACGCATGAAACAACTTCAGGAAACTATTTCAGAATCTTTACCCGGTGTGTTTTTATCGGGTGCAGGTTACTATGGATTGGGAATTCCTGACTGCATTCAACAGTCCCTGGATGCAGCCGAAAAAGCAATCGATTATATACAGAAGCAACTAGGAGCTTATACTGTATCTGGATGAAAATTTGGGCAAAAATCGTTTGAACAGTTGCTTTCCAGACCTAGGTATTGGGTTATAAAAGGCCGGTAAAGAGTGTTCTTCCAATTGCCTTTCATAATTGTAATTCGGCATTGTTTGGTTTTGTCTCTTCGGCAAATCTTCCAAAGGCATGGAGAAATCACTGCGCCATTCCAATTTTCGAATTTCAATTGTTTCCGAATTGCCGTTATTGATTTGGATCAGTGGAAAAATGGACTGAAGTTTTACATAGATCGTGTCGCAAATCGAATAGATGCGTTCTAAATCGTCTCGCATGATTTGCAGGTACGCATCATTTTGAAGTGCTTCCCAATCCGGATACAAAACTTCGGATAGAAAATGGAAAATACCGTTTGATTTCACCGATTTTTCAACAGTGGTTGAAGATATTGCCGCCGGTGATGCCGGGATTGTTTCTGCGCTCAAATCAGCATTTGAAGCAATTGTTGAGGAATCGGGTGATACTGCGGATTCTTCTGTAAAGGCAGCAAAACATGGTGAAATTCCAAATGGAGCCAATCCAATCAAATTCACAAAAATCCCTCCTGAAAATTTTTCTGTGCGTATCCAAATTTGGTGTGTTGATATCGAGATTCGACGATGAGAAAGAAGTTCCTTCACGTGTGACAAAGGTTCTAATGATGTTACAAACTACGACAAGATATGATGTTTAAACTATTGATAGAGAATGCTAGACTAAGAAAAGATGGCAAGAAGAATGTTGCAGGAAGGTGTGTTCAGGTGCCGAATTTCTTTCGTGAGTTGGATATTGGTAAAAATATAAAAGCAATCGAATGGTTAAAAGCAGAATTGCTCGATAATACTGCCGGATTGTTTCGTGCGTTTCTCAAAGGCAATGAAGAGATATTGACGGATTATTTAAGCAATATTGTCATTTTGGCTTATACATTGGGACGGCGATTGGGAATCGGATACAAACAACTCGATCAGCACATGTTGGACAAATTGACAAAAAACACGTTGCCGATCCAAAAAAACAGCGAGTGGTATGGAGATTTGTCAGAGTTTAAAGAACATATTGGCAAGAGGTGAACGGACATGGGAGGAAAGATGAGGAGACAGCACATCCGGGCTGCCACGTTTTTGTTCGCACTATTGCTGATTGTAGGCGCTGTAACACCGATTGCTCCTATGATGATTTGGCTGTTGCCGGCGCCATTATTGTATATGTGGCTATATGGCGAGCGAGTTTGGGTCATGATTCTTTGTTTGATGACAGCGTTGCTTACACTGTTTGGCGGTTCGATGGCATATCTGGCGATTCCGGTCATCATTTCGGCAGTGATTGCCGCCACTGTTGGAGAAGCGTGGCGGCGAGGCCAGTTTCCGTTGATGCCATTGGCAGTCGGTACGATTGTGACTGTTGGGATGAGCGTATTTTTTATGGGCCTATCTTTTGCCTTGTATGGATTTAGCATTCCGAATGAGATGGGCCAAGAAGTAAAGCAAATGATTCTGCAACATGCATTCGTTCAAGCAGAAAGTGACTCTATAAATCTAAAAGTCATGGCAAATGATTATCAATCGATGATTCAACATGATTTTCCATCCATTCTTGTCATGGTATGTTTTTTAATTATATTTGCCAATGTGTACCTGGTTCGCCAAAGATTTGCTAAGCATGATCAGTCAAAGAACTGGAACGCCAGCTTTGCTGACTGGAAACTACCGGTATCGGTCGTGTGGCTGAGCTTAGGTTCCTTTGTACTTTCTTATGTAAATTGGCCAAATGATTTGACAATTCTTCCAATTTTAATGGAAAATGTAATGATGCTTAGTAGTTTTTTTCTTGCATTACAAGGATTGTCTTTGATTTGGAGAGCAATTTCCCGGTATCATATAGGAAAATGGAGTATGCTAGCGATTGTTGCAAGCAGCATGTTTCATATCGTCTGGTTGGTTTATATTGCATTCGGAATTTTTGATTGTTTCGTTCAAAATCAAAGAAATAGCAAAAGGAACAAATAGAGGATACAAAATCAAGGATACAAATGAGTAGGGAGTTGATACGAATGAAAGTTATTTTATTGCAAGATGTCAAAGGTCAAGGGAAAGCTGGGCAGATTAAAGAAGTCTCGGAAGGATATGCCCGTAATTTCTTATTGCCAAAAGGGCTGGCGAAAGAAGCAACTTCTGCCAATATACATGCTTTGCAGGCACAAAAGGAGTCTGAAGTCAAGAAACAACAACAAATGCTGGAAGATGCGAAAAAACTTGCTGTAACACTGAATGAAATGACTGTAACGATTCCGACAAAAGTTGGAGAAGGCGGCAAAATTTTTGGCGCCATTACTGCAAAACAAATCGCGGACGGCTTAGCTAAAATGAAAGTATCGGTTGATAAGCGGAAAATCCATTTAGACGAACCCATTCGGGCACTTGGCACGACTGTCGTTGCCGTGAAACTGCATCCAGAGGTAAGTGCTTCGTTGCGGGTTCATATTATTGCGGAGTAAGTTATGAAACGGTTATTGCAAAAATTAAGTATTATACCGCATTCCAAGTTACAGGAAAAGTTGGAGAATGAGCAGGCCGTTCGTCGTCAGGTTACAGCATTGTTTGGAATTTTGAGTCATATTTATGGAGCGGACAAGTTGGTGCTGCGGGCAGGAAAACTGGATGCGGTCTCCTTGATGCGTTCCAATGTATTGGAAGAACGCGTTCTCGCACTGCAAAGAATCGTCTTTGAGAATGCAAACTTGCAAGAGAAGCCGGCATTTGAACAAATTCCGGATATTCTCAACCAGATTGAAGAACATTTGGCAGATATGATTGCCAGAAGAGCCGTAGAAGAAGATTTGGAAATTAAAGTAGCTCAGCGCATGCAGGATAAACATGACGAATACATTCGGGAAGTTCGGAGTCAAATTGTAAAAGAAAACAACGGTCCGGAAAATGCGCAAACTCTTAAAAAGTTTGCACAATTGGAAAAGCTGGAACAGACAAAATTGTCCCGTTCTACGTATGAACTTTTGCGTCCCCAATCATTCGGCGAAATGGTAGGGCAGAAACAGCAAATTCGCGCATTGGTTTCCAAATTGGCCAGTCCGTATCCGCAGCATATTCTGATTTACGGGCCACCGGGAGTCGGGAAAACGACAGCAGCGCGAATTGCTTTGCAAGAAGCTTGTAAAATCAAGGGTTCCGTATTCCATTCGGATGCACCTTTTGTGGAGGTTGACGGCACGACTTTGCGTTGGGATCCGCGGGATATGACAAATCCGCTGTTAGGCTCTGTGCATGATCCGATTTATCAAGGAGCCAAACGGGATTTGGCAGACTCTGCCACGCCGGAGCCGAAGCTTGGACTCGTGACAGATGCACATGGCGGGGTTTTGTTTATCGATGAAATCGGTGAATTGGATCTGATGCTGCAAAACAAGTTGTTGAAAGTTTTGGAAGATAAGCGAGTGCATTTTGAGTCACCGTATTTTGATCCGGATGATAAGAATGTACCTCAATATATTCGCAAATTGTTCGAAGAAGGAGCACCGGCAGATTTTATCTTGATTGGCGCAACGACTCGTGATCCATCCGAAGTCAATCCGGCACTGCGTTCCCGCTGTGCGGAGATCTACTTCGAACCGTTGATTCCACAACAGATTGAGCAAATTGCCAATGGAGCAGCCCAAAAGCTAGGTGTTGCACTTGAGCATGGCGTAGCTGAAATGATTAGCCGATACACGATTGAAGGCCGGAAAGCGGTCAATGTATTGGCAGATGCGTATGGGATTGCCTTATATCAATTACAAGGACAGAAAGAGACCGAGTGTGAATCGGTAGCAGTTACGATTCGCAAGGCGGATGTTCAGGAAGTTTTACGTGTCAGTCGATTGGTTCCTTATCGAAATGCGAAGAAGAGCAGCAACAGCAAAATCGGGAAGATACACGGTCTGGGTGTTGCCGGATTTTTGGGATCTGTCATTGAGATTGAGGCGGTTGTATATAAAGCGAAGGATGCCGGTAAAGGCCGTATTCGTTTTAATGACACTGCCGGCAGTATGGCAAAAGATTCTGTATTTAATGCAGTGTCTGTCATTCGATCCATTACGGGAATCGATTTGTCAGACTACGATGTACATGTCAACGTGATCGGCGGCGGGAAAATCGATGGACCAAGTGCAGGAGTTGCGATCTTTTTGGCGATTTATAGTGCTTTGATGCAAAAACCGATTCCGCAACATATTGCCGTAACAGGTGAAGTTTCCATTCAAGGTTTTGTCAAACCGGTCGGCGGTGTAGTCGAAAAAATATTTGGAGCAAGACAAGCAGAGATCACGCAGGTGATTGTGCCTTTTGATAATGCGGCAGATATACCGGCCGGCCTTTCTGATATCGATGTCACTACAGCAATTACTGTTGAAGATGTATTGCAGTTTGTATTTGAAAAAAATACAATAGATGACGAACGAATGTTTGTAAGTTAGGAAGGGGATAGGAATGGAAGAACAAACATTTGATCGCCTTCCCCCACAGCACATTGAAGCGGAACAGGCCGTCCTGGGAGCAATATTGATCGACCCGGATGCCTTGATCACCGCTTCAGAAATTGTGCATCCTGCCGATTTTTATCGGGCTGCACACGAAAAGATTTTTTTGGCAATGCTGAATTTGTCAGAACGGCGGGAACCGGTCGATATCGTTACGCTGACTGCGGAACTGCAAGCGCAAGAATCGCTGGAGGACGTTGGCGGAATTGTCTATTTGACACAATTGTCCAATTCTGTCCCTACAGCCGCCAATGTAGATCATTATGCGGCAATTGTCCATGAAAAGGCGGTTACCAGACGGCTCATTCAGGTAGCGACACAGATTGCCAGTACAGGTTATGAAGCAGCTCACGATGTAACGGAATTGCTGGACGATGCGGAGAAAAAAATCTTTTCATTATCACAAGAGCGAAATACGCGGAACTTCACTCATATTAAGGATGTACTGGTAGATACGTTTGAACGGATTGAGACACTGTATTCCAATAAAGGGGCAGTTACTGGTGTTCCAACAGGCTATCCGGATCTTGATCGCATGTTGTCCGGATTTCAGAAGTCCGATTTGATCATCGTAGCCGCCCGCCCATCTGTGGGGAAAACGGCGTTTGCACTTAATATTTCGCAAAATGTTGCACTTCGGACCCGGCTGCCTGTAGCGATTTTCAGTCTGGAGATGTCCAAAGAACAGTTGGTGCAAAGGATTCTCTGTGCAGAAGGAAACCTGGATGCCGGGCGCATGCGGACAGGATACTTGGAAGATGATGATTGGCCCAAGTTGTCGATGGCAGTGGGAACGTTATCAGAAGCCCCGATATACATTGATGATACACCGGGAATTACCGTTTCGGAAATTCGATCCAAGTGCCGCCGATTGCAGACAGAGCACGGGTTAGGCCTGATTCTCATCGATTATTTGCAATTGATTCAGGGCCGTCCGGGGCGGTCGGAAAACCGGCAACAAGAAATTTCGGAAATTTCCCGGACGTTAAAAGGACTGGCTCGTGAATTGAATGTTCCGATCATTGCACTGTCTCAGTTAAGCCGTTCGGTGGAGCAAAGGCAAGACAAACGTCCGATGCTCTCAGATATTCGGGAATCGGGAAGTATTGAGCAGGATGCGGATGTAGTCGCGTTTTTGTATCGGGATGACTATTACGACAAAGAATCAGAAAAGAAAAATATCATTGAAATTATCATTGCCAAACAGCGGAACGGACCGACCGGCACAGTTGAATTGGTATTTTTAAAAAACTTTAATAAGTTTGTAAGTTTAGAGAAGGCGACATCATGAATCAAGAGATCAAACTATTGAGCGATACAAATGACGCGCAGGATACACATCCTATAAAGCCATATGTCGAATGGGACGAATCTATCGTCTTGCCGAGCCGAAAAGAGCGCAAGCATGGAACGCACGCCAACACTCTTTCTGATGTGAACGAGTTGCCTTTTGTTGAAACAGTCAAAACAGATGAAACCGTTGAAAATGGACATTCCCATAAGCCTTTAACAAAAGAACAATTGCGAAAAAAGCGAGTCAGATATGTCCGTGCAAAGCGTTTGATCCGAGGGATTCAACGCGTTTGTTTACGGATATTTGTTTTTGTTGTTTTCTTGTTATTGATTTTTTGGTGGAAATGTGTGTACATATATGATTTACCCGTATATATCCAACAGGAGTTTCCCGGAATTCATGCGTATCTTGCCTGGAAGCCCTGGACATTTGGGCCGCCTATCCTAAATTTAAAAAGCTATGGCAACCCGACCGATGAGAAAGAGATGGCTCGTTACTTAATCCGGATGGATCCCTATAAAGATGTAGTATTGCATCCGATTATCCTGTGGAGATTTAAGGAACACTAATATGTATGACAGTTCTGAAACGAATAAATTGCGAACGTTATTTCTATGATGATCGATAATGTTCGTATTTTAGTTGACAGGTTATAGTATACCTGTTATAGTCGATCATGTATTGTTTTGTTTTCTTATGTTTCTAAGGATATTTGGAGGTGTTGTCAATGGCAACCGTAGTGGTCGTTGGTACCCAATGGGGCGACGAAGGTAAAGGCAAAATTACCGATTACTTGGCAGAAAAAGCACAGGTTGTGGCACGTTATCAAGGTGGAAATAATGCGGGTCACACCATTTACATTAACGGAAAACAATTTAAGCTAAGCCTGATTCCCTCCGGTATTTTCTATAATGAAAAAATCTGCGTACTCGGCAATGGCATGGTCATTGACCCAGGTGCACTTGTAAGAGAAATCGACTATTTGCAAGCAGAAGGTATATCCGTCGAGAATTTGCGGATTAGCAATCGTGCACATGTCGTTATGCCATATCACAAAAAGTTGGACGAAGTAGAAGAAGAACGCCGTGGCGATAACAAGATTGGTACGACAAGAAAAGGGATTGGCCCCGCTTATATGGATAAAGCTGCCCGCATCGGCATCCGCATCTGTGATTTGTTGGATAAAGAGGAGTTTGAAGAGAAACTTCGCAACAATTTACGGGAGAAAAACCGTCTTTTGGAGCGTTTTTATGATGCGGAAGGGTTTACTGCCGAAGAGATCCTTCAAGAATATTTAGGGTATGCGGAACGTATTCGCAAGTTCGTAACAGATACGTCTGTGATTTTAAATGATGCGATTGATCAAGGCGAGGATGTATTATTTGAAGGCGCTCAAGCCACCATGTTGGATATAGACCAGGGTACATATCCGTACGTTACCGCATCAAACCCGGTTGCTGGCGGAGTATGTATTGGTTCCGGCGTCGGTCCATCCAAAATCAATCAAATTATCGGCGTTGTCAAAGCATACAGTACACGCGTTGGCGATGGCCCATTTCCGACGGAATTGCACGACGCAACAGGCGATCACATCCGTGAAACCGGTCACGAATATGGGACTGTGACAGGGCGCCCGCGCCGGGTCGGTTGGTTTGACAGCGTTGTGACAAGACATGCCCGCAGAGTCAGCGGCCTCGACGGAATTGCTGTTACTCGTCTTGATATTCTGACAGGGATGGATACATTAAAACTTTGCAAAGCGTATAAATATCGCGGTGAAGTGATTGAGTTTTTCCCTGCAAGTCTAAAAATGCTTCAGGAATGCGAAGCCGTATATGAAGAAATGCCTGGTTGGACAGAAGATATTACGAACGTGCGCAGCTTTGATGAGTTGCCTGTAGCAGCACAAAACTATTTGACAAAAATTGCTGAATTGACAGGTGCGCCATTAGCTATCTTCTCCACAGGCCCAAATCGGGATCAAACGGTTGTAGTAAAAAGCATATATTAGGAATGGCTCTTTAAGTTTAAATAGCGAAAAAATAAACAGCCAAAAAATAAATAAAACTTGAAAAAAAACCTTACAGTTTTTTGTAAGGTTTTTTTTGTATAATATCAATATAACTTCGATAATTATCTTTATCTCGTATCATTTGAAATGAAATTGGGTGAATTGGAGTTCGCTTTAACCTTCAATAAACAATATGGAGCGCCGAATATTTGGACAAGGGAGCATCTAGATGAAATCACTATTTTTCAATTTGTTACATATATTCGCAGCCATTCATGATATGAATGATGAAGAGGAAATTCAACATCTTTTATTGAATGGATTAGAAAATGTCCTAACCACTGTCCGATGTTCGATCATGCTATTGGATGAAGCAAAAGATGAATTGGTAGTAACAGCAGCCAAACATTTGCCGGAACCGTATATTCAGAAAACTTCTCGAGTGCCAAACGGAGTCGGTGCTTGTGGGTATGCTTGCAAATACAACGAGTTGAAAATCGTCAGTGACATGCGCCGGGATCCATTGTGGAAACCGTATTTATCATATAGTGAAGAAGCGAAGCTCCGGGCGGTATGGTGTGTGCCCATCACTTATAAGAACTTTACATATGGTACGCTCGCATTTTATTATGATCAGGTTGCATATCCGAGTGAAGAAGATGTGATGTTGGCCACCTGGTTAGCCAGACAAATTGCCGTTGCCATCCACCATGTACGGTTGCAGCAACAACGCAAACAAGAACAAATGGACATTATTTCATCTTTCGTACAAGCTGTCGAGCAACGGGATCAATATACGTTTGGACACTCCCAGCATGTCGCTGAATATTCAAAAATTCTCGGGGAAGCAATTGGTCTGTCAAAAGAATTGTTGGATCAGTTATTTAATGGCGGATTGCTGCATGATATTGGTAAAATACTGACGCCTGATCGCGTTCTGCTGAAACCTGGGAAATTATCCAATGAGGAGTATGAAATCATCAAAAAACATCCGGTGCATGGGGAAAATATGATTAAAAATATACCTAATTTGAAACCATACCTGTCCATTGTACGACACCATCATGAACGCATGGATGGGCAGGGATATCCGGATGGATTGGCAGGAAATGAGATTCCTCTGCTGGCGAGGATTGTTTGTATTGCAGATTCCTTTGATGCCATGACTTCCAAACGAGTCTACCGAACGAATATGCCTTTTGAATTGGCCATTCGTGAACTGACTCGCTGTGCGGGTACACAATTTGATAAAGATTTGGTAGATGTATTTGTAAAGATCATACCTGAAAAATTCCCGGATTTTAAGCGCCATATAGTGAATCGCAGCCATGTATCGAAATAAAGCGTTATGAAAATCAAATGAAAGATTCATTTCTCACGAAGTGAATCTTTATTTAGTCTCCCGCCCGTTTTATTGAAATATCCGTTAAGAGGTTTCGGGATTTCGGCGAATCCAAATTCGATTCCAAATCTTAACCGATATTTGTATCTATCAATCATGATATACTTTTTGATAGATGCAAGGAGTGATATAGAATCATGTTTCTTATAAAGCATGTGACGCAACAGAAACAGACACAGTCGATCAGCCGGCGCGGCAAAGTCTTGTTGATCAGTTGTATGATAAGTCTCTTGTTGATCGGATCTTTCTACTTCCTTCATAATAAAAATATTGAATCTTATGTGTATCCAATCGCTAGAGCGGCACTAAAAATTCATGTGGAGCATGAATTTTCTCAAGATCAAATGTACCAAACTGCACATCTGACGATATATTACCAAACACCTGATAAAACATTGGTTCCCGTCATGGGAAAATTGGCAGAACAGGATATTAGCAAGATCGATCAATTGTTATCATTCCAATTACAGGGAAGAGTTCCTGTCATAGTCTATCCGACACGCAATGCGATGCAAAAAAGTTTTGGGTGGAGTGAAAATCAATCGGCTGTCGGCGTGTATTGGGGCGATACCATTGGATTATTAAGCCCGCGCTTATGGTTAAAAGGTGATGAATTGGATATGGCAACAGATCAGACATCAACTGTCTGGCTTCATGATTTCTCCAAAACATATCGGAAAAATTCTGCTTTTGCACATGAATATACGCATTACGTATTGGATCAACAATTGAGTGATAATTTTCCTCGCTGGTTCACGGAAGGGATGGCACAATATGTTGAATACAAAGTGCAAGGATATGAGTGGATAGAACCGGACAATTCCCTTCAACAGAAACTTTATTCATTACGTGAATTGACAGATCAGTTCGATGATCTTCCCAATCAGTCTTTAGCGTATCGGGAGTCGTTCATGTTTATTCGATTTTTAATTGAGGAAAAGGGTTGGGGCAAGTATTTAAAATTGCGCGATGCGCTTGCATTGCACCATCTGTTTTCCAATGCCGTTCAAAATGCGTATGGCATGTCGCTGAATGAATTGGAGAGTCAATGGCACAGATATATAAAAAAGGAGCATGTAATGTGAAACAGAAAATTCTTGTCATAGAAGATGAAATGCCGATTGCTGAAATTTTAAACTTTACATTGTCAAAAGAAGGGTATGACGTAAACGTTGCCTATGATGGAGAGGAAGCGATTGAAATCGCCCAAAAAGTACACCCCGATCTGATCTTGCTTGATGTGATGCTGCCCAAAAAAGACGGGTTTCAGGTATGTCGGGAAATTCGCACGTTTTCCGATAAGCCGATTATCATGCTGACGGCACGCGACACGGAAGTAGATAAAGTGCTTGGTCTCGAATTGGGTGCTGACGATTATGTGACAAAACCCTTTAGCTCCCGGGAACTGCTTGCAAGAATCAAGGCCAATTTGCGTCGTTTACAAGGAGATCTTCCGTTGGAAAAGCGGCCCCGGTGGATCATAGATGATTTGGAAATCGATACAGAGACATATGAAGTGAGACGCAGCGGTGCAATCGTAGACCTGACGCATCGTGAGTTCCAACTCCTGGAATATATGGCGCGTCATCGCGGGATCGTGTTGACACGAGAGCATTTGCTGCAAGAAGTATGGGGCTTTGATTATTTGGGCGATGTGCGAACGGTAGATGTGACGATTCGCAGACTGCGGGAAAAAATTGAGGACGATCCCAGCAACCCGGTATTTATCCTGACGCGGCGGGGAGTAGGTTACTCGCTGAAGCGGTAAGGGGGCTTCTTGCTTGTTTAAAAAGGTACAGTGGAAACTGGTCATGACTTACCTTTTATTAATTTTGTTTGCCATGCAGCTGATCGGTTTCTATTTTATGCGGGAGATCAACACATACTTTATCGGTCAATTATCGTCAAATTTGACAACACAAGCACGACTGCTCGCCGATTATCTCAAACATTCATTTTCCGATCAGGGGAACTCCGCATCTCCGGAAGCGAATCTGGATATGGATAATTTCGCTTATACATTTGCACAGCTTACGGGCGGGCAGATTTATATTCTAAATAAGAATGGCGTGATTGTAAGCACTTCAGCCAGTAAGACGCTAATAGGACAGAAACGGATTCAAACACAAGTGACACATGCATTATCTTCGGGAGTCAATGATACACCGCAGCTTGTCGATATGGGAGAAGGCAGAAGGTTTATGGTGTTGGCAGTGCCGATTCAAGATAGCGATCAAGTGGTAGGTGCTGTGGATCTGGAAGTTCCGATGAAAGGAATTTATCAAACGATTTACAGAATCTATTGGATTTTCTTTTCCGGTACGTTTTTGGCACTTGGTTTGACAGCCTTTCTGGGTTTTGTAATCGCACGTACGATTACGGTTCCTGTTGTAGAAATTACCAAGAAAGCGAAGGAAATGGCAAAGGGAGATTTTAGCCAGAAAGTATTGATTCATAGCGACGATGAGATCGGTCAATTAGGAGAAGCGTTTAATTATTTGACAGATCGTTTAAAAGCGGCTTTGGAAGAAATTGAAGGGGAAAAGGATAAAATTACAGCCATTCTTCTGCATATGAGCGATGGTGTGATCGCGGCGAATCAAAGCGGTGAAATTATGATTACAAATCCTGCGGCAGAATCGATGCTTGGCAAAAAGAAAGGGGAGCTAATCGGCAAACCGCTGATTGACTGCATCGATCTGTCTGACCTTGCAACATCTGCAGCAGGCTCGATTATGAGTGGGGATTCTCCCTCCAATGTCATATTAAAGGGTCCCAACGGAAGAACTCTGCATGCCTATCTGACCTTTTTTCGCGATAAAGGTTCCATTCATACAGGACAGATTTTGGTATTGCGTGATGTCACCGAATTTGAAACACAAGAACAAATGCGCAGAGAGTTTGTCGCAAACGTTTCCCATGAAATTCGAACGCCGCTTACTACCATTTCCAGCTATTTGGAAGCCTTAATGGATGGTGTTTTATACGATCCATCCATCAGCTTGAAGTTTATTCAGGTAATCGAAAATGAAACAAAGCGCATGGTGCGTTTGGTCAATGATTTATTGCAGCTTTCACGCCTCGATGCGGGGATCATAACATGGAATTTTCAAACGATTCATTTGCGTGATGTGTTGCAAAGTGTGTATGAACGTTTTCACTTGGAATGTATTCGGCAGCAGATCCAATTGGATTTTTCGGAACCGGATGATGATTTAATCGTGTATACGGATCGGGATAAACTGGATCAAGTGCTCGATAACATCTTGTCAAACTCATTAAAATATACGCATGCAGGCGGAAAAATCCGGCTGGAGGTGGAAGGAACGGAGGATCAGCGAATTGTATTTCGCGTGGCGGATACAGGGATTGGGATTCCGAAAGAAGATCTTCCGAAAATTTTCGATCGATTTTACCGGGTGGATAAAGCTCGTTCTCGAAAAATGGGTGGAACAGGACTTGGGTTGTCCATTTCAAGACAAATGGTTGAGGCGCACGGCGGTACGATTCATATTGATAGCGAGTTAGGGAAAGGTACGGTTGTTACGTTTACGTTACCGCAAAAAGGTGGTCGATGATATGTGGGAACGATTGAAATCATGGTTGTTAGCGGCACTTGTTATGATGAGTCTCGTTTTAACGTTTACGATTTGGACAAGCATACCGACAAATGGACCCATCGACCAACCGACTATTTTAACAACTGTCTCCTATGGCAGAGATAAAACAGTCAATCAATTGGTATTCCCTGACCAGATTATCGCTCATTTCGGTGCAAATAAACATGCTGTCTTGCGCCCGCAATCCGATGGATATGCTTCCATCTTGAGAGAACTGCAAAAATCCTCCATCTACGATATAAAGCCGATTCAATTTACAAACGAGGAATGGAAACGTGCAGTCAACGGCCACAGTATCGAGATGCAATTCTCATGGGATGTTCCCTTTGATATTGTGAGCCATTTATTTCCCGGCATCAAGATCGTGGAGACGAAACCAACCTGCAGAAGAATTTTTATCACTGCTGACAGCAATTTTCAAAACATGCGCATCATCTTTATGAACATTCATAATGTTGGAACATCCTCGTATATTGCACATGTAAACATGGCAGGAGAGTCATTTGCAACTTTGCTCCATCAACTGCAAAGCAAAGAACCCAATTACGTTCTGTATGGGTTTACGATGGAGCAATCGTACTACCTTCCTGAAAGACAATTGCAGTTGCCGATTTATACGTATCGATTGGAATCCTTTAATGTCGATCAACTGACCAATTCTTTTTTTGTAGATCCTTCGTTGACAAAAAAGATTAACGAACGGGATGGGTCGTTTATTAAAACAGATGGCAGTCGGGGTGTAAGTTTTAGTCCTCAATTGGCGCGTGTTCAATTTACAGATCCGGTCACCAACTGGAAGAATGAAGCGGTATTGCCTGAAAAACAAATTGGACAAGCAATCACATTTGCCAATGATCATGGGGGAATTCCGGATTATTCGCAGATTTCCATGGAAAATCCCAATTATTCTGTAGGTCCGGATAGCACGTATACGATTCAGGAATATATTGATGGAATCCCTGTGGAAGGCGCTTTAGGATCGATTCAAGTACGTCTTCAAGGCAATGAGGTAACGGAATTTCAACGATCGGATTTATATCTCGGGATGCAGATGAAAAAATCGTTTCAAAACGCATTGTCTGCATCGGAATTGCTGGATCGGTTGACGAAGGGACAATCGATTTCCGAAAATTCGATTACGCAAATCATGTTGGTGTTTCTTCCAATCCGCAACGATAAAAAGCAAATGCAATTAGAACCTGTTTACAAGATTACGCAAAGTTCCGGCGGAATACATTATGTAGATGCGCTTTCCGGGACTTTGCTCGATCAGGAGGCCAAGCATGGATTGGAGTAAGGCAAAAAATTATTTGATCATTACCTTTTTATTCCTTGATCTCTTGCTAGGCTACCAATGGTGGACGATTCGCCATCAGGCATCCGTCTATGTGGATTCCTTTGCGGATGAGGTGGCTTCTGTCAAGGATTTATTGGCGACAGAGCATATTCGTGTAAAAGCGGATATTCCGAAAGATACGCCAACATTGTCGTTTTTGCGTGCCAGATATAAAACTTTAAATATGGAAAAAATCGCACAAACGGTTTTGGGACATGCAAAACCGACCGAGGTAGATCAAGCAACACAACATGTGATACAGTATCAAGGTGACCATGGGGAAATGCTCGTTTTGGCGCCCGGTTCCTATAGAGCAAGTTGGCATACAGGAGATCAGATCGTTGTCGGCAATATTGAAAAAGCCAATGTTTTGGCGAAAATTAGCCCGGCATTGACAGATCAACTATGGGATGGCAACCAATTTAAGAAAGATTATGCAACGGTCGATAATCAGGGGACAGGAACCGCATATTATAGCATGCAATATCAGGGATATCCGATCTTTCCGGCGATGTTGGCGATTGAACTTGATCACGGGAAAATTACCGGCTACCAGGAAACGTTGCTGGATGTCACGGAAGAAGAAGGAATGAAGAAAAGGCAAGTGTTGTCTGCCGTAAGCGCATTGCGATCGTTGGCGACTTCATTCACGAGCTCTTCAAAAAATAGCCTGTCATCGATAGAGATACGAAATATTCGTTTAGGATATTATGGAAAACCCTACAATGAAGATGATTGGTATCTGACTCCGATGTGGAGGTTCGTTACGAATACGACTACATTTTATGTCAATGCCATTACGGGAGAAGTAGAATCGACGCGGTAGTAGAATTGTGGCGATAGGATAGTAGTAAGAGGATAGCAATAAGAGATTAATAGCAAGAGAATACTGGATAAGCAAGGAATCGCAGAATAGGGAGGGGCAAATGATTCGTTTTAGCATATTGGCAAGTGGAAGTTCCGGGAATTGTATCTATGTAAGTACAGAGCAATCGTCCGTATTACTGGATGCAGGTGTAAGCGGCAAGCAAATTCAATCCGCTCTTGAAGAAATTGCGGTAAGCGGCAGTGATTTGGACGCAATCTTGGTTACACATGAACATCAAGATCATATTAAAGGCGTTGGGGTCGTTGCACGCAAGTTTGCATTGCCCGTTTACGCAACAGAGGGTACGTGGTCGGAAATGGACTCCCAAATTGGGCAAATTCCGTTGGAGAGAAAGCGGATTGTAGCGGCAGAGGAAATTCTTGAATTTGGCGATTTGAAAATTCAGCCCTTTCGTATTTCACACGATAGCAAGGAGCCGATTGGATTTTGCTTCTTTCAGGGAGATACAAAATTGACCGTATTGACAGATTTGGGATTTGTTTCGGATCGAATTCTTGAGATTATACAAGATTCCAATGCGTATATTCTTGAGGCGAATCATGATACGGAGATGTTGAGAGTAGGCCCTTACCCTTGGAGCCTCAAACGGCGAATTCTGGGGGATAAAGGGCATTTATCCAATCAATCGGCTGGGGAGGCATTAGTCGAGCTTGCAAATAATCAGTTGACAGATGTATATTTGGCGCACTTGAGCCAGGACAACAACACACCGGAGTTGGCGGAAATAACCGTACAGTCGGTTTTGCAGCAAAATCGGATCGAAACATATCGATTACATAAAACGTATCGCAACCGGCCGACAACTTTGCAAGTGCTAGGGCAAGCAGAGAGTCTGCAGAAGTAAGAAACATCGTCAAAACAGGGGAGCCGACCGAAAATACCATATTGAAAATTAGTAGGAGGGAGACTCGTTACGTTTATCTGCCTGATAGATAAAAGCCAGGAGCTCTGCTACCACTTGGTAAAGTTCAGGTGGAATTTGCTGCTGCAAATCCAGTTTCCCCAAAATTTCTACTAACGATGGGTCTTCTTGAATGGGTATATCGTATTCTTTTGCCTGTTCCAGAATTTTTTCAGCAATTTGTCCTTTGCCTTTTGCCACAACAATCGGCGCTTCATGCATTTCCGATTGATAGCGCAGCGCAACCGCCTGTTTTTGCTTTTTCATATACGTATATCCACTCCTTTGTAATTGGTTATGCTGTCAGGCGGAGATTGGGAAAAAGAAGTTGTCGATGCGGGTAAAGGCGCAATTTTTATATTTGAAAGCACATAGCCATGATCGGCTAACGTTTGTCTTAGTTGTTTTTCGAAATGCTGTACTACGCCCGGAATCCATGTCTGGTTATTATATAAAGTCACTGTCAGTATTGTATTGATAATGGATACATCAAGGATCGTTTCGCCCATGTGTTCCATTGTTAAATAAAAAAACAACCGGCAATTGTCTTTATCAATCCCTTTCTCGCCTTTTTTCTTGGATTCAATATGGATCCATGCATTCTCTCGCTGCAGACCCGGCATTGGAAATTGCACGGTATATTGGACAAAGGCAGTTGGAGTATTGTCACTTGCCATCAGTTGTTGTCCGGTAATATGATCGACAAGCTGCTGCATATCTTGTTTGAGTGCATGGGGCAAATGACCTGCCTCAGGACTTTGCAACAATTGCAGTATTGCTGCTTTTACAGATCCGGTATGCTGTGCCAAAGAAGACGGATTCGTCATAGATGCCTGCAGAATTTGCCGCTCATGCTCCATGCCGAATTGTTGCAGCAAACGAAGGATTGGTTGCGGATCGTTCAACTGTTGATTGGGCAAAGATTCCCGTGAAGCGGCCTTTGATGTATTTTGAGTGCCTCTTGGATCGAACTGGATTGGGAAGGCGGCATTTGCCGCTTTGGCAGTTTGCTTCGGCCAATCGTTACCTGTCAACGATGTTGGACGCACTGTAGCGTTCGCTGGGACTTCTGCCGTGGGCGTTTCTGAAGCGAGATTTTCAAATTCCTGTTCTGCGCCGCTGCGGTTCCTTTGGTTATCCCATTGATTTGTGATCCCATGGAGAGTTTCCTTTATGGATTGCAACTGCGCGACCAACTGGTTTACATAGGATCGCAACTGTTTTCCAATCGAATCTTGCCCGTCCGGCGCTGAGGAGAACTGTTGCATGTTTTGTAAAAGATGATCCATTTGCGCAGAAACATTTTCGTTTTTTTGAAACGCGCGTATTCCCCGAATTGTATTCTCTGTTAACGGCAGACCCTTCTTTGTTATGATTTGCAAAACTTCAATCAGATCTTCGGAAGCGCCAAATTTCTGTGTGATTTCCGGTAATGCTTTCATAAGCTCTGTCGATACTGGAATCTGATATTCAAACAGTGATCCGAGAAACGCCAATTGATTTTTTGTTAAAGGTATGGAAACGGCTTTGGCAAGATCGGATAACGTGCCGCCCGCTGCTTGATTTTGGGCCGTCTTTGCATTCGATGGCTTCGGAATAATTCGCAGAGTAATCGGATTTTGTTCCGGCTGAACTTGCAGCCAAATGTTTTGACCAGGTTCTAAAGCCGCTTCTAATCGCGCGGTGACCAATAAGGACCCAAGTTGCACAGTTGCCATTTTGTCGGACAGCAATTTTAAAACGGTACCTTGCAAAATCTGACCGGGACGCAACTCAATGGCCGTAGAAGAGATATTTGTAAAATGGCTGATTGCCTGGTTGATATACATTGGAACGTTCATTTATTCACTTCCCGATCCTGTCAGTTTCAAACCATTGTAACATGGATTTAATAGAGGATGTTCAAAAAGTAGTCAAAACTCCACGGCGGATTGCTTTGCCGAATCCCAAAGAGATTTACTCATGTACCAAACACGTACACTCCGTCGCCTTTTCGTGCTTCGACTTCGCACTCCTTGTGTCTTACTTAATCACTTTTTGAACACGCACTATAAAGAAGAAAATAAAAGAACGGCAAAATAAGAAGGCAGAATCGGACAGATTTTCGCTGCACCAGACTCTACCTTCAAATTTGTGGTGACACTGTCCGCACTTTTAAACACGCACTATAAGGAATTAGCTGCTTTTTTGAATGTGTTCACGAATGTAAGGATTAATGATTTTAATAAACGTTCCTTTCATTCCAAGTGAACGGCTTTCAATCACGCCAGCACTTTGCAGCTTACGCAAAGCATTGACAAAGACCGAGCGAGTCAAATTGTCGCGGTCCGCAATTTGGCTTGCCACCACGATTCCTTCATCGTTTTCGATAACTTCAAAAATACGCTGAATAGCAATGGATTCCGAAAATGATAATGCATCAACAGCAAGACTAGCCATCATGCGCTGCTTCATTTGTTCTTGTTGCAACTCATGCTTTTGACGCAAGATCTCCATAGCGACAATTGTTGAACTGTATTCGATCAATACGAGATCGTCTTCGTTGAATTGGCGGTTTTCCCGTGCACAAACGAGTGTTCCGATCCGTCTGCCGCCACCGATAATCGGAGCAACTGTAATACACTTTTCCTGGAAAACTGCATTTTCTTCTGCGGAAAAAACCAGAAACGGGGACTTGTCTTCAAGATTTGCCGTCAAACGATTCAGATCGAGCAAAGCCTGATTAAATTTCTCGGGAAATTTTTTATCCACATTCATGATTTGTTCCCATTCCGCTGTCAATGCGTATTCGGCCATCCCATATCCAAGAATGTCTCCTAGTTCATCGACAACATACACGTTCGCTTGCAATACTTCACTAAGAATTTTTGATACTTCCACAAAATTTACCGACTCGGAAACGGTGTTTTGGACAAGGCGGTTAATCCGTTCCATTTTTTCTAAAAGCATTTTGTTCACCTCAAAATTTATATACAGATAGAATTTTCAAAAAATTGATCCCTAGGAATTATACAACGAATTATTATAATCGAAAAGCATTTTTTGTGCAAAAAATTAACGGAAATAAAACGATTCAAAAAAGTTTACAAAATAGACAAATACGTAAAATATACAATTTCAACAGTAAAAGTGCAATCATAAAGTGAAACTGGCATCAGATGGAGTTTTTGCTTCATCCGGGAGAATGTAGTTGCGGTTGGCGAGTAGCGATCAACGATCAACGATCAACGATCAGATACACAGGCCAACGACTGGCGGTCGATTGATGTTGCATCTGCTGTCAGGGAATGATGGACTATTCGCTATATGAAGTGAGAATCATGTTCAGGATCAAAATGTATCTCCTGATCGAGTTCTTCTGCTTTTTTCAGCACTTCTTTTCGGGTTATGAGTCCCTTTTCCACTAACACTTCTACAATTGCGGTGATCATCAGCGTATTTTTATAATCCACTTCCTTTAGATTTGCCAATTGACCAAAAAGATCTACTTCAAAAGGAAGATCGGAAAAACGATTTTTCATAGTGATTCTCCATTCTATCATGCAAATTTTGTTGATACTACAAATTTTATTGATACTATCGGAAAGTATATTGGTATTGTTAGAAAAGCTTGACGGAATCAAGTTTTCTTTAAAGGATGTTCAATAACCACTTTTTGAACTGCACCTTCAGGGAAATTTAAAAAAATTTTAAGAAAGCGTTAAAAGGATCACGCTGTCAAGAAGAATAAATATAAAATTGATTGCAAAACAGGATTTATAGCGAACTTTTTTTGAATAAAAATGGTCAGTAGGATAAGAATAACCGTTTTTACGCTGCTTTAGACGTGTGAGAATCGCAATGCGGCAGAATATCTGTGATTTTTATGGAAATTTTAAAAATTGGATGATTGTATCCATTGCCGTTTTAAAAAATTCTATTTAGATTCCATTTGAAGAAATCAATATTTGTTTCCAAAATTGCCATTGAGGGAATCACGGTGGTTACATTTTTTAACAATAACATTCATTATAGAGAACTTGTAAGTGATTTTTATGAATTTGTATAATATGTGTGAGGAAACGACCATTCTATGAGCAGATGATACATTTGCCATTATACTTCCTGGGAGGGGTTTTTATGGGTTTTTATAATCACGAATACGAAAGAGAACCACGGCGCCCGAACAAAATGAAGTGGGTCGGGATGATCGTTTTGTCAGCATTGGTTGGCTCCGCATCTACATTGGCTGCGGTTCCATTTTTATTGAAGTCGAATGTCATTGCAATGCCGCAAGCATCGATTGGAAATAATTTGACAAATACATCTGCGCCTGTCAGCAATGTTACCGTAAAAGTGAATGACGGTGTTGTCAGCGCAGTGAATAAAGTAAAGGCGGCCATTGTCGGGGTTGTCAATTACGGACGTGTAACAGATTTTTGGACACAAAATTCAAAAGTTCAGGAGCAAGGTGAAGGCTCCGGAATTATTTTTGATAAACAAGGGCATATCATTACAAATAATCATGTGGTGGAAGGGGCTACAAGCGTCGAGGTTTTGCTTCCTGACGGCAAAAAGGCCAAAGCGAAAGTCATCGGAACGGACCGATACAGCGATTTGGCAGTCTTGCAAATCCCTGCTTCTCTTGTAACAGGCGTTGCCACATTCGGAAATTCCGATTCGTTACAAGTAGGGGAGCCGGCGATTGCGATTGGGAACCCCCTCGGTCATGAATTTAATCAAACGGTGACGGAAGGGGTGATTAGTGCTCTATCCCGTACCATGCCTGTGAAAGATGAGAAAACGGGTCAAGTACTTGGACAGGAGACCGTTCTGCAGACGGATGCTGCGATTAACCCCGGAAATAGCGGTGGTGCGTTATGTAATATCGAAGGACAGGTGATCGGAATCAATAGCGCCAAGATTGCGAGTGCGGGCGTGGAAGGAATGGGGTTTGCGATCCCTATTAATGAAGCGCGTCCGATCATTGATGATATCATGAAATACGGACATGTGAATTATCCGGCACTGGGAATTGGCGTGCGGGATGTTTCACAAGTACCTACAGAATATCTTCCGCAGTTGCCAGTGGATTATGGTGTATTTGTGATTCAGGTACAATCGAAGGAAGCAAAAGCGTCAGGATTGCAGCGCGGAGATGTAATTGTGGCTTTGGACGGGGAAAAGATTACAGACTCATCCACTTTGCATACCGTTTTATTTAAACATAAAATCGGCGATACCGTTAAATTGACAGTCTATCGCGACGGTGAAAAGAAAGAAATATCCGTAAAGCTGATCTCTTTAAGCAGTTTGAATAAAACACAGCCACAAGGTTATTTTGGCGGACAAGGGAATGGCAATGTTGTACCGTAAAATCGGCAGCCAACAGATTCATAAATGAGAAATAAACAGGCGACAAGAAACTGAATAAAACAGAAACGTAATACAAACAAGAAAGTAAAATAAACAAGAATTGGACACGGATGTTGAATAGTACAGGCGAATCCCGTGTCTTTTTTGTACTTGCGAATGCAACGGGAATGAATGGATACGAATGATTACAAATGATTCCATTACAGATGATTACAGATGATTAGAAAGCGTATTTCTATTTTTCTCGGAGGTTATGATATAGTGAAATGATGGTAAAATGAATTGGTGGCATACTATGAAATGGTTAGGAAGGGTTAGAAAAGTGAAGTAAGCCTGAATCCGTGATAAGAGTCACCGAATGCAGGATGGCAGAGTATACATACAGATGCTTAAATAGTGCTGATTGCCTTGCTGATTGAGTTTTTTAAGGGATCGCGCTTTGCATGTTGTACTCATACCACCTCCAAGTTACTCTGGCTGGTTTAAGCACACCTTGAATTTCTTACGGATTGAAGGCAAGGGGGTTGAGGATTTTGAAAAATTCTGATCAAAGCATGAGTCATTTCAATGAGATAAGCATTGACAAAGAGAGTAACTTTATAAGGAAAATAACGAATGGACAAAACATAGAAGATTCCATGGATCAGGGAGAAATGATCGGTAGCAGCGGGGGGACTCCTATATATCGCAGACTGCATGAAAGTGGCCACGAGACTCCGGTTACAGTGGTATGCAGCAATCACCTGGAATTGGGCATTGAGGATTTTGTAAATGAATTGGAACAACCGCCTGATTTGTACCGATTGGATTCCGTTTCTTTTACTTCTTGGCAGCCGCCAGACACATGCAGATATTGTGCTGATCAGCCGGTGTTTTTGGTGGTTTGAAAATATTGAATCATTCCAGATGTCGAGCAGGATAGCGGAAGATACAACTACTAACTGGGCATTAAAATAGGGCAGAAATATTGCCTGGGCAATTTGTAATTTTAAAATAAGGTGAATAAATTTATTATGCAAATCGCAGTCATAGCAGTTGGCAAGCTAAAGGAGAAGTATTGGAAATCGGCATGGGATGAATACGCCAAACGCCTGCATTCCTATGCCAAACTTCAAATCATTGAAGTAGCAGATGAACCGGCCCCTGAACAACTGTCCGAAGCCCAAGCGGACCAAGTAAAAGCGAAAGAGGCTGAACGGATCTTGGCGCATGTAAAAGATCGAGATTATATCATTACACTTGAAATCAAAGGCAAATCATTCACATCGGAAAGTTTTGCCGATCATATGGATAAGATTGCACAACAAGGCCACGGACGCCTCGTGTTTATTATCGGTGGTTCACTTGGACTGCACGATTCCGTGACAAAGCGGTCCAACACCCCTTTGTCTTTTTCTGCATTTACATTTCCACACCAGTTGATGCGATGTATCTTGATTGAGCAAATCTATCGGGCGTTTCGGATTATGCGCGGTGAACCCTACCATAAGTAAGTGAGGTTTTTTGATGGTAAATTGTCATAATTTTGATTCTGAGCAATTTTTTGTTATGTGAGTTATAAGAAAAATTCCAAAAATATAGCGAATTGTAATATTATTATTAAAGGGGGGAATCTCTATGAAGTGCACAGTTACGGAATTAGAAATTGAGACTATTTATAGAAGAATAATTGAGAAAGATTTGAATTTAAGCCCTGAATTTCAGAGAGGTGAAGTTTGGACTGTAAACAAAAAAAAGAAATTAATTGATTCGATATTAAGAGGTTGGAGAATACCACCAATACATTTAATTGAAAATATTGATTTTATTGATGAAGTTCTTGATGGACAACAAAGATTGGTAGCTATAAGAGATTTTATTGAAAACCAATTCAGTATAGATGGTACATTAAAGCCAGTTGATAAAAATATATGTGATTTAGATAGATTGTATTATAAAGACCTAGATCTTAATATTCAAAGGAAATTCAAAAAATATAGTTTAACTATTATAAGATTAACCGAGTATTTACCTGAAGAACCTGCAGAATTATTTTATCGATTAAACCAACCCGCAACTTTAACTTCTGCGGAACAAAGAAATTCCTATATAGGTAATACTCGAAATCAAATTAAGGAACTTGTGAATCTTTTTGAAGAACTTGGAGCAAATAGAGAAACTATTGGATTCTCAAATTCAAGAATGGCCTATGATGATATAATTTCAAAGTTTTGCTACACACTTGAAGAGGGCAACTTAAAGAAAAAAATTACCTCTAATAATATTTCAGAAAAATATAGAAATAATGAGCCATTTGCTGAAGAAATTATTGATGAAGTCCAAAAAACACTAATCTTCTTTATAGAGAGTTCGAAATTAGGTCAAGATAAATTTATTTTTAATAAATTAAATATTAATAAAGCGACTTTATATAGTTGGTTAATTTTTACATATAGAAATAAAGAGAATATAAATAAAGATTTGATGGCAGAATTAATTTACACATTTGAATTTTCAAGGGAATATGTTAAAGGTAAAGTATCTGGAATAGTACTTGGTTTTGAAAAAATTATACCTTTGTTTCGAGACAATAATTATTTAAATCAGATGTTTTTAATATTTAATCAAAGAGCTAGTATGGGTAGTACTGATGCACTTTCAATTATTTATAGAGATATTATTTTAGAAATATATTTATTGGTATATTCATCTAATGAAAATTTTAATCCAACTCTATCAAAATATTTATCAAATAACATAGATAGTATGAGTCGTACACTTGAAATAATTACAAGTAATTTAAATTGGGGAGGAACTATTAAAAAATGATACGTTCAGCTAAAATCCCTGATATATGGAGAAAAATTGAAAGAAATAGCTATAAATACTATATAGAAAGTTTGAATTTAAATGGAATATTAGGGATTAATGAGCCAATAAATTTTAAAAAGGGGATTTTTGCAATTTGTGGTTTAAATGGTGTAGGAAAGTCTACAGTATTTACCGCTATTAAAGATATTTTAGGTATAAATATTAGGGAACAAGATAAAATAAAAATTCAAGGTATTGAAATTCAAGGCAATTTAAAAGAAGGTAATAAAGATATTCTTATAAAAAATGAAGATGGGTGTAGATTAATAGATGTAATTTCTGATGAAGTATTACTAGAAGAAATTGATTACATGAAACTTATTGAAATAAATAAATTTATAAGTCAACCAAATTTCAACGAGTTAATTGAGCAGTATGATGATAATATCTTCGATGAAAGCGACTTAAGACAATTAAATTATTTGGTGGGTAAAACTTATGATTCTGTCGTATTAAGAGAAATTGAGATAGAGGATAATGTAACTGTGCCTTATTTTCAGATCTTATGTAATGGTTTAGAATATGACAGTTTAAAAATGGGAACTGGAGAACATTTTCTGTTTTACGTGTATTGGTTATTTAAAAGAATTACCAAGAGCGGAATAATCTTAATTGAGGAACCTGAGGTGTTTATTAGTGTTAACTCACAAATAAATCTAATGAATTTTATTGCTGATAAGATGAATGAACATAGGTTTTCAGTAATATTGGTTACACATTCTCCATTTATACTACAAAATATTAGTCAGGATAGAATGGTCATTCTACAGAATTACTTAAATTCTGTAGATGTAGTTAATCCAGAATATAAGGAAGATATATTACAAGATTTAGGATTAGATATAAATAGAAAAGGTATTTTCATTTTTGAAGATGCTTTAGCTTTGGAATTCTTTAAGAGTATTTGTAAGAGACATGCACTATACTTTCTAAAATACTTCAGGTTGGAAAAAACTAGTGGATACTCAGATATAACAAAAATAATAAGTATTCCTAGATTAAAGCAAATGGATTATAAAATAATAGGAGTTTATGACGGTGATGTTAAAAATAGTGGGAAGATACAATTTAGCAATTTAAATTGGGGTTACGTTTTTTTGCCTGGAGAGATTAGTCTAGAAGAGCAGTTTCAAAAATTAACAAGAATCTACTTTAATGAGCTAAGTTTAAAATTAAGCCTTGGTGAGCATGAATTAAGAATACTATTAGCTAAAGTTCAAGGAATAGAATATCATGATTGGTTAATAGAACTTGCAAATAAAACGCATAAGGATTTCAGCACAGTAGTTGATATATTTTATGATTTATGGGAAAAAGAGAACTTAAATCAAATCGAAGAGTTTTTATCAGATTTGTCTGAGGCCATAAAAAAATAAACCTCACTTAGGTACAATACGGTGAACCGTATCACAAGTAACGGCGAATTTTTTTGCTGGGGAAGCGAGAGAAGGGCTTGAAACGGCTCGGTTGGCTGGGGCTTCCCTTTGAGCCACACAGAAGGAAAAAGTCCCGTCAAAAAGGCGATGGAGGGGCGGAGATATAGCATAAAACTACCTAGAGGCGATCAATTTCTTCTAACATGTTATCACTAGAAGGCCCTACGTGACAGGTAGAGCCAGAGTTTTTAATTCAATTTTTTATAGAAGAGTTACAATAAGGGTGTGCGAGTTGAGCATTATCAGCCGCATTAGTCCCCCCATCTTGGCGTCTTACCACATGGTCTATGGATATAGAGTTCTTGTGAAGATATCCTCCACACAGAGCGCACTTAGGGATTCCAGAAATCGCTTCGCGGATAAAAGCTGCAGATTTTGTTTCTCTTGAGAAATCTCCACCACTTGTGCCGTCAATAGTCGCAGCTATTTCTATTAAAGTAACTATAAACGAGCAAAAACGCTTACAAATTTATACAATAAAAAAGTATAGACTGCCGTTAGGCCAGTTTTAAATGTTGCAAAACGGTTTCAATAGGTACTTGATTCTTTGCAGATTCATAAATCCATTGGACGTAGTCCACTTTTACTTGCTTTCGTACCATTATAAGTCCATCGCCAAATTTTGAAGGCTGACCTAAACCGATCGTGCAATATAAATGTGTAAATGAAAGGAGTATCCAAAGTCGTTCGATTGCACGAATGGAACGAACTTGATATCCATCAAAACCTAGATTTTGTTTCGTTTGCCGAAAGAAAATCTCAATCGGCCAACGGTGACTATAATAATCAAGGATTGTTTGTGTCTCTAAGGATACATCTGTACACAGAAACGCATGTAATGCTTTTGGATTTTGAAACGCATCCAATGACCAGCAAAGGAGGACCACTGCATTCTCAATGCTATTTAAAGCTCCTTCATATCGATACACCCAATAGGCAGATCCGTTTACGGTCACGAGGCAAACGTCCTGTTTGGTCACATACGATGCGAAGGTGCTAATTGGAACTCGAATCCCTTTAGGATAGACAATGCGGTTTGTTTTGAGTGCACCAATCAGATGGTATCCTCGCTCTGCGTAAGCATTGATAAGTTTCGGGCATGTATACCATGAATCGACCAATGCATAACCGGAATGTGGTGGAATCGGCATGGATTTTGCCAAATCACAAGCATCATCCATTTTACTTTGGCTTGATTTATCATAACGGTGAATATCATGAATGAGAGAATGTTCTCCACATTGAACAATCGTAGCCTGAACTTGATGGCCCCAAACGGTTTTTCCTTTTAAGTGGGAATGATGATCGTCTGTTTGTTCGATTGGGTGTTTTGCCTGTGACGAAGGCTTTGTCTTCTTACTAACCGTATCATCATGAATCACAAAAATAGGCTGTTCGGTATGCTTGCCATGAGACAAAACAAAGGAAAGTGATTCTTTTTTTACAAGTCTTTGGATATACGATTCGTCCCAAACTCCATCCGAGAGAAAGTGTCCAATGGATGTTCGATGACAGGAACTCCATTCCGCTATATCTACCACTTTACCACGATACCCTTTCGCGGTAGCTGCAATAAAAAATTCTTGAATATGCCGCAAGGCAGGCTTTGAAACATATAAGGATAGCCTACGGCTTTTTAAGAAATTGATTATTGCTTCGTGCTCTGGTAGGATAGCTGTATAAGACATTGTTTCCTCCCACTATAAAGTAATGTTTTCTCCTGTTTTCTCGCTCATTCTTAGTTTTACAACTTTGACACCTTGAGGATATTGGATGAAAATTGAATTCAATACATTTTTTTCTGTAAGAGCCGGTGGCAGGAATAGGGCTTGAAAGTCTTGATTTCCAAACTGTGGATAAAATGGTATGATCGCACAGTGGATCTCCACGTTCTCCCTCGGGGTTTACCCTCCCATGTCACGCTGGGTCTATGCCCTTACATTCCTTCGTTCTACCTCTCAAGGGGTGGAGGCCGATTCTTGCTCCTCGACTGGGTCGTTGCCCTTATGGATAAAATCCTTCGGCTTCTCCGGTGCTTCCGTTGTCAAAGTTGTGCACATCTGAATAATCGAGTTTTCAGTTTGTTGATAATGTTGAATTTGTGAAATATCCAGTTGTGGATATTTCATTTATTAAAAACCAGATACTAAGCTGTTGATACGTGTTCTATTTTTTATTTTATGCTGCACTTTGTTGTAGCTGGGCTTGTCGGACTGGCCCCAGTACATCGTTTGCGTTATACTCTTTCTGCTTTGTCCCCAATGTATAAAGTACGCGAACCAGTTTTCCACATAAGGCGATGATCGACTGCTTCTTTTTTAACGGATTCTGACTACGTGTCGTGTAATACTTGTGCAGCTCTTTAAATTCTTCGTTTTTGGCCACCATCGGTAGCATGGCGCGAAACAAGATGCCTCTTAATCGAGAACGACCCCGCTTGCTGATCCCCGTTTTCCCCTTCCGTTTTCCAGAACTATTCTCAGTCAAATTCAGTCCAGCCAAGCGGATGATTTGCTGTCCGTGATCATAGTTGTTGAGATCGCCAACCTCCGCTAGGAAACCGGCGACGGTCAGAACACCAACCCCTGGGATGCTCAGCATCTGCCGAGTTCCGGGGATCTTCTCAAGAATCTGCAAGACTTGCGCCATAATGGTTTCTTCCTGCTTGCCATACAGATCGTACTGCTGCAGCAAGATAGTCAGCTCGATTCGAGCCGCTGCCAGTCCCTCGGTAAGCCCGATGGAAGCCGTTGCGGTCGCATAGAGCTGCTCCGCTCTCTTAATGCCCACCCCACGCTTGATTTCCGTCTTCCAATGTGAGAGAACGCCTCTGGCGCCTACGGAGACAATCTCCTCTGGAGTTGGAAACTGACGCATGGTCATGAGGGACGCTTTCCCTTCCCAGTCCTTAAATACCTGTGGATACTCTGGAAAGTAGCGGTCAAACCAGTTTGTGATCCGTGTTTTCACTTGAATCAAGCTCACCATGACCTTCTCGCGAAGATTCATCAGAATGCGTAATTCTGCGTATTCCTTGGTCGGTAAGTTAGGTTCTGAGTACTTTCCATTCCGAATGAGGTCGGCAATGACTTTTGCATCCTTGTAGTCGCTTTTGGTCTGTGAGTTGTCCTCGAGCTCCTTGCTCTTGTTCACATGATGCGGATTGACAACAACAACCTGAATGCCTTGCTCCTTCAAAAACGCCGCTAACGGGAACCAGTAGTGTCCAGTCGGTTCAATGCCGAATATAATGTCTGTTTTCTCATGAATTCGGCCAAGCTCCTTCATCCACGCTGCCAGCTTCGTCAGCCCTTCCTGGTCGTTGTGAAACACACAGTCCTTCCCAAGCTCAATTCCACGGAAATCCACAGCTCGAGCTACGTGTATCTTCTTTGCGATGTCAGCTCCAACCACCAATGTGTTCTCGGTAATTCTTGTAATCCGTTGATTCTGTTTCTGCTTCGTCTTATACTTCATGTGAGCGCCTCTTTTCGTATGTAGGTATTGTTCTGCGTCGAACGTTTCCTAGTATACAAGAGGTGCTTTTTTCGTTCAAAGCTTAAATTACTTCATTACAGGAATTGCTCCTGGTGTGATATTGTTATGGTGACTTATCTATACCATAGAAGGAAGCAAATGTCTCTATTTTTTATTTAATTGTAAGAAAAATGGAAGCTAATTTACTCATTTATAGTTCCTATTCTATTATTACATTTCGTAGAAGAACAGTCCCCATACATCGCTGGGCTATATGTAGCTTTCTTTAGCTGAGTATGCCTCTGCCCACACAAACTGATAGGGCATCATCATTCAACGATTAGTCAATTAGATTACAATATATTACCGATAATTGCAAAACCAACTCAAATAATCATCAATCAATTGATAATTCGGATCCGTTTTAGCTAAAACCAAAGGTTCTGCCACGGCAACAATCCTTTTACGCCTTCCCTCTTTAGCCGTACATAGTAACCCGTAAAAATCATCGATCATATCCTCCAATCCAATGACTTTTACCCGATGGCTAGTCGTTTCAAAAGGACCCGTCTCAAGGTCAAAAGTTGCTTCAAAAGGAAAATTTAAATTGTGCTTCAAGTAAAGTTGATATCTTTCCAAGTTGTCCATGCTAACTTCCGGAAGTCCGGCAGATATTTCCCCTGCCTGCTTCCTGTTGATATCGATACCCAAAATGTCGGCTACGCGTCTTTCCCATGGCTCCACCATTTTTCCCTCTCTCCATACATTTTCATTCCATCGCCTCATGTTTACCCTACGGAAGACATCTCTCTTCATTTACTCCTCTTCTGCCAAATCTGCATCGATCCCCATCTCCGCCAGCCATCTCTTCCCCCTACAGTCCGGGCATCTTTTTGGCAGAACAAACCCTCGGATAGCTGCAAAGTAATATCAAATCCACCTTAACTGCGTGAGAATTTGCCAAATCATCGTGAAAACCCCAGCCGATGCCGTGTGTATTTTCAACATGAAAACAGAAAGTAACTTGTTTGAAAACGCTTTTTCCATAGGTTTATCACGTCTTCCAAAGTGATCAAATCTATAAATTTTTTTCAAAAATTAAAAAGATACTTTGAGCCTCTTGTCAAAGGTTAAAGCACCACTATAACCAACGAGAGGAAGTATCCTAGCCCAACTTTCCTCACTTAATCGCGCGAAGCCTTGATCTGATTGTGTTTTTAAAATTTTGTCGGTCACTACAACCTTTTTGCTACCACCTTATGTTTACGTTTGAGCGGATCCTTAACATTGAGTAAACGATAGATTTCCTGATGAGCGCTCTCTGGCGTACTCGAAACCCGAATGTGGTGAATCTGGTCTTGATCATCTGTGATAATGATCGTACTGCGTTGATGAGTAGATAATGCTTTACACACCGTTGACCAGCGACGTTGATCGTCTTGTTCGATCAGTGTTTTCTCGATACAAATGAGCAGGTGATACGCAAGAACGGAAATAAACAGATGACCTTCCGTCCTGCGCTTTTGCTGATGATAAACTGGGCGCATGCCCAAATCCGTCTTAATCGAACGAAACGCCTCCTCAACTTGTGTGAGCGTTGTGTATAGACGCCAAATGTCTGTTGCCGCCAAGTCCCGATGACTCGTTTCGATCACGTAACAACCCGTCAGGGTATGGCGCTTCGCGCGGCTTTCTTTCATGGAGTAGGTGACAGTTGTTACCTTCTTCCGTGAATCATCCAGTTGCAATACGATGTCATAGTGAGAAGCGATGCTTGGATACCGTTCTTTCAGTCGGCTTACTCGCTCACCGACCTTTTCGGCAAGCTGAATATTCCCTTTTGCGACAGAAGCCTGTAAGCGGCCAAGATCCTGCAGAAAGCGCTCTTCTTTAAGCGCATCTATTGCTTGTTCTTTCTGTTCGCGTCCTGTACTCAAGCAGAGTACTCTCGATCCATTTTCCCACGGAAGCTTTTTGACATACACCGTACCAGAGGTACTATCATGGCAAATGGGTTCGAACGTAGTTTTAACCTGCTCGAACTCCTGAACATACTCCTTCTCGACAGCTCTACGCTCGACAACCAGATACGGATATCCGCAGGATTTGAGCAACTGGATAGTTTCTTTGGTGGCAATCCCACGATCCATGACGATCGTAGGCTGCTCCTGCGCAAACAGATGCGGCTCTTCCGGTATGTGAAAGTGCTCCAGAATTTCCGGCAATGTTTGCGGTTCAGACTGGTTGCCCCCATAAATACGGCTGAAGATTGGAAAACCGCGTTGATCCACCACGAGCGCTAGCGTCACCAGTGGTCGGTCGGCACGTTGTTCTTTAGACTTGCCCCGTTTGGCCAGCGTATTGTTCTTGCACTGGCCCCCGAAATAGGTGTTGGTCAAATCGTACAAAAACAACGTCGTCTGGCTCGGAAATAAAAGGGCTTCCTGATTTCTGAGCGCCTTCTCTATCCTGTCCTTTTGCGCAAGCAGAATATCTGCAATCTCGTATACGGCATTTTTGCAGATGTTAGAGAGATCGACAGGCAGCAGCTCCACTAAGGCAGTTTGGTTACGAAGCCAGTTCCAAGATGCAAGATCACTGGAAGGTGCCACGAGTCGGCCGATGACCACGGCTTGAGCCAAGGCTTGCTGTTTCGCAGAAAGTCCGCAATCCTGAAGGATTTGATTCAGTTCAAGACGCTCCCAAAAGGCATGCGCCACCAGTTCTGGGCCTAGCGAGCGGTGCTCAGAAGATGAGACACTTTGCAGATCCACCGTCACTAACTCGCGTTGCTCGTGCCGTTGTTGCTTTTCTTGCGCCTTCGTTTGAACGAAATGGTAATGTTTCATCGCCGTATCGGCGGCTTCGACAATAGTGGCGTCTGCAGCGAAGAGAGACTCCTGCCCAGCTAAACGAGACTCCAACTCAGCAGCCAGTTTACGCCAATAAGATTTTGGAAGCGTAAGCGTGCCCAATTCCATAATAACCCGCTGACGCGGCCCTTTGTCAGTACGGTAGGACTCGACCAATTGATGTTTAATATAGGTGGTATTCGATTTTTTATGTTTGGTAGATGTTTGTCGTATGAACATATCTATAAGTATAGCAAAAAAGGAAAACAAAGTAAATTATTTATTTATATATCAGGTCACTACATTTACGTTTTTGAATAATGGACCCAGTAAAATCAAGGGTTTTCGGCAATAAAAAAGCGGTTTTTACTTCAAATCGAGCAAAAATTGTGAAAAGTTGGGGTAAGAGAGGTTTTAATTATGGGAAGTTTACTATGATGGCCCCATTTGTCAAGACAACAATTTTTAATCTCTAAGCTATAGTCCAGTTTTCCCTGTCCCTATCCTCTTTTTAGGAGGAGTGGGAGGGGTGAATGGCCGTAGGCCAGAGGGGAGGAGCGAAGCGGCTTCCCCTGTTCGTTTTCTTTTATCCCTTTGTTGCTAAGCAATCTCCTTTCCTGAATATGTATTTTGCCGAGAAGAAGTAGGAATCGGATCCTCAGGTTTCATGCCATCCAGGTAAATCTCAGCAGGCGTGTGATAGTTGAGCGATTGGTGTGGCCGTTCGTGATTGTACTTGTATATGAATTTTCTGATTGATTCCCGCGCCTCCCGTGGTGTGGCGTATTCTTTTGTGTATACTTCCTGGTACTTGAGCGTTCGCCAAAATCTTTCAATAAAGATATTATCCACAGCTCGATTCTTTCCGTCCATGCTAATTCGGACGCCAGCTTGCTTGAGTATATCCGTGTACTGTGGACTGGTGAAATGACTGCCTTGGTCGCTGTTCCAAATCTCTGGCTTCGCATGCCCCAAAGCCGTCTGAGTGGCCTTCAGCACGAAGTCGATCTCCAGTGTCTGGTCCAACTCCCAACTCACAATATAGCGGGAATACAAGTCAATCACGGCGACAAGATACATCCATCCACGCTTGAGGCGGATATAGGTGATGTCGATTGACCAGACATGATTGGGGTGACTGGCCTTAACGCCTCTAAGCAGATAGGGATAAATCTTGTGGGCCAGGTTCCGTTTACTCAGATTCGGACCAGGGCTCACACCGGCAATCCCCATTTCCCTCATGCAGCGTACGACACGCTTGCGGTTGATGGCCCAGCCCTCTCGCCGCAGGATCGCCGTAATGTAACGACTTCCTGAGACTGGCCGATCTGTGTATATCTCGTCGATGCGTCGCCGGAGACGGATCTCCTCGTCAGAGACGCTCACAGGGTTGTAGTAAAGGCTCGAACGATTCAGGCTGAGTAACTCTGCCTGCCTAGAAATAGAAAGTTTCTCACTATCGTGATCGACCATAGCAACTCTATCATCTCTAGTTCGGTTTGATGCCAGATTTTTTTTTAAGCCACTCAACCTCCGTGGTTAAGCGACCGATTTTCGCATAGAGTTCAGACGTTTCTTTTTCATGCTCCTTCTTGAGGGTGGCGTTCTTCTTGCCTTCGTCCTCAAACAGGCTTGACATATTCTCTACGGCAGTGTTCTTCCAACGGTGGAGCATCGTGACGTGCACACCGTATTCAGATGAAATCTGAGCGATAGTTTTTTCTTCTTTGAGTAGTTCCAAGACGACTTCTGCTTTGAATGATGCCGAATAATGTTTTCTCATACTCATATTGTAGCTTAATCGGTCCCTTCTGAGTTGTTTAGTTTCTGGGGACCACTATAATTAGTTATTTTAGACTCTAACTCGGGCTCTTTACTAATTCCGTGAATCTTCCCTGAATCAGAAACACCTACTAAGATTACTCCATCGTTTGTATTTGTAAACGCACTAACCGACTCAACAAATTCCTTATTGTCTTTTTTGTTTAGATTTTCTTTAAACTCAACGTTTTGCCCTTCTCCAGATTCCACCCAAGCTTCAATAGACGCTGTTGTAGACAATACAGTAACTCTACCTCGTTCGGACTGATGACCAATGTGAAACTGTTCCATTTGCAACACTTCACTACCATGAGTTAAAACCCAAATAACCTCGTCGGGTATCCCGGTCCAGCTTACATGATAATCACCCGGCTCATGAACCGATTGGGAATGCCAGAAACCGTTGTTCCCGTAAATTTTTAATTCGAGATGTATTGCCTGAAATACCCCGTCGATTCTAATAGTTGTTTCTTCACTGCAAATATGAATCTTTGAAATTCTGGGTGTATCGTCCAGTATAAACAATTCAGTTCCAGGTATTAGACCTTTTCTCAAATATGAGGTCTCTCCGATAATAAGTATATCGTGAGCTACTTGTAAATCTGGAAAATAGGGCAAATTCTCAGCAACAAGAGGGACTACTTCCAACCGCTCTCCCTTCGTTTTAGTTCTTGTACGTAGTACTTTGCATGGCAACCCGTTTACTCGTTCTGAAATTGGACTACCGGGAGAGACAGTTATTTCATCCCACCACCTTAGTTCTTTATCCGGGTGCCATAAATCTATTCCTAATTCATCACGATAAGATTTACTTTCACACCATAGATCTAGCATCTTTAAAAGAGATTGTGCTGTGGTTAGGTACCTAACAATACGAAAATCTTTATAGTCAAAATCGATCGGGTCAGTCCAGGGACTCCAACCCAATTGAGTGGATACGATAAATGCTGTCAGTGCCACTACAATATGATTACTTTCATTTTCAAGTTCTTTATCATACCGTTTTAATACCATACCAATGTAAACAGGTCTGTCTACGTATTGTCCAAGCATCTCATTTACACGCACTATTTTAATCTGTTCCATAAGAACACCCCAATTTGCCCTATACAATTTTATAACTCAATATGTAAAAAACTGGACAGTGAAAAGTTTTATAGCATTATGAAGCGAGTAAATCAACTTCAATCTCAGGCGTTTCCTGCTTGGATTGGATTATTTTCGTTATGGATAACTGCGGATTGCGAGCAAACAGGCGAAAAATTGACGTACGCAAATAAGCCATTTCCGTTGCCTCTGAAACGACTGCCTTGGAAGGCGTCCTCAGGTAACGAAAGAACAAGCCTGGAACCCGGCTCGAATAACGGACGGCGATCAGTTGCAGCAGCCCCATGGCGATGCAACTGCACATGACATATCCTTCAATCGCTTTCACCGTTTGCCGAATGTGGGTACGTTGCTTATCATCGATAACCTGTTCTACCGGGTGAGATTCTCCCTTCTTGCGATACCGTTTCATCTTCGGCATGGACTTTCTCCAGAAATGGTAACTGAATCCACCGATGACCTGCTTCATTTCACGGAAGGTACATTCAATCTTGAAACGGTATCCATATAAGCGGATGATGTCCGTTGCTTCCAGCGTCAGGTCGGTGCTCACCAGAATGGACAACTGGTCGCTATGCTGGACCAGGACAAAACGCAACTCTTGGTACAGCCCCTGTCCCCACAGCAAATCCAGGCACAGGTATTGAACCGTTTCATCCTTGCCGTAAATTGTCACTTGGGCCGTTTGAAATGCATCCGCACGGCTTTGGAACAGGGACTTCCGTTTCACTTCCGCTCCCTTTTTTCGTGGACGGCCTCGTCCCTTCTTCGTCGCGGAAGGATGCTCATACGCCACAGCATTCGACTTGGCTTTCGTAACGATGTGCATCCGAGTTGTTCCTGTCGCGTTCCACTCATTCAAGAGCTTCAGCGCAGGAACAGACAGAAAATAACGATCCAGCAGGAGCAAGGCTTTCCCGAATGCCTTGGCAGCCGCAAAGCCCTGATCCATCATCTGCACCACATGGGAATCCTGCCGTTCAGAGGGGCTGCTCCAGCCGAAAATGGTTTTTACGCCATCTTGCAGGTTCATGAACAAGGGCAGACAAAACCACTTCTGCGGCATTCCCATGAGAATGCCGATCGCACCAAAAAGATGTCCGAAGATGTACTGTGCCTTGGAAGAATTCTCGGATTCCTGATGAAGTTTCTTGACGCCAGGCATCCGGCGGGCTTCCTTGGCCTGCTTCATCCCATCGCCTATAAGAACGACCATCCCGTTGACGTACGAAAGTGGGGCCGTTCGTTTCACGATTTGAAGCCACGTCATCCGAAGGGATTCTAGCGACCACGCGGAGGAACGAAAAAAATGAATCAGGCTCTCGTAGCATTGGGCACGCAAAGACAAATCCCGGATGACGGAAGTCACACCCAGATGATCGGAACGCAACATGAGACCGATGATACTAACAACAAACCAGTGGTAAGCGGCTTCTCTGGAGAAGCAAGGACGAAAGTGATGCAAAATAGAATCGATATATTTTAGCATGGTATGGCGAATCGCAAATGAATCGGGTAAACTAATGAATGTAACCCTTTCAGCGATTGATCTCCTTTCTGGTGTGAGAACCTTAGGATATCATACCTTCGCTTGATTGGGTTATTTTTCTGTGCGCGCTGTTCTCGCTACAACCTGAGCGGAAACGCTCAATAAAAGCGAGCGATTGCCTCCGGCAATCGAATTCTGTATTCAAATAGGCAGGGGAAGTACCTGCTTAGAACGAAGGTTGGCGTTCCTACCCTAAGCCCCGCGACATGCGGTCAAGTTCTCTCTTGTCCCGTATGAGAGCTCGCTGAGGACGGCGAAACACGAGCCTGAGATGGCAAGTAAAGTAGACGGGGGGTCATGGAATTCTATGGTTAGAATGTGTCCATCGACACCGACGAATCTCTGAGTGTACGGCTCGAAAGAACCAGTGACAACAAAATGAAGTTGCACGCCCCTGATAAGGGGCTCAGTCATCGGGACGGTAATAGAAAATGCCGACCACGATCTCTATCCCATAAAGGATAGAAGTCCTGCATCCCCCAACCCTGGATAAAAGGACGGCTGGCGGGCTATAAGAGAGACCTAAGGGAATCCTACAAGACTAGAATACAGGAAACAGCGGAACCCTGAAAGAGGATGTCAAGGAGAGAGAACTCTAATGCTTCTAAGCAGAAGGAAATGGCTGCCGCATTCAGGGGACATCAGCCCGTAGTAGTGATGACTGGTCGCCGTTAGTCACTACGCATAGCGATATGCGAAGGAGGAGAAAACGACCCCGAGCGAAGGGGCATAGTCATGACTGAAGTTTTTTTTTTACATGAATCATTCAACCGTTAGGGAAGCCGCTGCGCATACCTGACTCAACCCAAAGTAAAATCCTCTACAAGGGGGGTGATGCTTTGGCTCAACCATCTAACTTATCTGAACACAAGAATCTATCATCCGAAATCGATCTGAGAAATCTGCTGGATTTCCTGTATATCGAAACCAAAGCCGCCCTGAATCGGGGAGGAAAACCCCGGTTCAAAGGACTGCTGGAATACATGAAATCGGAAATAACCATTCTCACCGCCATTCATAACATCAAGAGCAACAAAGGCAGCGAAACACCGGGCAGCGACGGGGAAACGATGCGCGAGCATATTCTGGAAAAGGACTACCCCGAGATCATTGCACGGGTACAAGCCAGCCTAACCAGACACGAACCGCATCCCATTCGGAGGAAGTATATCCCGAAACCCGGAAAATCGGAGAAACGCCCGCTGGGGATTCCGACGGTTTATTCATACTGCACACTCCTCAAATATGTTTTGGATTTGTAGTGAAAAAAGAATTAGGGTATGTAAATCTTATGTTTTTGAACGTTTTGAAATATGGCCTGAATGAGAAATCCAATCCGACAGAGTCCTCTTAGTGTGTTCATCAAGTTTAATTTTCCATGGCCATCCCGGTGCTATTTTGGTTGCCTTTAATAAACCTTTATTCAGCCAATAATAGACCACATGAGTGCTTACACCAAAGTGAAGAGCTACTTCTTTTACGGTCCATTCATTGCTTTGTTTTGAAGGCCCAGGAATGCGGTAGCGATATCGTAGCCACTGAATAGAGTCAGTGGTAAATGGCTTACCTTCAGGAGTTCGGTATCCGGATTGGTTGAAATGTGCTGCAATTTGAGTGTCTGTCATATCGCGGGCTAATTCTCGAATACGATCAATCGTCTCCATCGAATGCTTGCGCGCCAAGTGATGCGGCAAGGGCTTGGTCGTGTGAACAACCTCATGGCATTGATTGCGCCAGCGGATCCCTAAACGAATATCCGCTTGACCAGGCTCACAAAAAACAGTGACATCCTCGATTAATAGACGTAGGATTCTTTTACGGTCCTTTATCTCGGTTGTTGTCGCACGCCAAATACGTGGCAAGTTTTCCGCTAAAGATAGAATATCTTGCTTATCTTGCTCTGTCGGTCGCCATGCACGACTTGAGCAGTAATGCTCGTATTCTTCACGAATTTGGTTGAGTGTCGCCATTTTTTCATTCCACCTCGCTTCCAGGGCACGTGTCACTAATCGGTTTTCCGGTTCAGCAAGGTCGTACTGGCGTTGTGCACGATCCACCTCATACTGGGCTCTTTCCAAGGAAAGTTTCCAACTTGTTTCCACTTTATCTTCTTCGCTTAGAACCTTGTCGAATGAGCGTAAGGCGAGTTCAAGTTGAGCAGGTTGTACAGCCTCTAGAACTCTGGCGGCAATGGCTTGATCTACCGGTTCAGAGCGAAGGGAAGAACAAGTGGCACGATCGCCATTTTCCCATCTTGCTTTACATTCATACCGTGGAGCGATCCCGCCATTTCCTGTATAACGAACAGACATGCGGCGACCGCACTTTCCGCACACGATGATTCCCTGAAGTAGGGCAATCCCTTCCCTCGCTGGACCACTCACTTCTGCGTTTGTTCGATTTTGCTGCAGTTGTTTGAGATTTTCTTCGTACTCTGACCATGAAATATACCCAGGATGATGGTCGTGAATAAGCACCTCCCATTGGTCTTTGGGTAAACGAACGATGCGATGAACAAACAAGCCCTGCTCATCCAATTGTTTTCGATCCTTGTAGCGACCAAACACATAAGCGCCCGTATAAGCAGGGTTATAGAGTATCCCCAATACACGACCGTGGGTTAACGTACCCCAGATAAGCTTTCCTGCCCAAACACCACCGTATGCTCTTTTCGGAAAACGAAGATGGTTTTGCGAAAAAAACTGAACCACACCATACGCACTGCCTGTTGCCCGAAAGGCAGTAAAGATATGACGCACGGCATTCTGTACCTCCTCATCCGGGTCAATCACGGTGTTGCCGTCCACATCGTGACAATAGCCTACGGGTAAGGGAAAGCGCAGCTCTCCTTTATGGGCTTTATTCTTCTTCCCACCAATGAGACGTGAGCGCAAAAAGTGTAACTCTGCTTCACTCATCGTACCCTTAAAACCCAAAATGAGACGATCATTGAAATCACTCAAGTCATAGATGCCGTCTTCATCCACTACGATGGTGTCGAATATACTGCACAGTTCGAGTAGGCGCAATAAGTCTGCGGAAGAACGAGCCAGGCGAGAAACTTCGAGACCAAAAATCGCACCTACTTCCCCGAGTGAGACCTGGGCTACAAGTCGTTGAAATCCTTGCCTTTTGGAACCTTGCCCACCGGATAAACCTAAATCCTCGTCGATCAGTTGAATTTGATCCTGTGTCCACCCCAGACTCAGAGCCTTCTCCTGAAGGGCATACTGTCGCTCCGTGCTCTCCCTGTGAAATCGGACTTGAGCTAAGGTCGACTGGCGAATGTAGATCAGTGCTTTCCGATCCAGGTGTTGTGGATGTACTTTCATGGACGATATCGTCTGATTCATTTGCTATTTCCTCCTCCCCATGCCATGCCGCTATGAATGAGCTCAGCATATTCGCGAACACAGAAACGAATTCTTCTACCTTGTTGCTGTCGTTACCCACTAAAGCAGCTAAAGCAGAACTAGACATACAATCCCCTCCAGAATTATTTCTGCAGGAACTCGCTTTTTTCACGACGGCGTAAAAGCTCTAGGTTGATTTCTGTCAGTTCTACGATAAGTTCCTGCAAGATATGATAATTGTCTAATCTTTCACGTACCCATGGCTCCCAGGAAGCCGGGACATAATCGAGTCGGGTGCGTCCCTGATGGATAGTAGATAGGTAGAAACTAGGATGGCCTTCACCGGTGGAACAGCGACAGGCCGATTTACCACATTTGATGTTGCGTGTGATAAGAGAACCGCGAAGGATCTGGCTAGGATCAAATAAGGACTCTACTATTTGTTGACTACGAGTTAATAGTTGTTCAGTCGATTCTTGACGATAGGGTCTTGATTTCTTATCAGTAGTATTCATATTAAGAAAATACCTCCATATGGGACAAGTTGTCAATCATAATATTCTTACGAGTTTGGAGATCATCCTTTCTCTTAATGAAATCAATTAATTCTTTTAGAGTCCCTAGGTAAAGTGGGGAGTTAGGAGCACGGGAAATAGCCTGAATCGAAGGCAAGTGACGATCGGTCCAGGATTCAGGGATACAAACAATACCCGAATCGGTATGAATGGAGTACATGCGGGTTCCATTTACTTCTTTCACTTTTAAAATTTGAAACGATTGATCGTGAAGGGGGTGGAAAGGGTGGGTAATTGTTAGAAATCCCAAAGACTGACTGAATGATTGTGTAATTTGCACTGACCGTGCCCGCCATCATCGACCGCATCGTACAGGAATGTGTAAGAATCATTCTGGAACCGATCATGGAAGCGCAATTCTTTAAGCATTCTTACGGATTCCGCCCGATGCGGGATGCGCATATGGCACTGGAAAGAACGACGCGAATCCTCTATGTCACGGGATACCCCTGGATCGTAGAAGGAGATATTTCCAAATTCTTCGATTGCGTCAACCACAACAAACTGTGTAAACAATTATACGGCATGGGAATACGCGATCAACGAGTGCTTATGATCATCAAAGCGATGCTCAAAACGGGAATCATGGATGAAATTCAGATCAACCCGCTGGGAACGGTACAGGGGGGCATCATCTCACCGCTACTTGCCAACGTGTATCTCCACTCGTTCGATCAGTGGGTGACCCGGGAATGGGAAAACAAGAAAACCAAACAGACGTATGCAACGCCAAGCACTCAGCAGGAAGCCCTCAAGAAAAGGAGCCGCCTCAAGCCTGCTTATCTCGTTCGCTACGCCGATGACTGGATACTCGCGACCGACACCAAACGGAATGCGGAGAAATGGAAACAACGAATCAGCAATTACTTACGATCGAATCTCAAACTGGCATTATCGGTAGAGAAGACAGTCATCACCAACGTCCGAGAGAAGCCGATCCATTTCCTCGGCTGTGAATGCAAGATGATCAAAGGCAAATCACGAACCGGCTATGTGACGCGAACCATGCCCGACCGAACTCGGCTGAAAAGCAAAGCGAGGGAACTCCACCAGAAATTGAATACCCTGAAACGCTGCAAGAACAAAGAAGCTCTCATCCATGAAATCAATGTCGTCAACGCAACGATCAGGGGAATCATCCAATATTATCAATGCACCACGTGGGTCAACATCATCTTGAGCAAATATGCATACAACCTGAAATGGAAAGCAAAGAGGGTATTGGACAAATACGGCGGCATTTGGCTTCCCGCCAACGAAGTGAACAATCTCGCAAGTGTCCACGCAGATTATACAATGGGCATTCCAGCCGTAACGTACAAGCATGCGAATATCGGCATCACTTCGTTGGCATTTTGTAAGTGGAAGAAAACGCAACTCAAGAATCCGGAGGAATCCCCCTTCACGATAGAAGGTCGAAAGCTGTATCGGGAACGAACAGGAAAGACACCCTTGCGGGCACGGGCAGATGAGCTGTTATCTCTGCACTTTTCTAAAATCATCAGCAAAGGCGCGACCGACAAGAGATACAACTTCGAATACTTCCTGAATCGAGCTTATGCTTATAACCGGGACAAAGGGAAATGCAGGGTCTGTGACGAAGAACTACAACCGTTCAATCTACACATCCACCATATTGACCCTCACCTCCCGCAGGCTTCCGTCAATCGAGTCAACAATTTAGCCGCGGTACATGAACATTGCCACAGACAGATTCATAGCCAAGAGGATTATGCCTCGTTAGGCAAGAAGATCTGGAAAAAGATTCTATCCTTCAGAGAAAAGTTGAATCGTCTCATGTAGAAGGTCATGATGGAGCGCCGTATGATTCGAAAGAATCACGTACGGTGCGAAGGAGGGCGAAAAGGAGAACTGACCAAGTCATGTTGAAGACTCTCCTTAGCTATTCCTATATCCAACAATTTTTCGACAAAAACTTTTCACTGTCCAGTAAAAAAAGAATAATTCAAAATCATTGTTGTTACTATAAATGAGCAAATTCGCTTCCATTTCTTTACCAATTAAAAACAATAGAGACATTTGTCCTCTCCTGTGGTATAAGATTAAGTTACCACACAAAACCATACCTGGAGGATTCACAAATGTCTCATAATACTACCATACCAAACCACGAAGCAATAATCAATTTCTTAAAAAGCCGTAGGCTATCCTTATATGTTTCAAAGCCTGCCTTGCGGCATATTCAAGAATTTTTTATTGCAGCTACCGCTAAAGGGTATCGTGGTAAAGTGGTAGATATAGCGGAATGGAGTTCATGTCATCGAACATCCATTGGACACTTTCTCTCGGATGGTGTTTGGGACGAATCGTATATCCAAAGACTTGTAAAACAAGAATCGCTTTCATTTGTTTTGTCTCATGCCAAACAAACAGAACAGCCTATTTTTGTGATTCATGATGATACTGTTAGTGAGAAGACAAAGCCTTCGTCACAGGCAAAACACCCAATCGAACAAACAGACTACCATCATTCCCACTTAAAAGGAAAAACCGTTTGGGGTCATCAAGTTCAGGCTACGATTGTTCAATGTGGAGAACATTCTCTCATTCATGATATTCACCGTTATGATAAATCGAGCCAAAGCAAAATTGATGACGCTTGTGATTTGGCCAAAACCATGCCGATTCCACTTTATTCTGGATATGCATTGGTCGATTCATGGTATACATGCCCAAAACTTATGAATACTTATGCAGAGCGAGGATACCATTTAATTGGTGCACTCAAAACAAACCGCATTGTCTATCCCAAAGGGATTCGAGTTCCAATTAGTACCTTCGCATCGTATGTGACCAAACAGGACGTTTGCCTCGTGACCGTAAACGGATCTACCTATTGGGTGTATCGATATGAAGGACCTGAATCCGTGAAATTACTTTTATGAAAACAATAGAATAACAGAGATTTAATACGTATAATGGAGAAAACCGAGTTTTTTTCTTACATAAACAAACTTCACCACAGGGGTGTCCATTATATGCCGGTACATTTTGAATTTGAACAATCCAATGAATACCTGACTTCGCATTCGGGACTTGCTGCCATAGGCCAATTGATTGCACAAACCCGATTGACACAACGATTGGATCATACGAAACTCGACGGAGTTCGTTCTCCTGACATTTCCAACGGCGACATCATGTCTTCCTATCTGGGTCTGCTTTGTCAAGGCAAGAACGACTTCGATGCCATCGAGCCTTTCCGTGAAGATGATTTTTTTGCCCTCTCGTTGGACTTGAAATTGGTTCCTTCCAGTCCCACACTGCGTCAGCGTCTTGATATGGCGGGAGCATCGGAAGATGCGGATTGGCAAACGATATTGAAGGAAGAGTCGGCGACGTTATTGAAAACCATCAACGTTCCCCTTACTCCAATTATGATCCGACTGCCCGATGGGACAGAACAACAGTTTCTTCCGCTTGATGTAGATGTTTCGCCCTTTGACAACTCCAAGACCAAAAAGGAAGGCACTTCCCGAACGTACAAGGCGTTTGATGGTTACGCACCCATCTTCGCTTATCTGGCTCGGGAAGGATACAACATGAACGTCGAATTACGGGAAGGCAAGCAACATTGCCAAAATGGGACACCCGCCTTTCTAAGCCAGAGCATTCACTATGCCCGCATGATCACAGAACAGCCTCTATTGGTTCGCCTAGATTCGGGCAATGACAGCAAGGACAATCTTGTCGTGTGCCATGCAGAAGAAACAAAAGCAGACTACATTATCAAACGCAACTTACGCAAGGAATCCCGCGAAGAGTGGCTTACGGTCGCTCAAACCAAAGGAATCTGCTGTGAACAACGGGAAGGGAAAAAGGTGTACATCGGTTCGACTTCCCTTTACGTGAAAGAAATGCAACAGTCGGTTCGTGTCGTATTTCAAGTGACGGAACGTACGATCACCAAAGACGGACAAGTGTTGTTCGTGCCGGAAATTGAAGTCGATACCTATTGGACATCCCTTACCTGTTCCGCTTGGCAAGTCATTGAATTGTATCATGATCACGGAACTAGCGAGCAATTTCACAGCGAAATCAAGACAGATCTTGATATGGAACGGCTGCCGGCAGGCAAATTTAAAACGAATGACGTAATCCTGCATGCGGGTGTATTCGCCTATAATTTGCTACGGATCATCGGCCAACAAAGCTTGCAAACACCATTCTCGCCACTCAAAAAGTCTGTTCAGCGCCGACGGATTCGAACGGTCATTCAAAACATGATTTATCTTGCAGCTCGCTTGGTTCGACACGCTCGTAAATGGAAACTGCGATTTGGCTGTTACTGTCCGTGGTTTCATACGGTCAAGCAAATGTATACGACTGCTTCTTCGTAAAGAGATTTACGACAAGCACGTAGATATCTAATGCCTTCTCAAAAAAATAAGTTTAGAGGGTTTAGTTTGATATTGCCAAAATCCGAGTTTGCCCCAAAAAGCAATAAGTCGAAGAAGATTCACAGTCATAGTAACCAGTAAACCATATGCTATTTTCAATAGTTCAGACAAGAATTAGAGTGTTTATCCATTTCTAAAACATTAACTGAAAAGCTGTCACGGATTCAGGAAGGAGCTTTAAATGGCATTGAGAATGCGGTGGTACTCCTTTGCTGGCCATTGGATGCGTTTCAAAATTCGAAAGCATTACATGCGTTTCTGTGTACAGATGTATCCTTAGAGACACAAACCATCCTTGATTATTATAGTCGCCGTTGGCCGATCGAGATTTTCTTTCGGCAAACTAAACAAAATCTAGGTTTTGATGGATATCAAGTTCGTTCCATTCGTGCAATAGAACGACTTTGGATACTACTTTCGCTGACACATTTATATTGCACCATCGGTTTAGGTCAGCCTTCAAAATTTGGAGATGGACTTATAATGGTACGAAAGCAAGTAAAAGTGGACTACGTCCAATGGATTTATGAATCTGCAAAGAATCAAGTACCTATTGAAGCTGTTTTGCAACAATTAAAGCTGGCCTAGAGGCAGTCTATACTTTTTTGTTGTATAAATTTGTAAGTATTTTTGCTCATTTATAGATAGGAAAGAGGATTCTGTGTCGAAAGAATAATAAGTAAGGGGAAATTTATTTTGAAAAACGTAGCTGCTGGATTCAGCCCATCATTGATGCTTGTCTTAACCAATGAGTCACAGCCGGAGCCGAATCCAACTGACATTGCTGCTCTTCCTAGTCAATATATGAGAAAAGTAATCAGGAACATAGATCGCATAAGGCCTTTGACAGCCGAAAATTTCAAAATGCTTCGTTGCAATCATTGCGGGAGAAAAGGAAAATATGATATCGGAATGATTGCCTTTGATATCGACAGGTACTATAAAGATGTGAAAAGGAAGCAAAAATCAGGGGTCAGTATAGATGAGTATATTCAGACAACCGGTTATTTCCGTTGCAGGCATTGTCATTCAGCGGGGAATTGGGAGTTTCCAACCGACTTTATGTTTGTAATGACGACTATGCTTCTTATGCGTACCGTGAAAATGGAGAATCAAGGTTTCCACTTTGGTCCACTGAGCCTATTTGACGGCAGCAGGCATCGTTTTGCCACCGACGCTGAAGAATATCTGCTTAAGAAAATTCAAACGCAGGAGGACAGTCTTCACTGGAACAAGCTTGGAAATCTATATAATAAGGGCGGAAGACCGGAGCTGGCTACCGTGGCTTTTGAACAATCGGTTCGTTTGGATCCAACTCAGGCGGAATCCCATTTCTCATTGGGACAAATTCTCGATCAGATGGGGGAATTTGAAATGGCGGCTGCAAGGGAAGGGGAGGTTCCGGTAAATATCCAAGAAGAAGAGGCACGGGTTGAATTGGACATGATCCCAGACAAAGTGGAGTCCTTCTTTCCGGTTGCCGAAATGTACATGGGTGAAAGAAGGAAAGAAATGCCTAGAGGAATTCGTACGTTGGACAAGTATTTTAAGCCAGAGCTATCATACCCAACCCCAATGAACAAGAAGAAAAAGAAAAGGAAATAAATGAACGGAATCCATAGTGGCCTCGCACGGCTCATCCAGCATGCTGATTAGGCCAGTATAAGGAGTCGTGTTCAGGGGGAACTAGTATTGCTACAACTAGCAATTATAAAAGCAATACATAATGGTCTAGACGAGGGGTCACTGATTTATTTTTGGTAAACTTCCATACCCTTTAAATCAATAACGAAATTTCCTGAGAGAAGAATGTCCAACCCAATAATACCGTTAATTCCATATAATTCTTCGAAGTAACCAAAATCTAAGTAAAATTGATCCGCTTCAAACGTGTCGAACTGAATTTTGTCTACGGCTTTTCTAAAAGCATGATCCTCTCCACCTATACCATACATCGTAGTAATTTCACAATCAGTTGCATAAATTCCTAGTTCAAAGACTGAGTCCGAAGAAATCAAAGATTGGGCTGCACCAGTTATCTATTACTAATCGATCAATGGTTTCAGTTCTTCCCTGAAAAGTGATGGTTAAAGAGGCATGTAAAAAGTGGTTAGTTAAATTTAAATTTATATTCATTATTGTTTAAAACCTCTATAAATAGGTTTAAAAACAATGGGCATAGCAATCTCAAGCTTGGATGTATGGTAAACAAAAGTATCTCCTTTAGACCTAACCAGAACCTTGGTAGCTTCTTTTTCATCGGGAATTGGGCGAATTACAGCTACCTCATCAACATATTTTTTGTTATCTTCTACACGAGACTTTAAAGCTTGTACTAACACAAATTGATTAGGATATAGCTGACGGACTTCTTCCCAAAACATACCGATCGCCTCCTTTGAATTTTCTATCTCAATTTTACAATAAAAATAAGCAAAATAGGAGGGATTGGTCTTGAAAATAAAATTCGCCGTTTGACCAGTTACGGTGAACCCTACCACAAGTAACGGCGAATTTTTTTGCTGGGTGATGTCCCGTGAGGAGAGGAAAGTCCGCAAACCGAGAGGAAACGGACTACGGGCTGTCAGCGACTGACTTCATCTAATTGATATAGGTTTATCTAGTGGCATTTCAGGCCATCATGGAACAGAACGATCAACGGTACATGCAATGTAACGGAAAGTTGACCATCACCGCGAAGTGTATGTTGCCCAGTTAGTAAAACATTGTGAAGTGTGGCAGTAAATCCTGTTTCACATATTCCTGAAATTCCAAAACTATGTCCTGTCTCTCCGGCTAGAAAAGCATCCTGACGTTGCCTCCAGGCGTTGGCTTCCTTTATATCAACGAAGCCTTGGAGTAGGGCAGAAATGCCATACGAATCAGTTCTCTCTATGATGATGGTATCAAGCCCGTCTGGTAATTTGTTAGTCGATTCTAGAACTGTCAACTTAATAGGGGAACGTAGAACTTCCCAGTCGATTAGATCAATCGGTGAGACTTTTGATATCCGGGAATGCTCACCTGACCATTAGAAGATGGGGAAATGATAGGGAGTCAGAAAACGTTCAGCCATAATAAGAACTGATTTTTCCGTGCCTAATTGACTTGGAAATGTCCCATAAACACGTGTGTGTTCGTGCTGCATATCGTTTCTCCTCCTTAAGCATTGGTTGACATAGACAGTCTTAACCATTTTTATATCTGTCGAAAACGCATCATAAATAGCGTACTATCATCTTTTATCGTTTCACTGCAAAACGACTGAATCGTTTCCACTATCGCATGACTGGACTTGTCCAAGGAATGCAGCGGATTAATTGTTTGCAAAAGTTTGGAAAACCGCTCAAATCCAAATATTTCATCTGCTGCATTTTCCCCTTCAATTAAACCATCCGTATATAATACTAAAATATCATTTGGCTGCATGGGGACTGTCACCTGTTCAAAAACCGTCTGCGCATCCACCCCCAACGGAATCGAAGGTAATTCGATTTCCTGTACCCCTGATTTTTTTATCAAATAAGGAAATGGGTGTCCTGCACCAGCGTACGTAATTGTTTGATGGCTTTGATCGACAAGGGCAAGACCGATTGTGACGAATAAAGAAGAGCGAACATCGCGAATAAAATAGCGGTTTACTTTTTGCAAAATTTCTTTCGGGGAAACTTCTGATTGTGACTCCAAACGAATATTGGACAGCAAAGAGGACACCAGCAAAGCAGATGCCAGACCGTGCCCCATAATGTCGCCGATGACGAGCAGATGGCGGGTGGGACTTAATGGAATTACATCATAAAAATCCCCCCCTACCTGTTTCACTCCATTCAGGCACACGGAAATATCCAGACTCTCAGGGAACTCCTGTATTTTCGGAAACATTCCCATTTGCACTTGCTGTGCCGCTTGTAGCTCCTTGCCCATTTCTTGTTCGTCTGAATTCATTTGAATTTCCCTCCGATTCACCCAGTCCACACATAAAAAAGAAAGAAAGATGAGAAGAATGGCGAATAAATAAATCACGAGCGGCGATTTATCACCACTAAATTTAAGAAACATCTGGCTGAACCATGATCCGGAGAGAATGGAACCATTATAAACACATAAGCCGATACCAATGCCGAGCATTGTATTCCATCTCGTTTCCCGTTTTGCTAATACGAACAACACAAAAAAATCGAGAAATGCAAACGAAAGGTGGACTGCGGTAGCACCGATGACTGCAGCAGGGAAAGAATGGGAGAGTGCGAAGATGGCATAGGCTCCACCTAATAATACGAGACCATATAATGTTATGGGGCGAAATCCTTTATTATCTCCCAGCAATCCGATGAGTGGCATTGCAATCGTATACGGAAGGGGGGAATAATAGAGAAAGAATGTTGGGAATCGCTCCAGATATGGATCGATGACTTGATACATCAATCCACCCTCGAGGTAGATAATATAAATAAAAAGCAGTACAACAAACATGGCTGTATTGTCTTTTTTTGTGAAACGATTTGGCTTTATCGATGCTTGTGAAACTACAAAACTTTGCGGGGAAGAGATAAAGCATACAAAAGCAACCAAAATTAGACCTTGAAATAGTAGGAAAGCTAGTCGAGGTTGAAAATTATTACTTAGTATGTTGACGATATAAAGCATTGCTTCAACAAAAAAACCTGTCACACCTAAATTCCATCCGATCGAACGGGGACTTACCCGTTGCCGAATCAAATTTAACCATAGAAATGAGGGGTAGGATGACAACAATCCTTCCAGAGAAAAAATCCACTTCCAATATTTTGGCAGCACCCATAAACAGGAAAGATTGAATCCGATGATAAGAATGAGAATGAAAGCCAGCAAGGTTGTTTGAATCCGTGTGGAAAGTGTAACTTTTGCAAGCAAAATTCCCCAGAATACAAAAGATAATGAGTATACAAGCAGAAAGGGATAAATCAGTGACAGCGGGTTAATTCCGTTCGCTGCAGCAAATGTCGCAAGTATTTTTCCGAATAATGGATTGGTGAGAACCCATCCTTGAAAAGCACATAAAAAGATCAAATATCTCCAATCAATTTTTTTCTTCATACGAAGCAATTTCCCTTTCTGTTAAAAGCGATTCTATATTTGGTGTTCCTTCAAAGCATTTTTTACGGTTGTCATCCACTCCGGCAATTCTTCATTGTCTACAGACATTAACTGCTTATAATATTCATATAAATCTGAAATTTTCTTGTGTTCACCCAAATATTCATATCCTTTGTACAATTGATACAGTGTCTGAAAATCTATTGGATCGAGCTTAAGCAGTTCTTCACAGTAGTAGATCTCTTGCTCAGGACTTCCTATTTTCTGTGCATAACCGCTTAAACGTTTTAACATTTTTTGCTGTTCATTTTTGAGATTGAATTGGCTTGCGATCATCCATTCTTCATATTCAAATTCTGGCGCGACTTCCGGTCGAAACATCCCGGTCGCTTTGCGGTATAATCGTATCGCCTCGACTTGATCCTCATGCCACAAATGGTGCCCAACGGACGCCAGTTTCAAAAACTCTTGCACATCCACATTTATTATGCGTTGGATATTTAATTCGATCATTCCATCATGGATCCATACCCAGCCATCGGGTATTCCTGTCTGTGTATAAAAAATGTTCCGCAGGCGATGCAGCATTACATGAAGGTAGTTTGGGTTATGATCTGATTCGTCTTTCGCAAAAAAAGATTCATTCACTTTTTCTTTCATTACCCGATAGTCTGGCTGCAGCAAAAGATAAGCCAAAAACTGTTTGACCTTTTTTCTGCGAAACGATTTTGGGAATAGAACATTTCCATCTTTTAAATATCCCTGAAAAATACCAAAGAAAGTATAAAAAAGACCAGGTTCCTTTATTTCGGTATTTAAATCTTCTTGCTCAAAACCGTTATGTTTTGATGAATTGACCCGTGCAATATCACAGGCCGTTTGGATCCAAAACGGATCTCCGTAAGTTTGAGCAGCGATTCGTGCGCTTTCAATGTCCTGCAACGATTTTGACAGTTTGGCTTTCCGAATAAATTGAATAACAACACACTCGTTGTCCACACAATTTTCTTTCAAGAGATCCACAGGCAAAATTTCGAATATTTCGTATTTTTTGGACGAACTTAAAACCATTTGTTTATCCCTGTTTAATGCGAGTAAAGGATTTAATCGTTCCGTTAATGGGCTATTCGAAAACGTTTGGCACCAATGCTCTGCAACAGCATGCCAACGCAACCAGAGAGGATGTCCCGTATATCGCATCAGAAACAAAAACGTTTTTTCATAAATTCTTACAAATAACCATCCAATTGATGAATCATTGAAATATTGAATATCCAGCAATTCCTTATATAATAAATTTGCAGTCGTTTCATCGCCTCGAATGACTGCAGTTTGTGCCAATAAAAACATGCGCAAAACAGATTCGTATGACTCCAAAGCCAATTGTTCTTGCTCAATTTGCAAACAAAGCGCATCTGTCTCCGAATTCCATCCACGCTGCTCCAACTGAACGAGGGCCAAAAGCAGAATCGATCCCGTTAAACGTCCATACTCTCCATACACTGCAAATTCCTGAATGAGCTTGCGGACACGCGCTTCCAGTCCATCCATGTCCCTCCAGACATATTGCCGCAACAGCAACAAAAAAGCGATTTCAGGTTGACATTTCAACAACCATGTTTCCTGTTTTTTCCAAACATCTCGTATATATTCATCCATTTCAGCAGTCCACGGTTCGCCAAGGTGAGCTTTTAACCATTCTTCTCCTTTTGGCCCAAATAAATCTTCTGCATGCACAGTTACACCACCTTTTTGACATCTCTGAATCATTCGATGTCAGAAGGGGAAAATCCTTGTTACATATGAGTTTGCATAATTTTCTTTTTAGATTTAGCAATGAATTTATATGCTTTTAAAAATTAAAAATCGCTTCCAAACGATTGATTTCATTTCATCCGGAAAGAAATTGGTAAGTGTCTGGCAAGTGAGTTGAGAGTGATTGGAAAGATGAACTATTTATAATTTAAGGTAGACTCCCATAATGCCAATTTGGATTCACTCATGAAAAAACATCCAAATGTTAAGGGGTAGGAATGACAAATTGCGAAAGGAGGCTATTTTAAAACATGTTTATTATCCATTTTATAAAGGAAAGGGGCAAAGCAATGGTTTCTCAAGTAATTCGCTTTATGGGAGTGGCGGTCAAGAACTGTAGATTCATGAAACAATTACTGGCGAAAATAGTAATATTGTCGATTGTTTTTTCGACGAGTATGTTTGCTAATGGGAATCCAATTGTTTTTGCTTCAACGTCACCTGTCATCACAAAAATCGCTGCTGGTTACGCCAATACTGCGGCCCTCGGACAAGACGGCACTGTTTGGACCTGGGGAGCGAACGGCAGCGGTCAATTAGGAGACGGCACTACACTCGACAGCATCGTTCCCGTTCAAGTCAGCAATCTTTCTAATGTAAAAGATATTACTACGGCAGGAGCGTATACGTTAGCGCTCAAAAATGACGGCACGGTTTGGGCTTGGGGAAGTAACTATGGAGGTCAATTGGGTGATGGCACCACCACTGACAGCACTGTCGCTGTGCAAGTCTATGGCTTATCCAATGTGACTGCCATTGCTGCCGGAACGGATCATGCTGCAGCGCTGAAAAGTGATGGAACTGTTTGGACCTGGGGAGATAATACATTAGGTGGATTGGGTAATGGAACTGTCAACAACAGCTCCATCCCCGTGCAGGTCAGCAATCTTGCCAATGTGACCGCTATTGCTGCAGGAAACGGTTATACGTTGGCACTCAAAAATGACGGCACCGTTTGGGCTTGGGGAAGTAACTATGACGGTGAATTAGGCACTGACCAGCTTGATTCCCACGGCAGCCACATCATATTATCCAGCCTGATTCCCCTGCAAGTGCCGAATCTGCCCACGATCCAAGCGATTGCGGCAGGAGGGATTTTTGGGGCTGCTCTGGCACAGGACGGTACCGTTTGGACATGGGGCAACGGCGGTCATGGATCGTTTGGCATTGGAGCTTCCGGCACTTATACTCCCGTTGCAAGTGGAGTGTCCAATGTCGCGGCCATTGCTGCAGGAGGTGCAGGAGGTGGATTTATCGTTGTCCGCAAAAATGATAATACGGTTTGGGCGTGGGGAGCGAATGGTGTTGGAAATTTAGGAAATGGCACCACTATCGATAGCAGCGTACCGGTTCAAGTAAGCGGCCTCTCCAATGTCACAGCCATTGCCGCAGGTGATTCTCATGGGATTGCGGTCGAACAAGACGGTAGCGTTTGGACTTGGGGATCAAATACTTACGGTCAACTAGGATACAATCCCAACGGAGCAACAAGCGATAATAGCTATACACCTATTAAAGTTGCTTTTCCGGCAAGCACCTATGTAGAGCCGAACGATACCATGAGTCAAGCAGATTCGTTGGATTTGAATACGCTGGTAACCGGAACAGTCGGTCAGGACTCTCAAGATTGGTTTAAGATTGTCGTACCATCAGATGGAAGTTTACTGATTAAAGGCGCGGAAAATGGGCTACCATATGGGGGGCCAAATCTGGATTACGATTTGGTTGATGTGAACGGTAATCATTATACAGCGTTCAATCTGAATGATGTCACTCCTGTTAACAAAGCAACGGTTCAGTTGGAAAGTGGAACATACTACATTCATGTCTATCTGGATGCAGCTGCAAATACAAGATATACGTTGAACACATCATTTACACCTATATCTAATATCCAAAATGTCAATACAGCCAACGGCAAAGTATCAGTTCAATTTGCGCCAGCATTTACTGGCACGCCAAGCGTATTTTCTATTGAGACATCGCCAAGTGCAAGTGATTTTACGGTCACCCAAACGATCAACAATGGCACGCCCAGTAATGTAGCCATCAGCGGATTTAACTGGGATGCAGCAAATAAATTGGCTACCTTTACCATACCAAATGCTGAACCGACAAATGCAGATCAAAGCGTTGCCGTTTCTGTAAGCTACCATGGTGAAGCTCCTGTTGCAGCACCTGCTTACACCGTTGGGGCAACCGTAGCTGCTGTTGTTTACCAGCCTGCAGCTATTCAATTAACCACTTCTGAAAGATCTTTGACTGTCAATAGCACCACAACGATAACAGGAGTCGTCGATGACGCATATGGCAAACCTGTTTCGAATGTGAATGTACATCTATCGGCAGAAGCGGACAATGTGGATTTTCCGAACAGCTTGAATCCTGTAACTGTTACAACAGACAACTATGGAATCTTTACCAGTACATTTACAGCTCCATCTACACCTGGGACCGTAACAGTCACAGCAGATGCTTATGGCACTACCATATCCAATTCCGTCAGTATAACTGTCACGGGTTCCACGTCTGGAAGCGACACGGGGAACATTCCTGGAAACGGTGGCAATAGCAGCAGCAGTAGTAGTAGCAGTGGCAGCAATGGTGGTTCTAGCACAACTACAAGCTCTGCAGGTACTACAACTGCAAATTCCGGTGGTTCAGCTGTTTCTGCCGGCAATCTGGAAACTTTAGTAAATGCTGTGTTAGGCTCGAATCACTCCCAGAGCAAAACACAGACCGTAGCGGTAACAGCTGCCGCAGCTTCCACGGATAGCACAAGTCCCGTCGCAGCAACCATACAGGATACAGATTTACAAGCAGCCGTTCAAACGTCATCTGCGAATCCCACAACATTTGTCATGAATATCCCTGCCAAGCAAAGTCAGCCTGTTTCGCTCAGTCTGACTGCCAATCAAGTCAGTACGCTAAAAAGCGCGAATCCGGCCGATGAATTGGTCGTGACAACTGCGAATGCAAGCTTGGCATTGCCGGCATCCGTATTTCAATCGGCTCCTGCAGGGGCGAGCGTTCAGGTTTCTGTAACTCCGAGCCCGCAAAGCAAGATTGTATTTCAAAATGCGGGTACAGGAGCAACAACAGTGATCGGCACTCCGGTATCATTTGAAGTGAATGTGGTTAGCGGAAATACAACTCATGCCCTGACAACAACGAACACAGAAATTACCCGTTCGTTTCTCATCGATCAGGCAGTAGATCCCGGTACTTCTGCTGTGCTCTATACAGAAGACGGCAAGACTACGTATGCTGTTCCGGCTACATTTACGGTGAATGCGGATGGAACAACACTGGTAACCGTGACCCGGCCCGGTTTCTCGACATACGCGGTGGTTTCCCATTCGGCGCACTTTGCGGATATAGCGGGGTCCTTCGCGCAGTCAGCCATTCAAACACTGGCAGACAAACTTTTGATTCGCGGGGAAACAAGTGAATCATTTGCGCCGAAAGCGAATATAACGAGAGCAGAGTTTGCGGCGCTAGTGACCCGCTGTCTGGGCCTTGGCGCGGATGGTTCGAGTTCTTTCTCGGATGTGCATGCCGGAGACTGGTATGCACAAGACATCAAGGCAGCCTATCAAGCGGGACTTATCCATGGTATGGGAGACGGGACATTCCATCCCAATGACTTTGTCACACGCGAAGACATGGCTGTCATGCTGGCACAAGCCATGCAAAAGTTGAACTTGAATTCAGGCGGGGAACAGTCACGAATTTCATACACAGATGCATCTGTGATCTCAGCATACGCACTGCCTGCAATCAAGTTTGTAACTGGTGGCGGTATCATGAAAGGCGAATTCGATCGTGATGGTCAGGCGGTTTTCCATCCTTTTGCAGCGACAACCCGTGAGCAGGCAGCGATGGTATTATATCGGCTCCTGCAAAAAGCACATATAATGAATTGAAAGATTTTATGACAAACAGCAATACAATATTGCCCACTCAAAGGCATCATTTGAGTGGGTTTTTAATAATATGGAGACATTTATCCGTAAATGTGCGATGCTTCCCTTTGCCAGGGGTGTTTGCGTCAATTCAAACGAAAATGAAACAACAAAAAAACAGCGTGCCATTCGGTACGCTGTTTGTATTAACTTATTAAACTAATGCCCCCGTTAGTTTAATATGAAATGTTAGAGGGAGCCAAAAACGGAGGCTCTTAAACTAATTATTGTTATCAAAAAAAGCGACTAACATTTCAGTCGCTATAATGTTGTTTTTTATTTTATTTATTTACTTTTTCCAAAACTGCAAAGTAATTTCCTTCATTATCTGCAAAGTTAAATACTCGACCAGAAGGCATATTTACAATTTCTCCTACAGTGACATTTTTATTTGATAAGTCATTATGTAATTTATCGAGATTATCTGAGAAAAACAGTAAAGAAGGTGTACCAAGATTTAATTCGGGCTGCATTTTAGCAATAAAGTCTTTATTATGGAGTACAATACTTGTTTCAACATCCTTAGTTGGAGCGATTTCAATCCATCTCATTCCTTGACCGTTATCTTCTTCAGAAATTACACTAAACCCTACTTTTTCTGTCCAAAAATTCACTGCCTCATCTTGATTTTTTACGTACAACATAACTTGACCTAATTTATTAACCATTAAAATGCTCCTTTTTCCTTTTTTTTGCTTGAATTACCGGAATAATTCAACTATCCTGCCCTTAGCGGAACAAAAAATTTGGATGCTAAAGCACCCGCTGCTACGCAAACGATCCCCGATAGTTGAATAAATTATGCTTTTCATGATTGGTATCGGCAGGAAAACATCAAAAAGTCTCGTCATTTTATTTAGGGAGATTTAGTTGCCACGAAACTCCGAAGCGGTCATTTAACCAACCAAACTTTTTACTGAAACCATAATCGTTTAAAGGCATAAGTGCTTGTCCACCTTCATTGAGTTGCTCATAAAGATTGTCAAGTTCTTCTTCAGTATTACAAGTAACAAAGATTGAGAAAGAAGGTGTAAAAGAGAACTGATGTTTTATAAAACTGTCAATACACATAAATTCTTGCCCTTTCAAGATAAAAGTAGCCTGCATTACAGTGCCTTCTTGTCCAGCTTCATTAGCCCCATATCTAACAATGCTTGTAATTTGAGAATCCTCAATGATGGATGTATAAAAATTCATAGCTTCTTCTGCATTGCCATCTTGAAACATTAAAAATGGAGTTACCTTTTCCATTATACATCTACTCCTTTCCATAATATCCTTTAGAAGTATAATTCAATACGAATCATATCTTCAACTAACCTGCCTCGTTAGTTGAGTAAGACAGCATTTAAAAATGTAATGCAAAAATGGAATGGACGGTTTTTCTTTTGTCGGTACTAATTCTTCGGAGGACAGAACAGGGAAGTATAAACGATTCTATAGAATCACTTTAGATCGTAATAGAGGATGTTCAAAAAGTAGTCAAAACTCCACGGCGGATTGCTTTGCCGAATCCCCAAAAGGCTTACTCATGTACCAGACACGTACACTCCGTCGCCTTTTCGTGCTTCGGCTTCGCACTCCTTGTGTCTTACTTAACCACTTTTTGAACACGCACTAATAGTGATTTTTTGGCTTATTGGGAGATTTTCTGTCGAATCACGCCCAGTTCGGTCAGCAACGGTTTGGCATGGGACGTTTTTCTCCGGTTGATGTTTTCTACAATCACTGCCAGCAACTTGGGATGTGACAGTACATGCCCGATTCGATTAATCACTGTTGCCTCTGTGTCTAATTTAGGGTTCGCTCGATCAAGGCCGAGCAGATGTCGCTGCATCTACGGCTGCTGCGACACCTTACGCCGCCCGTGCTGCTTACGCCACCCGTACGAGGTCATGCCTCGTGGCTTGTACACCGACAGCGTCGTGGCCACGAGCAATGCCAACAGTGCTGCGCCGGAGACGATCATGATTTGGATCTGCATGGGGTGATCGGCACTAGACAATGTTCTCTCTGCTGCTATGCCTGCTAAGTAGCTAATTGGCTTCAAATGCACCAGCAAACCGATGGTGGAAAGGATGGTTATCACGAGTTTGATCAGGATCCAATAGTACCGAAACAAGCCCCATTCAGTCCCCAATGACGAGATAACACCGGTTAGCAGCGAAGCGAGGCCAAACGGGACGATGACGAACCGGGTGATTAACTCCAGTCCAAGATAGACCGCACGAACCATCTGGGCATCCTGGATGGTCATACCGGCAACAGCGATGACAAGATCAGGAGGGGTGTCATAAAACATTTCTAATCCGTTCATTCCATTGTTTGCAACGCTAACTAAACATCCGCTTTTTTCTGCGTATAAAGTGATCAATTCGCAAATGTAAGGATCATCTTCAATGACAAGAACTTTAACTTGTCTGTGGAACATCATGGCAAACCAATTTTCATAAATTGAGCTTAGAAAATGAGATTGTACACGTTTATCAAACAGAAATAACTTAAACGTTTACTATTATTTTTTCAAATATAATATGCATTATTCTCTTTTTGAAAATAAATTTTTTTAAAAAATAGTATAGGAATGCCATTAATTCAATCTTTATTTTCAGAAAAATAAATACATTGACACGGTATGCGCTTACATTATAAAATAACTACGTAAACGTTTACTATAAAATAAGCAACCAACGAAGGAGGAATATATGATGAAAAATAAAGTAAAGTGGAGCGGTGTATTTCCGGCAGTTCTTATACCTTTTAATGATGATTACTCGATTGATGAAGAAGGATTTCGAGCATTAGTTCGCTGGGTGGCAAGCCATGAAGGGGTCAATGGTATCGTTGTAAACGGACACACTGGAGAAATTATGACGTTACTTCCAGAAGAACGTGCGGAGGCTGTACGAATTGCTGCTGATGAGTTAAAAGGTCGCATTCCTGTCATTTCTGGAGTATCTGCTGAGGGAACCATCGAAGCCATCCAACATGCTCAAGCAGTTGAAAAGGCAGGAGGAGAAGGAATCCTTCTAATGCCTCCACACTCATGGTTACGATTTGGCATGCAACCAGATTCAACTGTTGAGTTTTTCAAAGATGTTGCAGAAGCGATTAACATTTCGATTGTTGTCCATCAATATCCAACTTGGACAAAAGCTTCTTACACAACAAGTCAATTGTTACGAATGGCTGAAATTCCAAATGTTGTTGCAATAAAAGTCGGCCAAAGGGATATGGCACAATATGAAGTGGATGTTAGAGCATTGAAAAAGAATGCTCCAGATGTTGCACTATTAACATGTCATGATGAATATCTACTGCCTACTTTAATTCAAGGTATTGATGGCGCACTTGTCGGTTTTGGTTGCTTTGTACCTGATCTAATCGCGGAATTGGTGAAAACTGTTAAAAATCAGGATTTGGTTGCTGCTAATGCCGTTTATGACCGTATCTTTGAATTAAAACATGCTATATATAAAATGGATGAACCTTCTTCAACTTCTCATTTACGTATGAAAGAAGCGATGTATCAACGTGGATTAATTAGCAGTTCCCATGCGAGACGTCCTGTTTTGCCTTTAACCGAACAAGAAAAAGAGGAAATTCGTCAAGGTTTGCTAAAAGTAGGCTTAATCAAAGAATAAGTGAAAGCGTAGTTAATTTAGGTAGTGGTTGCGGGTATCCCGCAACCACTGCTCTATAGCATTTAGGTGGGTCTGGTTTATAATTATAAATATTTATAGATGACCCACGGAGGTATGCATTGTGACAGTAAGTATAAAAGATGTGGCACGTATAGCAGGTGTTTCAACGGCTTCTGTATCACGAGTATTAAGTGGCAAGCCCGGTGTTGGTGCGGATACAGCAGAACGAATTCGTAAAGTAATTGAGGAAATGGATTATCGCCCCAATTTAGGTGCTAGAGGGCTAGTTAAACGAACAACAGGAAATATAGCAGTTGTGGTTCCAAGGGGTTCGTTTATTCTTAATAATCCGTTTTTTTCGACAATCTTAGAAGGTATAGCAAAAGGCATTGATCAAACCGATTATAATATGCTAATGTCGTTTACTTCTTTACAACAAAAACGACTGCTAGAAACCCAGGCTGTAGATGGTGCTATTCTTTTTTCACCTCGAAATGAGGAACTAAGTTTAGAATGGCTAAAAAGTATTGGATTACCCATAGTTGTAGTGGGCAGTTACTTGGAAAATTCCCCATTTCCTTGTGTCCGTCCCGACGATGAAGATGGAATCAGACAAGCGGTGAATGCTCTTTATCAACTCGGACATCGAAACATTGGGATCATTAATGGACCAATGAGTTCCATGCATAGTATAAGGTGTTTGAACGGATACAAAAGTACAATGCTGGAACTTGGGTTAGACTACTCAGATGGAAAGGTTTTTGAAATCGATGAATTTGATGTGTTTAAAGCGACAAAAGCGATGGCTGCATTTTTAAATGATCACAGAAAAATCACTGGAGTTGTATGCTCCTCTGACTATTTAGCAATGGGTGTGATGAAAGCAGCTACAATGATTGGGTTATCTGTACCTGAGGATTTATCTGTTGTTGGTGCAGATGATGTTCCTATTTCTGATATTATAACACCATCTTTATCGTCTGTTCATGTAGATTTAGTGGGGATAGGAAGAAAAGCTACTTCAATATTAATGGATTTGATTCAAGGGAAACAAATTAGAAAAAGAGATGTAGTATTTAAAATGGAATACGTGAATCGAGCAACAACTGACGTTCCAAAGAATAGTTAAATTACTCATTCAGGCTCTGGAAAAAAATCTTGGAGTCTGACAAGTTCTATAGGCAAATGAAAGCACTTTCATGGAGCGGTGTTATTTAAAATGATTTATAAAAAGTATTGAATTAGTAGGATCAATGTTAATTGTGCCTTGGTGAGTAATTTTCAATATTTGTTGGATGCCCCCAATGAAGGAGGAGTTTAGTATGAGTATACAATTGAACAGCAATACTTCGGAAATTACTAAGGAAGTTAACGAGTATAATAAAGATGAAATTAACTTATCGAATCGCGCTTCACAACTGATTGCACGCATTGAAAGTATTCCTTTTTCCCGTTGGCACATCAAGCCACGTATAATCGCGGGGAGCGCAACTTTTTTTGATGCTTTCGATTCCTTGTCTCTGGCGTTCGTGTTACCAGTACTGATCGGTCTTTGGAAGCTTAATCCTGGAAAAATTGGTATTCTAATTGGAATTGGATATCTTGGACAAGCGATAGGGGCAATATTGTTTGGATGGTTAGCAGAACGTTTTGGACGTATTTATAGTGCCAAATGGACAGTTCTTTTGATGTCAGTGATGAGTATCGCCTGTATCTTTGCAGGCAGTTTCAACGCATTGTTGGCGCTTAGATTTATACAGGGAATTGGGATAGGTGGTGAAGTTCCTGTTGCAGCTGCTTATATCAATGAACTCTCGCGCGCGCACGGCCGTGGTCGATTTTTTATGCTTTATGAGTTGATATTCCCGATTGGACTCATGATTAGCGCACAACTTGGTACTCTTATTGTGCCGAATTTAGGTTGGAAGTGGATGTTTATAATAGGTGGTGTAGGTGGAATCATTATATTATTCCTATTTTTTACATTACGCGAATCTCCACGTTGGCTGATTTCCAAAGAACGATTTGATGAAGCTGAGCGCATTATTGAAGAGATCGAGGCAAGTACTGACAAACGCCAGCCAGTGACGATAAACGCCTCCAATGTGGTTGCAAAAGGTGATTGGAAAGAATTGTTCTCACCGTTTTACCGTAGGAGAACATTGATTGTTTGGGCATTATGGTTTTCCGCTTATTTTGTATCAAACGGTCTGAATAACTGGCTACCAAGCCTCTACAAGACAGTCTATCACCTTCCTTTGCAGCAATCTTTGCGTGCAGCATCAATCTCTAATGTTATACAAACTGTTGCTGTCTTCGCCTGTGCCCTACTGATTGACAGGATAGGTCGTAAAAGATGGGCAACAGTCGCATATCTTATAGCAGGTTTTTTACTGACTACACTTTGGCTAAGTGGCGCGAAATCTCCAACGGGCGTAATATACCTTGGATCTACAGCTTATGGCGCCATAGGTACCATTACTGTTTTACTTTATCTTTATACTCCTGAAATCTACCCAACTCGAATGCGGGCGATTGGAACAGCATTTGCCACAGCCTGGCTACGTCTCGCTTCTGCAATAGCTCCTACTATAGTTGGTTTTATTTTAGGCGCTAGAGGTATTACTTCTGTGTTTATTCTTTTTGCTTGTGTTACTGTCCTCGGTGCGTTGTTGGCATTACGAATGATTGAAACACGTGAAAAGATGTTGGAAGAGATTGCACCTTAACTAACGGATAAAAAACCAGCGTGTAATTCAACCAAGAAGTAATAAATTAAGTTTTAGGGGGACTAAAGGAAAACCGATAGTCTCCCTTATGTATATCACAGTGAGGAAGGATCACCCTAAGCATAGCTCTACTTACCTTGCTGATTGTTTACTGTATTTTGCTGCCCATTAGCTGATTAAGTACGTAAACAGAACAAAAATAATTGAACACCGCATTATTCTGCAAATTAAACTGCAGAATGCACTTAGCTACAAGATTGTATTAAGGTATGGAATTAAGCAACTGTTTTTGTGTTCGGACAAAAAACTCTTTTACCGTAGTCCATTCCAACGGCTTAAGCATTCGTGGCATAGGTTCCTGTTCCGCATCATCGAAATAAACTAGACTTTTGACAATATGGTAGTAGTTAATCGAAGTATTCGGGAACTTCTCAGGAAGGCGCCTAATAAGAGAAGTCAGAGATAAACCGCTTTGTTCGATTACATACAAATCGATGAAGTCTTTCCTTGCTCCCTGTTGACTGGCCGCAATCAACTTCATAGTACCGATATCTAAAATGGAGGCAATTTTCAATTGTGGAAGAATATCCGATACAATAGGAGATTCGAGCAGTGGGGCAGTGTAACGTAACCAAGTGACCTGAACACCATCCAAAATGCCGTGAAAGGTATTTGGCTTGGCTTCCGTGATCATCAGACGCCCTTGTTCGGATAAACCGGTCTCTATCTGTTCAGGAGTAAATGGATCGGGTGTAAACCAGTTAAAATCGATTGATTCACGATGCCCAAGCTGAAATGCCAATGCAGTACCACCAGCAAGGTAACAATTTTTAACGGGAGGGGATTCGAGAATTTTCCTTAAAACAGATTGTCTGGTGAGATCGATGACTTTCCAAAACAACGCATATCCTCCTCCTTCAAATTGAAAAAGTACTGCCAATATCTTGCTGTTTTTCGGGATAAATTTCGGCTTGTTTGAATGACGAAACGAATTTCATCCATGGAATACGCTTTGAAAAGCCAATGTAAAGTATGATGATCTCCTTCATTCAGTAAACGCTCAATGATGAATCGGCTATGCAATGCCGGCTTCAATTCATCAATATGGACATCCCAAAAAAAGGGGCTAAAATGAGCGGGAACTTGTTGTATGTTCGGCAACGAAAACCACCCTTTAACAAATTCATCTAGTATTATTGTATACCTTATTTTGGTACAAACCAAGTATTGGTTATGTAAGGAATGATTACGGGAGTTTCGCCGTTAGACCCGTACCAATTTGATTTAGTGTTAATGGAGTGATTTCAAGGAAATTGGTGTAGATGTACACATCCATCAATTCTTTTCAGCACAATTGATATAGAATCAGCATTGAAGTTGCCATGACACCCCGAACTTGTCTTCTACCCAACAAATCTGCCCAATAACATAACAACAACAAGAGGAGCCGCAATATTGACTCCTCAACTCTTGATCTACGTTAGTTCAAATTGAGTCTGCACGAAAAAAGAACCAGTTTGGCTCTTTTAACGTCATCCTTTTACCAATCCTGCTCTTAATTTATTAATGCCAAATTCCAAATAACCCTTTAAACAGGTTAACATATAAACCCAGCCTTCTTTATTGTCCACCAGATCACTTATTAGTTTATCGTCATTTTCAGTAAAACCTCCTTCATTAACTTCAATAATTGTACTAGTATTATCCAATTCTTTGAGTGTAATTGTAACAACATGTCCTTCCCCATTTGCACCCCACTGGAAAACGATTTCTTTATTTTCCTCGATCTCCATTATTTTTATATCAACTTGTGCATCGTATTCCTCATATCTCAATGTAACCGTCTTGCCTTGTTCCCATCTTTCAGAGCTGGATGAAAACCAAAAATTACCTATCTTTGCAGGATCAACGAAGGCTTCATATACGTCATTAACGGATTTGAATACTTTAATCTTCGTGATGTTGTTCATAAGCTATGTAATCCCTCTTTCAATTTATAGTTGATTTATAGAGGATGTTCAAAAAGTAGTCAAAACTCCACGGCGGATTGCTTTGCCGAATCCCAAAAAGGCTTACTCATGTACCAAACACGTACACTCCGTCGCCTTTTCGTGCTTCGGCTTCGCACTCCTTGTGTCTTACTTAACCACTTTTTGAACACGCACTTATAGTTAATGGTTCACATTAAGTTTAGCCTGATTTTTTATTGAATTAAACTGCTGCCCTTTAGCGGAACAACTCATGATCATTGCCGTTGGATATCCGAATATTTAAATTACCATTACCGTATTTTACTACTAATCGTTATCAGTCTCTACAAACTCTTTAAGAGCAGACAACTTTTTATCCCAATATTGTTCAAAAAAGGAAAGCCATTGTTTTAGTTCGACAAGGGGTTCTGGCTGAAGCTTGTACCGAGTTTCCCGCCCAACCTTCTGACTGCTGACAAGACCCGCATCGGAAAGAACATGTAGATGCTTGTTCACAGCAGTACGGGTTATCGGGAAGAATTCCGCAATTTCAGTAATCGGCATTTCCTTGTCAGCAAGCAATTTTAACAGTCTTCTACGAGTAGGGTCAGCGATTGCCTGAAATACATTATGTTTAGACGGGGTTGCTACCAATTCAAGCCTCGATATATATGGGAAGATTCTCTTTGATAATTTTCTCCCACCCACTGTCCATGATGCCATGAACGACTGAGTGAGGTTGTCCAAACTCTGTAACTTTTTCTGCATCCCAGCCAGAGTGGATCAGTGTGAGCTCAGTTTTTCCATCTTCTAACTTTTTTAATTCAAAAGTAAGATGCCAATCCTTACCCCAGTCAAAACCGACACAGTTCAGAGGGTCGATTTCCGTTACTTTGCAAGGTGAATCACCGAATTGACCTGCATGTAGGATGAAGTCACGTCCCAAAATAGGTTCAAAAGTATTTGGCATCCACCACGAAGCAATACCTTCTGATGTTGCAACAGCTTTCCATACGTGTTCAATCGGAGCATTGAAAACAACCGCTTTTTGTATGAAGATGCAGGTGTGAAGGGTAGTTTTTGAAATAATGCCCCCGGTTAACACATAACGGGTCATCGTCCACTCCCATAATAGTGGGCAATCGTGTGAAACGCTTTCTTGGGTTCCCACTGAAGCGGTGACCGAGATGTTGCGTTTCCAGTCCAGGTACGCACAAGACTATAACTTGCGGTGTCTAAGTCATAATCAGGATCAACACTGGAAGAATAGCTGGGGCTAACAAACGTGAAGACAAAGGCACCTTCCACCCCTTCATCCTCGAACAGCGCAAGCATATCAGTCAGATACCGTGCTTGTACGTCTTCATCCCGTATGAGTGGTTTGTTCAGACGCCAAGGCTTGGACTCGCGATCAATAACGAGCCAGCCCATACTACCTTGATCGTCTGCGCCAACATATGTGCAGCATCCAAATTCAGTTGCGACTATGGGCTTGCCGTACATTTTGTAGTTTCGGATCACATCACGGAAATGACTGGCATTATTCGCGTCGCGGTAAGCATCGATGCCCACTATGTCAAAGATATTCCAGTCGATATCTTCCCATAATCCTGATGCGTAGGTTAATGGACCCGAGAAATGCTTTCTCGCCTCCGTCGATGAGTGTGCCAAAAAACGGTTCAATCGTTCCAGCGGCGATCCTTGCGCAAAAAGTTCCTCAGTCCATCGTGATGGATCGGAAAGCACTGCTAAACGTTCAAGCCCGCTATCTCCTGGTATCAATCCTGCCATGAATACACTGAGTTCACACCCGATAACCAACACAACTTGAATATCGTGTTTGCGTAGTTCCTCACACACACAAGCCGCCTCTATAATCTGGCCGAACGTTTCCTGCTCGCCAGCATCGTGCAACGACGGTGAGAGCCAAACATCCAGTCCTTGACGCGCTGCGGCATCTGCAGCCATTTTCAGTCGCCCGACATCCTGCCCTGTGATGCGTACGGCAGTACAGTGCAACTCCTTAGAAATGATTTGCATCTCCCGCGTCACTAGGTTCAATGGCAGAGCTTCGCGCGTTAGTCCACCTTTGATAACAGGCATTCCAACATCGTAGGTCACGCCTTTTACTTTCAATGTCATATCCTAATTAACCCCTTTAGACCTAACCAGTACTTTTGCGGCTTCCTTTTCATCCAAACGATCTTATTTTGCCTCTAGCACAGAGTAACAGCAATTTCATTTATTCAGCAACTTTTATATAGCTGTTGCTGGAGATGGCGGATTCCTGTTGAACGTCCTTGCGGGTCACTGTCAGATAGCCGACAAAAGCAACGATAAAAATCGTTAAGACAATGCTCACCAAGCCTTTGCCATATCCAAGACCACCGACATTATGTGGCATTCCAAACCAATCCGCGAATGAGGCGCCCAATGGACGAGTCATGACGTAGGCAAACCAGAATGCGAAAATCTCATTAAGGCCAAACAGCCAATAGCACAGCCCTGGGAGCGCAAACAAGACCGCAAACAATACCCCTGAAGCAAAGTACCCCAAATGCAAGGTCATTGCCGTCATGTCCCCTGTCGCTGTTCCCATGGCGAAAGTTGCGAGTACAGTTGCCCAGTAAAACATTTCACGACGGCGAGTGTGGATGCTGTGTATTGACAACGTCTTCTCAACCCTGTACCAAGTGGCGAATACCACCGTCAGAATGACTGCAAAGGCAATGGTTGAGACATAGTATGGAATCCCCAATACAATATGCGTCGCATCTGCGACCATCGTGCCAAAAACGGCCACCATGACGACCAGAAGCCAGTAAATCCATGCCACATATTTACGAACCGCAAATTGCAGAATCAATGCAATGACAAACCCGATACCTCCAAGAATTACTGCAAGGTATGGATTCATATGGTAGACAAGATAGTCTGAAGTTGTTTCACCCATGGCTGTCGTCAGCAACTTTATAATCCAGAAATATAACGTAATTTCTGGAACCTTCGTAAAGAACCGCTGCGCACAACGCGTGTTATCGGAAAAAGACTTGTTCATATGATGCTCGTTCCTCCTCAATACTATTGCCATCCATTCCCTATAGTTACATGTATCGTTTGCTCTACATATAAACAGATGAAAAAACTTTGCATTTAGTTCTGATTCGTTTTTGGGATTAATTTTAGGAACGGCATATGAAAGGTTGAATCATAATATAATCGAAAAATCACCAAGAACGATTGTTAAGTATATAACAATTCTTTTGTTGAACTATCCTGCCCATTGAGTAGGGTGGTATTCAAAAATATTTTGCGAAAATAGAATGAAAGGTTTTGTTTTTGTCGGTACTGACGCTCCGGTGGGGCGAGCAGTGTATGTGAATCGCTTCGATTCTGGTACTACCAGACATAACAAACTGCGGAAATGGAATAATACAATTGTGGAATGTGACAATAAACAGGGAGACCATGCAGAAAACATTCTAGGGCATTGCTTAGCTTTAGGAATAGCAAGAATTTACTCCCCCACTAATCAACAGAATCGAGTGATTCAAGTATGACTCATGCAGTTATGAAACAAATAATAGAATACATAAATAAATCAGTTGCCGCAAATAAGGGATATGCTCACATCTGGTCAACACAAATTCTATGGACATGGCAATGGTGGTTTGAATTAGTCCTGACAATTGGTCCAATCATAATATGGTTTATTTTTAGGAAAAGGGACAGCACAGGACGCTTGCTGTATGTTGGTTTTTTTGCGCTGATTATTATTTCATGGCTGGATCTTTTAGGTAACTCATATAAATTTTGGTACTATCCTTTTAAATTAATTCCCACGTTCCCACCATTCTTCCCATGGGACACATTAATGTCCATAGAGATTATGTTTCTTATTCAATATAAGCCGACTTTTTCTCCTTGGCTCAAATCCATTACATTTGGACTTGTAAATGCATTCGTGGGCGAACCAGTTATGAAGTTGTTGGGTTTGTACGTTCTTGTGCATTGGAAGCACATTTATTCGTTCCCGGTTTATATCGTTATTTATTTGCTTGCGCATCGTATGGCTCAATCTAAGACATTTGACATGTTATATGAAATGTAGATTATTAATTCTGAAAACCTCCATACAGAAATACAAAAAGGGATAACTTTACAAACCATGTGTATTAATGATATAGTACACATATAGCGTATGAACTATTTAGTACATACACGCCTTGTTGTTAGATCAGGTTTGGCAAGAAAGGAACTTAGGAGATGGATAGATGAACGTTACGTTTAATAATCGCGATCCGGTTTATCTGCAGGTTGTCCGGCATTTTAAAGAAGAAATCGCAACAGGCAAACTGATAGCGGGCCAGGAGATTCCATCTCGCAGGGAACTGGCCGGTTTGCTCAAGATTAATCCAAATACGGCACAGCGGGCTTACAAGGAAATGGAGGAGCAGAAGTTGATCACGACAGAAGGCAATTCTCCTAGTCGGATTACAGCAGATGAACGGATTTTGAACTCGATACGGGAAGAGCTTCTGCGGGAAGCTGTCGAAGCATTTGTACATTCTGTCAAGAAAATTGATGTGCCTGTGGATGAACTGCTGCACATAGTGAGAGAAAAATATGAATCGGAATGTGCGAAAGAGTAGGCAATGTTTACGATTACTGTTTTCTTGTGCAAAACTTCAAGGAGGTCGCTATATGATCGAAGTGGATCGAATCAGTAAGAAATACGGCAGAAAAAGAGTGCTGGATGAAGTGTCGTTCACTGCGGAGAAAGGCCAGATAACCTGCTTGGTCGGCATTAATGGGGTAGGCAAGTCCACTGTCATGAAAGCGATCATGGGACTGACTCCAGTCAGTGGCGGTCAAATCCGGATCGACGGCCAGCCGGTCGATAAGCGGATTTACGAGAAAGTCGTCTTCATTCCGGATATCTTGACAATGCCTTCCCATATGAGGATTGGAGAAGCGATGCAGTTTATGCAGGATTTCTATACGAATTGGAACGGGCAGCGTGCGTTGGAGTTGTTATCCTTCTTCAAGCTGAAAGAACAGGATCGAATCGGAGATTTATCCAAAGGAAATGCGGCCAAAGCCAATTTGCTGCTTGGCTTATCCATTAACGCGGATTATTTGCTCATGGACGAACCATTTTCGGGGATCGATATTTTCAGCAGAGAGCAGATCGCAAATGTGTTTACCAGCCATTTAATCGAGGATCGCGGGGTTATTATTACCACACACGAAATTCACGATATCGAACATTTGATCGATAAAGTCGTATTGCTTGACCAAGGCAGGGTACTGAAGGAATTTAACGCGGAGGATGTGCGGTTGAAAGAAGGCAAGTCTGTTTTAGATGTTATGAGGGAGGTGTATCAATGAATCGTTATGGGAAACTTCTAAATTGGGAGATTCACCGGTTTGGAAAATACTATGCCGTATTGTGGCTCGTGACCTTTTTTTCGCAATTTACCGGCGTTTTCTTATTTGCCAATGCATTCATGAACCGGGCGAATGCTGCGATTCGCGATCATTCCATATCAGCAGCCGAATATGCGGCTCATTTTGAAACAGCCAGCTTTTTAAATTACAGCAAAACATTATGGTTTACGGCTCCTATCGAATTGTGTATTGCAGCGCTCTTGTTGTATAGTTTCCTGGTTTGGTATCGGGAGTGGTTCGGGAAGAATACATTCATCTACCGGCTTCTTATGCTGCCGACTTCAAGGATGAACGTCTACTTTGCCAAGATCAGCGCTATTTTTCTGTTTGTTTTGGGGCTTGTCGCTTTTCAAGTGCTGATTCTTCAACTGGAGATACTTGCTTTCAATTTTATAGTTCCCCGTGAATTAAGGGATTCCGTATCCATCATAGATCTGATACGAATGAATTCCCTGATGAGTGTTCTTATTCCCATGTACTTCATTCAATTTCTCTTGTATTACGGTGCGGGACTGATGGGAGTGATTGTCGTATTTACAGCGATTCTACTGGAACGAAGCTTTCGATTGAAAGGAATGATAGCGGGGATCATTTATGGAATCGCTGCCGGCTTTATTTTCCTATTTCCAGTACTGATTGCGGGAAAATGGTATCCGGATTACTTTTACCCCAGTGAAATTGTCAGAATGGAAATCGCTGTCGGGATTTTGATCACCGGTTGCTCGTTGTGGTTCAGTTACTATTTGCTGCAAAAGAAAATAAGCGTATAGGGGGGAAACAAATGAAACGTTATTGGAAACTGGCCGTGCTTATCCCGTTTATCGTTTTCACGATAGGCATCTATTACGCGGAGGCATCTGTAGGTGGTCATCCGGAGTACTATATAAAAACGCAGAAGGGCAATGGGCAGGTAGCGTCCGGAATTAAGCTTAAAGGAAATTACAAGTATGATGCGGTCACCATCAGTACAAAGGGAAGTACATATCAAAGCGACCAGTCGTTTTGGAAGTCATTGGACTCCTATTATTATTCCACCCAGAGGCTGAAGGAGATGGCGAAACAATATCCTCAATTCATGAGAGGAAAACAAAATCCGAATGCTTTCTATGTGGATAGTCGAGTAATCGGGTATGCGAATATCAATTCGCAAGGCCAATCCGATTTTCGCATCAACGTCTCCATATACGACAAAAAACAGAAAGACAGTTTATCTTTCGAGGTTAAGATGCCGAAACAGAATCCACATGAGTTTGTCAACGCGTATAATGTCCAGGTCGGCGGACAGTTTATGAAACTGTTGACGCTGAATTACAATACGAATCAGGCGACGGGGCAAGGTCCGGTTGTTCACCTTTACACGTTGGACCTGAACAAGAAGAAGGTTGTGGCGGATCATTCGATCTTGTCCTATGCTTCTTCAGGTGAAAGCAAACAGGGAGTCATCAGTGGAATCAATGAAACGGATGCTTTAAAAAAACCGAGCAACTATATAGTTTTTCAAATGGTGCATGACAATAATGGATGGATGACAAATGGATTGACTACAGAATCGTCAAGGCCTTATGCGGCAAAAGCTAATACTGTGAACAGCCGTGAGCTATTTGTTTATGACATAAAAAGCGGCAAGTTGTCGAGGGTGGAAAGTAAGCTCGTAAATGAACTTTTGCAATCCATAGCACCGCCTGCAATCAGTCAAAATGGGGACGATCTGTTCCTTATATCAACGGCGGATCCAAAGGGACCACGGGTGATCCGATATAGCCTTTCTGAAAAGAAGATCAGCAGCGATCTTATAATCCCGCTTAAAGATCTTCAAGCGAACGCGGAGATAGTTAGTGTTTCAAAAATCGCCAACAACCGATTGTATATGATTGTTACTTCAAAAAAGAATCGTTTTGCCGATCCCATGATAGATATTGCCGAACTGAACACAGGGAAGATTGTCTATCGGGGAATTGTTTCCCGGAAAGACAATAAAGAATTGGGCAATCTGCAGATTTATAGCATCTCGCTTGGTGCCTAAGTCGAGACTTATTCCGAGAGGGACTTATATAATCGACATATTAAAAAACAAAGAACCCTTTACTGATGAAAAAAGTAAGGGTTTAACCTCTAGCATATTGACGCAAACTACAGTATATGGTATTTAAATAGTGATTAGCACTCAAACCGTTAGAGTGCTAATGATTTGACAGCTGTAGAATGATACGTATTGCATGCATAGATCGTATGCCCGAGGTAGGCGATATATTGGAAGGAGAGATTATAGTGGAAAAGAAACAGTTTCAGGCAGAATCGAAACGACTGCTGGAAATGATGATTAACTCCATTTATTCCCATAAGGAGATTTTTTTAAGAGAGTTAATCTCGAATGCTAGCGACGCCATTGACAAAATTTATTACAAAGCTTTAACGGACGACACCTTAAGTTTCGATAAAGACAGCTACTATATAAAATTGGTTGCTGACAAGGAAAACAGAACATTGAAAATCTCCGATACCGGGATCGGGATGACAAAAGAAGAACTGGAAAATAACCTTGGAATCATTGCCAAAAGCGGTTCTTTAGCATTTAAAAATGAAAATGAGTCGAAAGATGGATATGATATCATCGGTCAATTTGGAGTCGGATTTTATTCAGCTTTTATGGTAGCTGACGTAGTTACTGTAATCAGCAAGGCTTTAGGGAGCGATGAAGCTTTCAAGTGGGAATCGACGGGTGCGGATGGATACACGATCGAGCCATATGAGAAAGATTCAGTTGGGACAGAGATTCTTCTGAAAATCAAAGAGAATACAGAAGATGAAAACTATGACGAGTACCTTGAGGAGTATCGATTAAAATCGATCATAAAAAAATATTCGGATTTCATTCGATATCCGATCAAAATGGATGTTACGGAAAGGAAGCTTAAAGAAGGCAGCGAGAACGAATTTGAGGATTACCGTGAAGAACAGATTATAAATAGTATGGTTCCGATTTGGAGAAAGAATAAAAGTGAGCTTACCGCTGAAGATTATGAGAATTTTTACTCGGAAAAGCGTTACGGTTTTGACAAACCGATCAAACATATCCACATCAGTGTAGACGGTGCAGTGCGCTACAATGCAATTTTATTTATTCCGGAAAAAACACCGTTTGACTATTATACAAAGGAATATGAAAAGGGGTTAGAGCTCTATTCAAATGGCGTATTGATTATGAATAAATGCTCGGATTTACTCCCGGACTATTTTAGCTTTGTCAAAGGAATGGTCGATTCGGAAGATCTGTCCCTGAATATATCCAGAGAGATTTTACAACATGATCGACAATTGAAGTTAATTGCCAAGAACATAAACAAAAAAATAAAAAGTGAATTGCAAAGTTTGTTAAAGAATGAAAGAGAAAAGTATGAAGAATTTTATCAGTCATTCGGAAGACAGTTAAAATATGGGATTTACAGTGATTTTGGAAGTAATAAAGAAACATTGCAGGACTTGTTGATGTTCTACTCATCCAAAGAGAAGAAGGTGGTAACATTGGATGAGTATGTATCAAGAATGCCTGAAGATCAAAAATATATTTATTACGCTTCTGGAGAAACGTATGAAAGAATTGAAAAATTGCCACAGACAGAGTTGGTAGCGGAAAAAGGATATGAAATTTTATATTTCACCGACGATATCGATGAGTTCGCAATCAAAATGGTAATGACATATAAAGATAAAGAATTCAAATCGGTATCTAGCGGTGATTTGGGGATTGAAGCAGAAGACAGTCACAAGAATACCGAATCGGAAGAGCAAGAAAACAAAGACCTGCTTGGCTATATGAAACAGATATTATCAGATAAAGTAAAAGATGTGCGGGCGTCAAAACGATTAAAGACACATCCTGTATGTTTATCGACGGACGGCGAAGTAACGATCGAAATGGAAAAAATACTCAACGCAATGCCGGGCAACCAAAATATAAAAGCTGACAAAGTCTTGGAAATTAATACGAATCATGAGGTGTTCCAATCACTGAAAGATGCCTATGAAAAAGATCAAGAGAAATTAAATTTATACACACATCTGCTGTACAATCAGGCGCTTTTAATTGAGGGATTGCCAATCTATGATCCGGTAGAGTTTACGAATGACATTTGCAAAATCATGGTGTAACGGCAAAATCGCCGTATAAAGTGACATTCAACAAACAGATTGAATAAAAACGGGCGAGCATGGATTTTTGTCCATGCTCTAGTTTTTGCGGCATGTGTTTTCAATGCTCGAAATGTAGAAATAGGTGACACAGAAAGCAGCTTGCCCAAAAATCGCCAAATTCTACTGTTGGACTATGCAGGCGGTCTGACGCCATTCAGAAGATCCCAGGTATTCAATCCAAATGTAAATTGAAAATGCGGATAATCAACAATACTTTTAAAATTGCCGCCCCATTCCAGGCCCACTTGTAATCCCAATTGGCCCATTCTTTTAAATTTTTCCACATCATTCGATATCATTCCGTTTTCATAAGGTGCAGCATCAAACGCTAATCCCCAGTTGTGATACGAGTCTCCACCTCTGGCGTTCGTAACAATATTGCCTGGCGTCCATCTGCCTTGGGCAAATAGCCGATCTTCTTCATCCCAACTTCTAAACGCTGCATAAATATGGACATCCAACTGATTTGCTCGCGTTAATTCGAGAAATCTTGTGGCCATGGAAGCGACATGCGGATTTAGCGAACGTAAAGCATTTGAACTTGGAAGATATTCATAATGATCCTTTGGATGTGGGTTAAACAATCTCTGCCTTGTCCTGGGGTCAACAATTCCTGATGGATAAAGCTGATTGTCAGTTTGAAATTTTTTTACTGCCGCTGTTGTAGTGGGACCAAACCATCCATCGGGATATCCGGAATGATATCCGTTGGAATTCAGTAATTTTTGTACTGCTTTCACATTCTCAATTAAAATTTTCCATGTAACAGAATCGACAACACCTACATGCGGCAAATCAAACCGGTCTTTAAAATTTAGCAATGCATCTCGTGTCCGTATATCCAAAACACCATCAATCGCAAAGCCATTATAATTAAGGGCTAACCCGTCAAGACCCATTTGCAGCAATTGTACATATCGGCCTGTAGAACCTAATGTTAGGATTGGCAATATCGACATACATGCAGCACACCCTTTTTTGAAATGTAAGCCTATAACTACTTTTTGAACAAGCACTAAAATGCTTTTTTCTAGCAACAGTGTATGGGCGGGGGACGTTGTCCTGTTCCAATTGACCAGTCCCTTTTTTATATTGACAGCGACTAACGATCAACAAAAAATAATTACTACAGAACCACTCCACTTTCGATTGCACTGGTGGAGTAGTTCTGTTTCGAGTAAAAAAACAAAAAACAGGCATGTTTCTCAAAATTAAAAGCATATTCTTGAGTATACAGTTCATTTAAAACATTAAGGGTGGATACGATTGAAGCGAAACTTTTTGAAAATAAAGGAAGGCTTGTATCTTTCGCAGCATGATCTTTTTTTCTTCCAAAAGTATCTGCGCTTCTTCCCAAAGGACTCCAATATGCGATATGAATATGCCAAAGAACTTGAGAAAGAAGGGAAGATTGGTGCAGCGATCGAACAGTATGAAAGAGCTGCAAAAGACGGGAATTTGGCTTCTATCGGAAAGCTAAGGATGATATCATCTGAGTTGGACATGGAGCAACCAAAGGAGAAGATGAGGAATCGCTTTTTGCCATATGTATTAGGGATTCTTCTCTTCTTGGCATTTTTTGCAGCGATGTTATTTTTACTCAGTTGGTGGTACAGGCATTACTTTCTGCATTCAATTAAGTATGAATACAGCAGTACCAAAATTGAACGTTTTTTTGGACAAAGTACAGACAGGAAATCTGTAAAGACTTCGCCGAATGAACTTCCTCTATTAGTTGTTGAGAATGCCATAGAAAGATTTAAGCAAGAAAAAGGGAGATTTCCTAAAGATCTTTCAGAGTTAACATCCCGCACTCCAGATAATTGGCTGAGTTTTATACCGAATGGAGTTTCATATTCCCTCGGTAATCATTTCTATGAACTTTCCTTCGATAACAAGGTTTCCACATTTTCAGATGGATTGTTGGAGCTTGATTATTATCCTAAAACAAATCAATTAGGAGTTGCGAGAGGGAATGAAATATTAGCCCTGTATCCGGTTGCTTCAGGTACTTCTATCCCTTTTTCGGAAAGTACAGTATCAAAACGAGTGATTAACCCCAATGGCGGTACGGGGGCACTTGGTACAAGGGGGCTTCAGCTCCAAGCGGATTATGCGATTCATGGAACCAACCAACCCCAATATATTGGTGAAAAAGGAATCACTCATGGTTGTTTGCGTATGAGGAATCGCGACATTGAAACTCTCTATCCGTATATCTCCATCGGCACGCCTTTCAAAATGAAAAGCGGTACACCATCACAAGCTACTTTTCAATCGGGGCTCCCAAGTTTGGGAGATATCCAGAATCCTGAAAAGGAAGAGACAAAGGGAGTGTATTACAATTGGAGGTATTAGATCTCACGCATATCTCCAGAACAGGTACATATATGGTCTGTACTTGGCTATGTCCTGCTAAATTCAGCAGTATTCTTCAGTTTGCCAAAGCAGGTTCCGAGTCTTTTAGGTGGGCTGTTATTTGGTATTGTTAATCTGGCATACGGTCTAATAACTTCCTCCATGGTCGAAAAAAAACGACTCCGCCCGATCGTGGAGCATTTGCACAAGCTTGCCAAATTTATCCGGATCAATGCGGAGGGTAAGGGAGATTTAACGCAACGGCTGAATATTCAGGAATTCGGCAATGACGAGACACGTGAGTTGGCGAAATGGATTAACAATATGATTGATTCGCTTGAAGGGATTATGCTTCGTGTCAAACAAGCGGCAATTGATGTTCAAGAAAGTCAGTATCTGTTAAACGAATCGACAGTATCGACGGAAGCGGCAACCGAACGGGTAAGCAGTAAAATTCATGACATGATTCGGGGGATCCGGTACCAACTGAAGGATATTGATAATGCGAAAGATGTGTCTCTGCATATGAGCAGCACGCTGCGCGAATTGGAGCAGAAGGCCTCTGATCAAATTGCCGTCGCACAGGATGAAGTCGAACACATCGGCGATAAGATGCAGCATATTCAGCATAAAGTGGAGGAAACAAATCAATCCATTCGGACGTTTCTGGAAACGACACAGGAGATCAGCAACCTATTGCAGGTCATTGAAGAGATATCGACACAGACGAACCTTCTCTCCTTAAATGCTTCTATAGAAGCAGCGCGAGTAGGAGAGTACGGCAAAGGCTTTGCTGTGGTTGCCGGGGAAATACGCAAGCTGGCTGACGTTACCAGGCAGTCGACGATGCAGATTAACGAGACGTTGGGGCATATCGGTCAACAAGCAAAGGAGGCATTTGTGTCGATGGAGGAAGGTACGAATGTAGTGGCAGAGGGCACACAGATCGTCGCTACTGCTTCGGAAATTTTAAACAGTGCGAGTGCACATGATACACAAAAGACACAAGTGGTGAGTGAAGTGGTTGCACTGATGGAGAAAATTGCCGATGTGAGCATCGAGAATCGGAAAATTTCCGCGGAAGTAGAGAGCATGGTACAGGATCTACAACAGAACATGCTGCATGTACGCGGCACTTCCGGTAATGTAGAGTCGATTACTCGATCGTTGCTGCTGCTGGTCAACCAGTTCCATTTGACAGAAAACCGCAAAAGGTAAAATAAAATCGAGGGGGCTATTCCAAAACAACTTGGAACAGCCCCTTTTTCAATTCTCTCCGTGATACGTATCCACAGAGACACTATAAGCTATGGAAAGTGACTATGAATATTTCTTTAAATGATGCGAATTATCCCTGATTCACAAATTCCATTTCAATGTTAAGTTTTACTGTGTCGCCGATCAACACGCCGCCTGTTTCCAAAACTGCATTGTATGTCAGGCCAAAGTCTTTTCGATCCACACTGCCGGTAGCTATAACGCCAATCCGTTCATTTCCCCATGGGTCTTTAGCTGGACCCGTGATTTCACAGTTAAGAGTAAGAGGTTTTGTGACACCGAGAATCGTCAATTGTCCATCGAGAGTGTATTGTTCTCCGTCTACATGCCGTAATTGGGAACTTTGAAAATGAATTTTTGGATATTCACCAACGTGGAAAAAGTCACCGGAACGAAGATGATCATCCCGCTGTTGATTTCGAGTGTCGATACTTGTTGGATCGATTTCTACAGAAATACTGGCAGTCGTAATATCATCAGATTCTACAGCAACAGTTGCATCAAATTCGTTAAAGTGACCACGTACGTTGGAAATCATCATATGGCGTACAGAAAAGCCAATACCGCTATGTGTTTTGTCTAAAACCCAGTTTGCCATTCTTAATACAGCCTCCTTAAATTCGAATGTTTCATAATTGTTTGATAACAACCGTGATTAAAAAAGTTCGTTATATATTTATATTACAATAATATAGATACAAAAAACAAGTAAGTAATTTCGTTTTTTTAATAAACTTTTGTAACGGAAAGGAATAGAATGCGTGGCAGGAAGAATAAGAGTATTGAAAACATTGGTTCCAGGCTTTATTATGATAAAGGAATAAAAAATAGTTTAAGTTTTTTATCATGTTAGTAAATCTAAATAATACTTAATATATAATTTCCATTTATTAATATTTATTGGTATGTATTGCTATATAAAGTATGATTCGTTTGGAAGATGTTCCAGACAACGCGTTTGAGCTGGACATAAGCCAAAATAGGCGCTATCAAGCATCTATTTTGGCTTATTTTATCATATACGGTCGGGGGTATATTGGTTGGGGAATTTGAGTTCAGAGAATGAATCTTGTTTTATTCAATTTTTAGAGCACACTCCTATTGCAACGGCAGTGATCAAAGCAGATGGCAAAATCCAAAAAGTGAATGCTTCGCTGTGTGAAATGCTAGGTTACGAAGAGCGGGAGTTGCTTACGATTCGCTTTCAATCACTGTTGTACCCGGAAGATTCGGAAAATATCGAGTTGCCGCAGGGAAGCATGTACAGTTATCAAGGGGAAAAGCGTTTTGTAAATAAAGAGGGCCAGGTTCTCTGGACACTTGTAACAATCACGATGATTCATAATGAAGGAGAAATCGATAAACAGAGAACATATGTTGTACAACTGCTCAATTTAACACAGTATCGAGAGTTGCTTACATACTCTGGGAATCTTTCGGTTATTGGTGAATTGGCTGCAGGAGTGGCACATGAAATTCGCAATCCTTTAACCAGTTTACGCGGATTTATACAGCTTATGCGAATCAATGAATCGCGACCGAAAAATATCGAATATCTCGAATTAATTCTTTCGGAAATTGATCGAATCAATTCCATTGTAGGTGAATTCTTGCTTTTATCAAAGCCGAAGAAAATGGATATGGAAGAAAAAGATCTGCATGTAATTCTTTCCGATATCATTACATTACTTTCAACACAAGCAATTTTATATAATGTGGAAATTATCAAAAAATTCCATGCACAACGGCCAATTATTATTTGTGAGGAAAACAAAATTAAGCAAGTATTTATTAACATTATCAAAAACGCGATAGAATCCATGAAGCAAGGCGGGCAGATTGTTGTCGAAACAAGAACTCTTTCTAACTTTGTTTTGATCCGAGTGATGGATCAGGGATGTGGAATTTCAAGCGAGTACATCAATAAAGTGGGTCAAGCCTTTTTTACCACAAAAGATAAGGGTACTGGATTGGGGATCATGGTAAGTCTGAACATCGTCCAATATCACAAAGGCCATATGAAATTTATCAGTCATAAAAATCAAGGTACGATTGTTGAAATACAATTACCGATACAGAGCTGCCGATAAGCTGAGAAATGCTTTGGCAGCTTTTTTCATATTCTTGAGTAAATCTGTACATGATATATTCTACAAATTTTTCTCTGTTTGTGAAAATTCGGCTAACGATCGAATGAAAGCAGGGGACGAAATGACTCTACAAGAAAAATTGAACCAATTGGGAAATTATACGAGTCAATTACTAAGGAAAAACTTTGGCAGGGGTCCAGAATCTTGCTATGCAACATTCCGTACCCCATTTGTCATCTTTTACATTCGTGGTTTTCTTTCGCCAATGGAAGAAGTCCTGCTGAAGCAGGGCCATTCTGATACGATCGACGTTTCCAGGAGTATTGTCATCGAAAGTTTGTTGCCGGAACTAAAAGGCGTCATACAGGTAACGCTTGAAACCGAAATCAGGGAATTTTATCATGATTGGAATTTTCCCAATAATACCGGGATCATTGCTGCGGTTATGGATCCAACAAGTTCTCAAGTCGAACCACTTGACGATGGTTTTCCCGTGCAAGAAAAACTGGAATATGAAATAACCCGAATTAGTCACATGGTTGAAAAAACACCGGATAAAATTGAATCATTTCAAATTTCACCAAAGCTGTATGTTGTCATGCGCACAGGCATCTTGGTTCCGGTGGAGAAAGCGTTAGTTGCCAAAGGATATCAGCAGATCCTTGCCGTAACAAAAGATGAAATGGAAAAAGCCAGCTTCCATAGAGACGGTGTATTCGAAGAGGTTTTTCAGCAACAGGTGGCAGATATTTTTGTGGATTGGAATGTCAAGGAAGATAAAAGCCTCATGTGCTTTGTACTCAAATAGCCGGGAAGAAAAAATGTGCGAGGGAAACGATCTCAACTGACATAAAACTACGAATACTAACAAAACATGTACATAAAATACATAATTTGGGCGACGCATTGCAACAAATTTTTTATCGATGGAATGGTACGATGAGGATACCAAATATCTTCATAAGTGGGGATCTGTATGAAGAACCAATATCAAAATCAATCGATACGTTCAAGAATACGCATCATCGCCATGTTTGTCTGTATCATTCTATTCCTGTCGATTCGCAATATTCCTGTAGACGCGTTCAGCCTTGCTTCCCATTCGGATGGGAGACAAACAGGGACGCCTCAACTCCCAAAATCATTATCAATCCAAAAATCATCATCATCCGAACCACTATCAACCCAAAAATCATCAACAACCGTCAATCCACAAAAATTGGATTCGGCAACACTTGACAAGTATCAATCTTTGCTGAGAAAACCTATACACACGAAGGAACAAGCGGAGCACCTTTTGCAATTTATCATCATGGCGGAAGGATTGAAGGCGAAACAAATTTCATTTTTATTTCAGGATCCATCCGGAAATTATTATTTTTCCGTATCCTATGAGAATTTTCCGGATAATATTCGGATTGTTACAAATGATGGGTCTGTAATTGAGGATTACGATCATTAGGAATCGAATAAAAACAGCAAATACAAGTGGTCGCGCAAAGCGGGGTCCACATTTTGGCATATTCCATATTTACTCCCATTGGCAATTGGAAACAATGGGATTTTTTTATATTTCCTTTAATGGTATTATGATTGAAAAGATTTATTGTATGAAAGAACGATTACGGAAATAGTATGAGAGAGTGGTGATCTTCGTACGACTGCCAAGAACGGTTTGAACATGAAAAAGAGAGGAGAAACGTATGCACACACAAGATTCTCTGGTGTCATTGATGATCGTAGTCATCATAGCATTTCTGATTCCAATCGTTTTGGAGAGGCTGCGGTGGCATTTTGTACCGGCCGTAGTTCTGGAGATAATCGCAGGCATTCTTATTGGCAATAGCGGAATTGGGTGGATGCAAGAGGATTCTTGGTTACATTTATTATCGACTCTTGGATTTATGTTTTTAATGTTTATCAGCGGTTTGGAGATCAATTTTGAATCTTTCCAATCGGGCAAGGTAAGCACAGATGTTCGGCCTGGCAAATTAGCAACGATCACATTTCTCTATGTGCTCTTGCTATCCGGGGTCTTAGGCTTCTTTTTTCAACAATTTGGGTTTGTAAAAGATGGAATCTTTATGGGTTTGATGATCTCGACGATTTCATTAAGTATTGTTGTGCCAACGTTAAAAGACAAAGGGATCACAAATACTCCATATGGACAGACGGTGCTTTTAACTGCAGTGATTTCTGATTTTGTCACGATGATCCTGATGTCCGTGTATGTTGCATTTCATGCAAGCAATAGTGCCAAACCATTTTTGCTGTTGATTTTATTTGTTGTCGCATTTTTCTTTTATCGAGTCGTTTTGCACTTCAAGCCGGAGCGTTGGATTAAAAAAATCTCGAAAGAAAGTGTACAGTTAGGAACCCGCGGTGTGTTCGCACTGATTTTATTTTTTGTTGTTCTTTCAGAAAAAGTGGGTACGGAGAGTATTCTTGGAGCTTTTTTGGCAGGTGTCTTGATTTCACTGATGAATCCGGAAAAAGAATTTGTGGATCGGTTAACTTCCTTTGGTTTCGGCTTTCTTATCCCCATTTTCTTTTTTATGGTAGGCGCAAAATTGGATCTGTCCGGTTTGATCCATGATCCGAAAGCGCTGATGTTGGTTCCGTTAGTTCTCGTATCGTTTTTTGCTTCAAAGTTTTTCCCGACCTTGCTTTGGAGAAAATGGTTTCCTTCACGCAATGCGTTAGCTGCAGGCCTTTTGCTTCCGTCGACTTTAAGTTTAATTATTGCAGGTACGACGATCGCTATTGAACTAAAGATCATTTCCGTTTCGGTTCAGGCAGCATTGATTTTAAGTGGTGTCATATCGTGTTTGGTTTCTCCTATCCTCTTTCAAAAAATGGCTTTCGTGCAGATACCGGAAGCAAGAAGGCACGCCTTTTTGATTGGAGCGAATGCGATCACGCTTTCCTTGGCGAGACAGTTATGCCAGTCTGGTTTTGGCGTAGATGTATATGATACGAACCCAAATGAAAAAAAGAGAAGTCCGGGTCAAGAGAATGCAAGTCAAGGATTTGCCATTCATTCTTTGCCAAAGATAACGCCTGACACGTTGGACAACATTGCTGTGGAAGCAAAGGATTCTTTTATTGCATTCACAGGTGATGAGTCACACAATATTCAGGTTGCCAATTGGGCAAAGCGACGCGGACTCGAGACAGTGATATGCCGCTTGGACAACGAACAAAGATTAGGAGAGTTGATCGAGGGGATCCATGTATTCTCTACGTTCCACTCCAACCGGATCCTTTTGCAGGCATTGATTGAAAATCCGACACTCGTGAAGTTTCTGGAAGCGGATCATCCGGTTTATGAAGTGAAGATCATGAATGAGCGGCTTCATCACAAGAAAATTCGCGACTTGCCTTTTGTAAGGGATATACTTGTGATTCGAATTTTCAGGGGAAATGAAGTTATTATTCCACATGGAGATACGGCCATTCAATATGGAGACATCCTTTTGGTAAGCGGGGATCCGGTGAATGTTGAGATGATGCGCAGGGAATGTGTGTAATAAACGGTGTGGAAACAAGGGGATAGCGATAGGGGAAAATAGGAAGTAATATATTGCAAAAAAGCACCTCTTGCCGCTTCAGACGTGGTTTGAGGTGCTTTTTGCGAGTGATTTTGCTAAGATGCCGGTAAATCGCAAATCGATTGCAGCATGGCTGTTGCACAATTAAATGTTAAAATGGCTCACCAATTGTTTTAATTCTTCAGCCATGATCGAAAGCGAGTTGGCCGATGCTGTAATTTCCTCCATGTAAGCAAGTTGTTCTTCAATGGATGCCGAGACGGTTTGTGTGGAAGAAACAGTAGCACCTGTCACTTCTCCGATTTTGTCGATGGCACGTACCGCTTGTTCTGTCCCGGCGGAGATTTGGTATACGGCTGTCGTGGCTTCCTGAATTCGCGCTGCTACATTGGAAACAGACTCCTGAATTTTCTCAAATGCTCTTCCTGCAAGATTTACAGCTTCGATTCCCACTTGCACTTCTTGTGTGCCTTTATCCGTTGCTTGGACAACTTTGGCTATTTCATTTTGAATCGTACCGATCAGATTGCCGATTTGCTTGGCAGAGTCTGTCGATTGTTCTGCCAGTTTGCGAACTTCATCGGCGACAACCGCAAATCCTCTTCCATGTTCACCCGCGCGTGCTGCTTCAATTGCGGCATTTAACGCGAGTAAGTTTGTTTGTGAAGAAATGTTGGTAATGGTATTGACGATCGTTCCAATCATCTGGGAATGTTCTCCAAGGATTTTTACGGAATCCGCCAATTCACTCACGATTCCATGAATCGAGTTCATTTCATAAATCGCTTTGTGAATGGCCGTGTTTCCTTCTGCGGTGATTTCTGAAGCCTCTGTGGCAGACTGTGAAACATTTTTTGAATTATCGACAATTTGATGCATTTCCCTTGCCGTTTGATTTAACGTATGTGCAATTTCATCTACATTCCCCGCTTGCTTTTCCGAACCGGATGATATCTCCTGCATGGTTGTAGCAATTTGTTCGCTGGCTTTGCTGGTTTGTTCAGAACTTGCAAACAATTCGCCTGCTGCGTGCGTTAATTGTTGTGTATTTGTATTGACGCGGGAGATTAAATCTTTTAAATTTTGGATCATGATGCGAAAGTCCTTGGACAATCGGCCGATTTCATTGTTATGTTTGATTTCCATTGGCTCAATCGTCAAATCTCCTTTTGCAACGAGATCTGCTTGATTGGCCATCGCTACAATCGGAGTCGTGATGCGCTTTGCAATCAACCAGACAACAGCAAGTCCGACGATAATCGACACACCTAAAGTGATCAGCAGGATATACAGTACTTGTGCCGCGCCGCTGTTATAATCCTGTAAATACGATCCGGCACATACAATCCAGCCCCATGCAGGCGCTTTCTCGGAGTATACAATTTTAGGAGCGATTTGCTTTGAATTGGGAAGGGGGAAACTGTAATAGGTAAATCCGCCATGATTGATCAGCGCTTGTTTGACAATTTCCTGCCCGATCATGACTCCATCCACCGATTTCATATTCCAAAGGTTTTTGCCTTCAAGGGTCGGGTGAGCGATTTCCGTCGCATGTTTGTCAAAGACAAAAAAGTAACCGTTTGCACCGAGATTAAAAGCATGATTGATCGGTCGCTTGCCGGATGCATCCTTTGGACCCAGAATCATTTCTTTGACCCTTTCTTGTGCAACTTGCAGAGGCAAGCGGCCTGCTTCCACTTCTTTATTTAATTCGCCGATGGTGCTGTTGACCAAACGCACATCATTGATCAACTGGATTTTCCCGGACTTGTCTAGTTCACTTTTTGCAGTTTCATAACCTAATATGCCGATTATAATGCTGGGAATTGCCAGAATCAGCAAACATATGATAATGAGTTCGGTTCGCAACGATTTGAACGTAAAGAATCTTGCAAGAACAGCCATTTTTAAAACTTCCCTTCCTGTTAGTAAGCCTAGTTTGTGGAATATATGTAATTTGTTTTCTTAACTTCGATATTAAACGCAACAGAACAAATGTACAATATATTCTTGCTAGATTTATATTTGTTTCATTTTTTGTGTATTATAGTATACAGAGAAAAAAGCTTGCGATGAGAAGGATGATAGTGATTGGAACATAACTCTACTTCGTCAAATTTTATTAGAAACATTGTTATGGAAGATATCAAAAGCGGAAAAGTCAAAGAGATCATTACTCGTTTTCCGCCGGAACCGAATGGATATTTGCATATTGGACATGCCAAATCGATTTGCTTAAATTTTGAATTGGCAGATGATTTTCAGGGCAAGACCCATTTGCGCTTTGATGATACCAATCCTGTCAAAGAAGATGCCGAGTTTGTCGAGTCAATCAAAGATGATGTGAAATGGCTGGGATTTAACTGGGATCATGTATATTTTGCATCGGATTATTTCGAAGAAATGTACAGCCGGGCAATTGTATTGATCAAGAAAGAAAAGGCGTACGTCTGCGACCTGTCTGCCGAAGAAATCCGGGAAACACGCGGAACGTTGACACAGCCCGGAAAAGAAAGTCCGTTTCGAAATCGCTCAGTTGCAGAGAACCTTGAATTATTTGAACGAATGCGCAAGGGTGAATTTAAGGACGGAGAAAAGGTTCTGCGGGCAAAAATCGATATGACATCACCCAATTTGAATTTACGGGATCCTGTGCTGTATCGAATTTCACATGCCGTACATCACAATACTGGGGATACGTGGTGCATTTACCCAATGTACGATTTTGCCCATCCCTTGGAAGATGCCATTGAGGGTGTAACACATTCGATTTGTACGCTCGAATTCGAAGACCATCGTCCGCTTTACGATTGGGTCGTACAGGAATGCGAAATGGAGCATCAGCCAAAACAATATGAGTTTGCACGGTTAAATCTTGCCAATACGGTCATGAGTAAGCGCAAATTGAAACTGTTGGTTGATGAAAAAGTTGTAGACGGATGGGACGATCCGCGCATGCCGACGATTTCCGGATTGCGCAGACGGGGATACACACCGGAATCCATTCGGAATTTCTGCAGAGAAATCGGAGTTTCCAAAAGCAATAGTACAGTTGATGTCAAATTGTTGGAGCATTTTATCCGGGAAGATCTGAAATTGAAGTCTCCGCGGACAATGGCTGTATTGCGCCCTTTAAAAGTGGTCATCACCAATTATCCGGAAGGGCAGGTAGAATATCTGGATGCAGAAATAAATCCTGAAAATCCGGAGATGGGAACACGAAGCATTCCGTTTTCCCGGGAAATTTATATCGAACAAGATGATTTTATGGAAGAACCGCCCAAAAAATATTTTCGATTGTTTCCAGGTAATGAGGTGCGCCTGAAACATGCGTACTTTATTACCTGTAATGAAGTGATAAAAGATGAGCAAGGCAATATCGTGGAACTGCATTGTACATATGACCCTGAGACCAAAAGCGGCAGCGGATTTACCGGAAGAAAAGTAAAAGGAACGATCCATTGGGTGGATGCACAACAGGCGGTGGCGGCGGAGTTTCGCTTGTATGAATCCTTGTTGTCGGATGAGGAGCAAGGGGAAGGAACTACATTTTTAAACCATATCAATCCGGATTCATTGGAGATCTTGCAAGGTTTCGTCGAACCGAATATGCGTGAATCAAAAGCGCATGACAAGTTTCAATTTTTCCGTCATGGGTACTTTAATGTCGACCCAAAAGATGCAACGAAAGCGAGGGTAGTGTTTAATCGCATCGTTTCCCTAAAAAGTTCTTTTGAGTTGCCAAAGTCTTAATCGGCAAAGTCTTAGGGCGGTTCGCATTAGTGTAGTTAGAGTGTAGATAGAAATAAAATGCAGTTAAAATGAAATGAATTGTAAAATTTAAAACGGTAAATGCGTGCGCAGGATCGAATGCTCATGTAAATCGGGCACCAAAAATAGCAGATAGCTGCTCATCTTTTGGTGCCCGTTTTTATGTTCCATTTTGCTGCAACGAGCTCACTTTTGCACACCCTGAATATATGCAAAGAAGTAAAGGAGTCCGACAAACACTCCGCCGCCGACAATATTGCCGAGCAATACGGGGACAAAATTGTTGAAAAAATCGGCCCATGTCAATGCCCCTGCAAAGATCGCTGCAGGTATGACGAACATATTTGCCACAACGTGTTGAAATCCGATGGCTACAAATGCCATAATGGGAAACCAGATGGCAAGAATTTTCCCTGCAAAATCATCGGCTCCATAAGCCAACCAAACGGCCAGGCACACCAGCCAGTTGCAGCCGATTGCCGATACAAACGCTTGTCCAAAATCGTCATGCAATTTTGCTTTGGCAATTGCAATCGTCTTTAGTCCAAACGGTCCCGCTTCTGTTAATCCAACCACATGCCCAAAAAAGTACGCGACAAAAATCGCGCCGATAAAATTGCTGATCAAGATCCAAAACCAATTGATAAATACTTTGGCAAAACTGATACGGCCTGCAAAATATGCCATCGGCAATGACATCATATTCCCTGTGAGCAATTCCGCACCTGCCAAAACCACCAATACAAGTCCGACGGGGAATACGGATGCGCCCAGAAATGTGGCGAATGAGCCCCATTGTTTAGACAAATCCCCACTGACGCGAATATCCAAGAGAAATCCTAATGCAATAAATGCCCCTGCCAAAAAACCTAAGATGAGAGCAGTGCCTATTGGAAGATTCGCCTTTCTTTCTCCTGCATCAATCGTTAACTCGGCAATTCTCTGAGGTGTATGAAATGCCATGGAATCACTCCTTTTATCCGCTTCGAATTTTTGTAGTTTGCCCGAAGGAAACATGGAATTATGTAAGATTTGCGTGATTAGACAGGAAAAATTGGGGGAAAATAACTATGAGCAAAATTAGCATCAGCATCAGAATCAGAAATGGGAATGGAAGTTGAGGTGTTTTATCGTTGCGAATACCGTCAGATCAATCCGTTCAAACAATTGAAGTCATGGTTGATGGGACATCTATCGCAGTACAAGCGGATCGTAATGTGCTGGAAGCGATTTTGCAGAAACGGGAAGCATTTCCGCACATCTGTTATCATCCGGCATTGGGACCGATTGAGACATGTGACACGTGTATTGCCGAAGTAGATGGCAAGCTTGTGCGAACATGTTCGATGCAGGTACGGCCGGGAATGAACATTCAAACGGTGGCGGATCGGGCACAATCAACAAGAATGGAAGCGCTGAACCGGATCCTGCGCAATCATGAATTGTATTGCACTGTCTGTGACAATAACAATGGAAATTGTGTCGTACACAATACGGCACTTATGATGGGTGTGGAACATCAAACATACCCGTTCGAACCAAAACCCTATGAACAGGACAATTCCCACCCGTTTTATCGGTATGATCCTGATCAATGCATTTTATGCGGACGCTGTGTAGAGGCTTGTCAAAATTTGCAGGTAAGTGAAGTTCTGTCGATTGCATGGGACAGAGAACGGCCACGGGTCATATGGGATGAAGATGTTCCGATCAATGAGTCTTCTTGCGTTTCCTGCGGACATTGTGTCACTGTCTGCCCTTGTAACGCATTGATGGAAAAAAACATGTTGGGGGAAGCTGGCTTCCTGACGGGGATCGGGCCCGAATTGTGGGAATCCATGGTGCATTTGGTGAAGGAGATCGAACCTGGGTATGGGCCGATTTTTACCGTTTCCGAGATTGAAGCACAGATGCGGGAATCCCGGATCAAGAAGACAAAAACCGTTTGTACATACTGTGGTGTCGGCTGTAGTTTTGATATTTGGACAAAGGATCGAAAAATTCTAAAAGTGGAACCGCAAATGGAGGCGCCTGCCAACCAAGTATCCACTTGTGTAAAAGGAAAGTTTGGCTGGGATTTTGTAAACAGTACGGAACGCATTTTACAACCCTTGATTCGGAAAGGCCGGGAATTTGTTCCCGTAACTTGGGAAGAAGCGTTGGACTATACAGCAGCCAAGCTGCGGGAAATTAAAGAAAGAGATGGCGCAGATGCCATCGGGTATATTTCCTCTTCCAAATGTACAAATGAGGAAAATTATTTAATGCAGAAATTTGCCCGTGCTGTCATGGGGACCAATAATATTGACAATTGTTCCCGGTACTGCCAAACACCTGCGACGGAAGGATTGCGGCGGACGTTTGGACTTGGCGGCGATACCGGATCGATCGAAGACATCGGGAGTTCTGAACTGGTGATAATCGTCGGCGCCAATCCGGCAGAATCCCACCCAGTGTTGTCTACGCGTATTCGCCGCGCACATAAAAAGCATGGCCAAAAGTTGATCGTGGCAGATTTGCGGAAAAACGATTTGGCCAAACGGGCGGATTTGTTTCTACACCCGAAGCCGGGGACAGATCTGATCTGGTTGTCCGCCGTTGCCAAATACATCATCGATCAAAATTGGCATGACAAAGAATTTATCGAAGCGCATGTCAATGGATTTGAGGAATTTGTAAATTGGCTGAAGCCTTATACGTTGGAATATGCAGAACAGCAAACAGGCATTTCAAAGCAGCAGCTCATCGATACGGCAACCATGATCCATTCGGTACATTCCGTATGCATTTGTTGGGCGATGGGTGTAACGCAACACATTGCCGGCAGCGAGACCAGTACGGCCATTTGCAATTTGCTGCTTGTGACAGGAAATGTCGGACGCAGGGGAACAGGCGCATATCCGTTGCGGGGGCATAACAACGTCCAGGGTGCCGGGGACTTTGGCTGTGCTCCACTGTATTTGCCGGGATACGAGCGAGTGGATGATCCTGCAGTCAAAGCAAAATACGAGTCGGTGTGGAACGCAAAAATCCCCGAGAATCCGGGATTGGACAACCATCACATGGTGGAAAAAATTCATGAAGGCAAACTGAAAGCCATGTATGTGATGGGTGAGGAGATGGCATTGGTCGACTCCAACTCCAATCATGTGCAAGGCGCCTTTGAAAAATTGGAATTTTTCATCGTACAGGATATTTTCTTCAGTAAAACGGCACAATTTGCCGATGTGATCCTTCCAGGATGCCCAAGTCTTGAAAAAGACGGGACATTTACAAATACGGAGCGGCGCATGCAACGGTTGTATAAAGTATTTGAACCATTGGGAGAAGCGAAACCGGATTGGTGGATTTTGACAGAGCTTGCAAAACGCTTGGGCGTCGATTGGGGATATGAGCATCCTGCGCAAATTCTGGAGGAAGCGACAGCATTGACGGAATTGATGGCTGGCGTGACGTATGAACGGCTGGAAGGATATAAAAGTTTGCAGTGGCCAGTGGACAAGGATGGGAAGGATACGCCTTTGTTGTATACAAACGGCTTTCCGTTCTCGGATGGCAAAGCGAAACTCCATATTCCCGTGTACCATGAGCCGGTATTGCAGCCGGATGAGGAGTATGATCTGCATCTGAATAACGGACGTTTGCTTGAGCATTTTCATGAGGGCAATCTTACGTATCGGGTACCGGGCATTCGCAAAAAGGTGCCTACCACATTTGTGGAGGTTTCCCCTGAATTGGCACGGGAAAGAGGTGTGGAAACAGGCTCGCTGGTACGCATTGTATCTCCGTATGGAGCGGTAAAAGTTCGCGTGGAAGTAACCGATCGCGTGCAGGGAAAAGAATTATATTTGCCGATGAATACACCGAAAGACGAAGAAGCGGTGAATTATTTAACGAGCAGTTATCATGATGCGATCACACACACACCGGCATATAAGGAACTGTCGGTGCGGATGGAAGTGTTGCAAAAAGAAGGTCCGTCACCTTTCGTAAAAGGCAATTTTCGCCTCGGCAATCCGCAACCGAAACCAGGCGTCATGGTGGAAAAGAAATGGCAGAGAGAGGATTATATACCGTTAACAGATGACGGCACAGCGACGGAGATCCGTGAGCCGATGTAAATGCAAAAGTAACAGCAGAAAACAGCAGGAGGTGATCCTATGGCACAAGCAATTACGAATATTCAAACGGCACCGCCGGAAATGGAATTTTTTCATACACAAGACGCAGCAAAGAAAAGCATGGATCAATTCGTGGATGCGATGGCAGCAAATGCAGAAGCGCTGCAGGAGTTTGTCAAATGTATCAGTTTGCTGCATGCTCGCGGGATTTTGCCGATTGTGAACGCGTTGCTGGATCAAGGGGAAGGTGTCATGAAAATTCTTGTCGATCAAGCACAGCAGCCGCAGTACGCGACCGGCATAAAAAATTCCATTGCACTGTTGGAAATCTTGGGATCCCTTGATGTATCAACCATTCATACCATGTTGCAAGCAATGACACAAGTGGCTGAAGATACAAAGAAGGAGGAAGTTCATCCGATGACCATTTTTCGGTTGTTGGGGTCATTAAAGGATCCCGATATCGCTGCGGGTCTATCATACATGTTGGAAGTGGTAAAAGCACTCGGCAAAGACTTGCGGACGAGAAGTTGAGCAGGAGGATCCACAGATTCAAAATCAATGTACGAATCATGTTTCGATCATTGACACAAATACGCAAACACGCAAATTGACGGGAATACAAGCCAATTTGCGTGTAGATGTAACGGATAAATGCAACATTTTTTTGAAAACATTGGAAATGCAGGAATTTTGAATTTACAATTCGTAGAAGTATGATAATATATAATAGAACATACGGAAAAAACCGAATGAACTATATAAACGTTATTCATTATATTTTCAGAATAAATCAAAGATGAATATCATAAACATCATAAAGAATATGTCCGATTGAAAAGTAATGTTGAAATCGGCGAACAGAAGAAGACGGTGTGATTGCAATGGATGAAACAAAGCTCGATCAAGCGCGAAGCCATTATATCCAATCGTTGACGGAGACGCTCGAATTATATGGATTAAGTCCTTCCATGGGGCTGTTGTATGGAACCATGTTGTTTCAGGATCGACCGTTGACTCTGGATGAAATGTGTCAGCAAACAGGAATGAGCAAGACGAGCATGAGTACAGGTGTGCGTGAATTGTCCCGTCTGAAGCTTGTCAAGAAAAAATGGGAAAGAGGCGTAAGGAAAGATCTGTACGAGGCTGAACATGATCTGATTCGAGCTTTCATCGACTATTTTGTATATTTGTGGGAGCAGGAGATTGAAATCAATAAAAAAGGCCTCGTTCAAACGGAACGGACCATTCGTAAGCTTTTGGCATCCGGAGAGCTGACTGAAGCAGAGAATGCAGAGGCACAAAAAGATTTGGAGAAAGTTGCAACTGCGAAAATATATTATGCTTGGCTTCATGAATTATCCCATTTTTTTCAGAACGATGAAGTGATGAAGCAAATTCAAGTCACTGAGGAAATGGTGAAACGGCTGTTTCCTTAATGTTGCGATTGGTGAAAGGTTATATGGAATGCATGAAATCTGCCTGAATTGTTATTATTGAGATTGGTATTGAGTTCGGTAATGAGTTTGGAATGATTACAAACGAGAGGAGATGATTTATATGGGTATGTTTTCATTTGCTGACTACAACACGTAACTGGCGCACAAAGTGTGCTAGACAAAACCATATCGTTTGCTTCTATCAAAAACGCTGAATTCTTTGAGGAAAAGAAGCGGGGGACCCATCATAATGGGGTGAATCTATTTCTTACCGGTAATGGCTAATGAAATAGTAGGGTGAACTTTCAACCCGAATCCGGCAGCTAACTTCGCAAGCGTAGAAAGTAACAGCAAATGGATTGTGGTGTTTGTATATACAAACTCTGCTGCTTTATCCTTTTATTTAACCCTTTGTATTTTGCTGCTTTCTACTTTATTCCCCCTTCTTTTACCTTCTTATTTCCTTTATTTTCTATGTATTTGCCGGTTATTTTGATTTCGTATGCCATATGCCGAATGCATGTGTTTTTATTAATTTTGGACGCTTGAGTACGATCATGTACGATTTTTTATGTCTGTTTTTATGTCTGAGATCTATCATTCTATTTATTAATCGATCGCATCATTTATTTCGTATATAAAAAATTCAGTTAATAGAAATAAAGGGAGGAAGAATGTGTGGAACCTATTATTACCATTCGCAATGTTTCAAAATTGTTTGGAAGTCGCCAGGATGAAGCGATCCGGCTGCTGGAGTCCGGGGCGTCCAAAGATCAGATATTACAAAAATGTGGCGTAACCATTGCATTGAATCATGTCAATTTGAACATTCAGCCAGGTGAACTGTTTGTCATCATGGGTTTGTCCGGCAGCGGGAAATCTACATTGTTGCGCTGTCTGAACCGACTGATCGACCCGTCGCTGGGGGCCATTGTGATTGATGGACAGAACATTGTCGATATGGGAAAAAACGAACTGCAGCGATTCCGGCAAAAAAAGATGGCCATGGTATTTCAAAAGTTTGCGCTTTTCCCACATCGAACGGTTTTGGAAAATGTGGCATTCGGGCTAGAAATACAAAATGTGGACAAAGAGCAGCGATTGCAAGTCGCCCGCGAAAAATTGGCGGCTGTCGGACTGGAGGGCTGGGAAGAGCAATACCCGCAGAATTTGAGCGGCGGTATGCAGCAGCGGGTCGGCTTGGCGCGGGCGTTGTGCAGCGACCCGGACATTTTGTTGATGGATGAGGCGTTTAGCGCACTGGATCCGTTGATTCGCGACGATATGCAGAGTGAGCTCTTGCAATTGCAGCAAAAGCTTAAAAAAACGATCGTCTTCATTACGCATGATCTCAATGAAGCGCTGCGCATCGGTGATCGGATCGCACTAATGAAAGACGGTGCGGTCGTACAAGTGGGGACACCGGAAGAAATTATTACAAATCCGGCTGATGAGTACGTATCCCGATTTGTCAAAGGCGTCGATGTCACCAAAGTGTTGGTGGCAAAAGACGTGATGAAACGCCCTTCGCCTGTTCTGCGTCTCAAGGAAGGGCCGAATGTAGCATTGCGGGTATTGCGGGATGCGGGTCTGTCCAGCGGATTTGTCGTGGATCAGGAACGGCGGTTGCAGGGATTGATCATGGCGGATGCAGTGGCACGGGCAGCGGCCAATAAAGTTCAGTCGTTGGCGGAATGCCCTCTTGAGCAGACGATTCAAGTGGCGCCGGATACCTCTCTTGAGGAATTGGTCAATCTGATCGTCACGACGCGCTATCCATTGGCTGTCGTTGATCAGCATGCTGTCTTGCAGGGGTTGATTTTAAAAAGCTCGATTTTGGAGGCCATTGCCGAACAAGGAGGCAGAGAAGAGAGATGATTCCAAAACTTCCATTAGCACATTGGATCAATCAGTTTGTGAATTGGCTGTATAATGCCACAGGGCCCTTTTTTGAGGCAATTGCAAATGTTGTAAAGGCGATCATTGAAGGGATTGACCAATTCGTTCAGTGGCTGCCCTGGTGGCTTGTCATTGTCTTATTTGGAGTGCTCGCATTTCGGTCCGGACGATGGAAACTTTCCATCGGAACGGTGGTTGGTTTGCTTTTTATCTACGATTTGCAGTTATGGAGGCATATGATTTCGACATTGGTGCTGGTCATTGTGTCATCCCTTTTATCGTTGTTGATTGGCTTGCCGTTAGGGATTATGACTTCAAAAAGCGAACGATTGCACCGGATCGTTACGCCTTTATTGGATCTTATGCAGACGATGCCGTCATTCGTATACCTGGTGCCGGTTCTGATGTTTTTTAACATCGGTGTGGTTCCGGCGATTTTCGCGACGATGGTATTTGCGATGCCGCCGTCGATCCGTTTGACGCGGCTCGGCATTTTGCAAGTGCCGAAAGAGTTGGTGGAGGCTTCACGCTCGTTTGGCTCTACCGATTGGCAGTTATTGCGCAAAGTACAGCTGCCGTTAGCAATGCCGACGATTAAAGCGGGCATCAATCAGACGATCATGTTGGCATTATCGATGGTAGTCATCGCATCGATGATCGGTGCGGGAGGTCTGGGAGCGGACGTTATGTCTGCACTTGAGACTGTCGATGTAGGAAAAGGATTTGAAGCAGGCATCAGTATCGTGATAATCGCTATTGTTTTAGATAGAATTTCACAGCGATTAGGTAATAAAAGGCTAAGTGCCAAACCAAAAAACAAGCAGGCCAAACGTTATGAGAACAAGAAAGAAAATCCAATTATTGATAACGGATATTCATACGTGAAGTGATGTTGTAAAGAATAAATACAACGGCAAATCATATGGTATAATTATCCTGGCAGCACTACGTGTCTGTTCAGAAAGGTTGGAAAGATATTTCTCCTGATTTTCGCCTCTTTGAACAGGCAATTTCTTGCATTATAAACGAACTGCATTTTAAAGGAGGCATACATATGGGTAGAAGTTTAACAGATACGACCCGCTTGCATAATGGGGTACATATGCCTTGGTTCGGGCTTGGCGTGTATAAAGCCGAAGCAGGCAATGAAGTGGAGCAGGCAGTACAAGCTGCGCTGGAAGTGGGCTACCGCAGCATTGATACGGCAGCATTCTATCAGAACGAGGAAGGTGTCGGGAAAGCGCTGAAAGAGTCTGGCGTAAATCGGGAACAAGTATTTGTTACGACAAAAGTTTGGAACAGCGACCAGGGCTACGAATCCACATTGCAAGCGTTTGAAGTCAGCCGCAAAAAGCTCGGTCTGGAATACCTCGATCTTTATTTGGTTCATTGGCCGGTCAAAGGGAAATATAAAGATACATGGAGAGCATTGGAAAAACTGTACAAAGACGGATTTGTAAGGGCCATCGGTGTCAGCAATTTTCAAATTCATCACTTGCAAGATGTGATGAATGAAAGCGAAATCGTACCGATGGTCAATCAAGTGGAGTATCATCCGTATTTAACACAAAAAGAGCTGCAGACATTCTGCAGGGAGCAGCAAATTCAATTGGAAGCATGGAGTCCTTTGATGCGCGGCGGTGAACTGCTGGGCCATTCGGTCGTTGCGGAATTGGCGCAAAAATACGGTAAAACACCTGCACAAGTGGTTCTACGTTGGGATTTGCAAAATGAAGTTGTGACCATTCCGAAGTCGGTCCGTGCGGAGCGTATCAAGGAAAATTCGCAAATCTTCGATTTTCAGTTGTCCCAAGAGGACATGTTGAAGATCGATGCATTAAATCAAAACAAACGCATTGGACCAGATCCGGATAATTTTAACTTTTAACCGGGAAAAAACACAATGGGATCGTTCCAAAAGCCTTCAGACACTATCGTCTGGGGGCTTTTTTTTGCTGTCTCGTCTTTTTATGCGGATTAGAAAGGTTGCCAGGATTAAAACACACCGTAACAGATCATACTAATGAAAAACCTTCCATTTTGAGGTGGATATGATGCAAAAGTATTATCAGTACGGTCGGTTGTTTGCATGCTTGGAAGTAATTGAAGCAAATGGATGGCTGCCATCACCAACGACTTTGTCTGTGTTGTACAGACAATTTGAGCCAAGCCGGTTTTCGTATTTATTGCGAAATCATAGACGAAAATTAAATAGGATGAATTCCGAGACAGCTCAAATACTAGAGCAGGAGATGATAAAAATATTTCATGCATTGCCTGTGGAATCGTTTCCAATTATACAATCTTTTCAGCAGCAAAAGGAACTATCATCCGGCTACTATGATCAGATGGTAAAATTGAATCAGGAACTTGTGGCAGTTTCCTGATCAATAAAATTCATTGATTTGTATGACTTTCATCACAACGTCCCAAAGCCATATATATTACGATTCGGATATCAAGATGCGAAAGCACCTTATATTCGAGGAGGAATAGACATGAGTACATCCGTGTATCAAGGGACAGAAAAGATCGGTGACATTGTCGCAGAATTTCCAGGTGCCAGCAATATTTTTCGTGAATATAAAATTGATTTTTGCTGCGGCGGGAATCGTTCTCTGCTGGCTGTTATCGAAAAGCAAAAGTTAAATGCAGAAGAAGTTCTTGAGAAATTAAATCAGGCATATGGGGACATGAAAGAACAGTCGAAGCAGGCCGATTGGCGCAAAGAGCCATCCGCACTTCTGATTGATCATATTGTCAACAAACATCACGGCTATTTGCAGCGGGAAATGCCTTTGTTAAGTGAATTCACCACCAAAATCTTGCGCGTGCATGGAGCCGGCCATCCGGAATTAGCTTCCCTCCATCGTCTGTTCCACCAGGTGAAGATGGAGTTGGATCAGCACTTGATTCGGGAGGAACAGGTTCTTTTCCCGCTCATCAAAGAATATGAGCAGAATCCGTCTGAGGATGTGAAACAGCGAGTGGTGAAAGAACTGGAAGAATTGGAGAACGAGCATGAGCAGGCCGGAGACTTGGTAAAAGAAATGCGACAGGTTACCGCTGAGTATCAGTTGCCGCCGGAAGCGTGTCGGACTTATACATTAACATTTCAAAAATTGCAGGAATTCGAATCGGACCTGTTTGAACATATCCATCTTGAAAATAACGTATTATTTCCGCGTTTTGTTACAATCAGCGAATAAATCGTATGGGATGATGGAGAAATACTTGGTATGATGAAGAGGGGAGAGTGCTCTCCTCTTTTCTTTTGCTGCTATTTTGGCATGTGTTGCCAGATGAAGCACGATTTTCGCTATTTGAAACCAGAATGAAAAAGGATTGAAAAACGAACGATGAGCAAAAAAAGGACGGAATTATTAGTGTCTGCCGGCTCTGTACAGGATGTGGAGAAGTTTCTTCTCGCCGGTGCCGATGCAGTTGCCATTGGAAATGAACGATATGGGTTGCGGTTGCCGGGGTCTTTTGATCTGGCGAACATTCGCGAAGCGGCAACATTGGCTCATGCACGGAACAAATCAGTTTATGTGGTTATCAATGCACTTTTGCATCAGGAAGAACTTTCCGATCTGAAAGGTTATATCATGGATCTTGCAAATTTGGATGTGGATGCCGTCGTATTTGGGGATCCGGCCGTATTGTTTACAGTTCGTGAACACGCGCCGCAAATGAAGTTGCATTGGAATACGGAAACCACGTCGACGAATTTTCATACAGTGAATTTTTGGGCTGCGAAAGGTGCTGTACGAGCGGTTCTGGCCCGGGAATTATCGTTGCAGAATGTCCTTGCAATCAAGCAACATTCCCGGATCGAAATACAGGCGCAAATTCATGGAATGACATGCATTTTTCACTCCAAACGGGAACTTGTCAGCAATTTTATGAAGCACAAAGGGCAAGCTCTTGAAGCAAAGGAGAATCTGTCGGATTCATCTATGTATCTAAAAGAGGATAAACGGGAAGAGCAGCAATACCCTGTTTTTGAAGATTATCACGGTACACATATTATGAGCCATGAAGATATTTGTATGTTGGAGCATATGGGTCCATTGATCGCAGCGGGTATTGACGCGGTAAAAATCGAAACGATTTTAAAACCTGTGCAATACAATGAAGCAGTTATTGCCATTTACCGCAAAGCGATGGATCAGTATTTGGAGAATCCTTCGGCACCTTTTGATGCGGGCTTGCTTGCAGCGATTCGCAGCATGCAGCCACAGCAGAGGCCCTTGGGCACCGGATTTTATTTTAAGGAGCAAATCTATTAGTGCGTGTTCAAAAAGTGGAGTTTTGGCTACTTTTTGAACATCCTCTATTAGAATAGATGCATTCAAGAGTTACGGATACGGTATAGGAGGATGTACATTGGGTACGGCAACAGAACAAACATTGCAAAGAAAGTCCAGCTACACCCGCAAAAAGCCGGAATTGCTGGCGCCCGCCGGGAATTTGGAAAAATTGAAATTTGCAGTTTTATATGGAGCGGATGCAGTCTATATCGGCGGACAGAAGTTTGGCTTGCGTTCCAAAGCGGGCAATTTCTCCTATGAAGATATGCGTGCAGGAGTTCAATTCGCTCATGCACACGATGCGAAAGTATTTGTTGCTGCCAATATTATTGCACACAATGAAGATTTTGCGGGGATGAGTGAGTATTTCCAAACACTGCAGGAAATCGGTATCGATGCAGTGATCGTGGCAGATCCTGCGATCATCCAAATTTGTAAAGAAGCAGCACCCGGATTGGAAATCCACCTGAGTACACAAGCTTCGACGACAAATTGGCAAGCCATCCGATTTTGGGCTGATGAAGGCGTAGCGCGGGTTGTATTGGCCAGGGAAGTTTCCATGGAAGAAATTCGGGCGATCAAGCAGCATGTGGATCTGGAAATTGAAGCGTTCATTCACGGCGCGATGTGCATTTCCTACTCCGGTCGGTGTGTGTTATCCAATCATATGACAAATCGGGATGCCAATCGCGGAGGATGTGCCCAATCGTGCCGTTGGAAATATGATTTGTTTGTCGATCTCTCCGATGCAGATGAGGAACAAGCGGATGGATCGGAAGCGCGTTCCCTTTTGCAGGAGCCATCCGACTTTTTTACGATGAGTTCCAAAGATTTGTGCATGATTGAACATATTCCCGATATGATCGAAGCCGGTGTTGACAGTTTGAAAATTGAAGGCCGCATGAAAACGATCCACTATGTGGCTACCGTCGTAAGTGCATATCGAAAAGTGATCGACGCATATTATGACAATCCGGAAGGATTTACATTCAGGCAGGAATGGCTGGATGAAATATACAAAGCGGCCAATCGCCCTCTGACGACCGCCTTTTATTATCAAAAGCCGGCAGAAGACGCGCAAATTTTCGGAGTTCCGCCGAAGCCGGCAAAATTTGATTTTGCAGGTTTGGTGATCGATTACGATGAAAACACGCAAATGGCAACGATTGAACAAAGAAGCCCATTCGCAATCGGGCAGGAAGTCGAATTCATCGGACCCCATCGCGAGAATTTTGTTCAAACGATTGATGGATTATGGGATGAAGAAGGAAATCCGTTACGAGGAGCGAATCATCCCATGCAAAAAGTGAAAATGTGTGTAAATCAACCTGTGAAACCATACGACATGATGCGCAAACGTGTGTAAGCAATGAAACCATCCCAGAAGTGTTTGCCCTGATTCAATTTTCACTTTAAGAGGATGTTCAAAAAGTAGTCAAAACTCCACGGCGGATTGCTTTGCCGAATCCCAAAAAGGCTTACTCATGTACCAAACACGTACACTCCGTCGCCTTTTCGTGCTTCGGCTTCGCACTCCTTGTGTCTTACTTAACCACTTTTTGAACACGCACTTTAAACGTAAGAAAATTTTTCTAAAAGCTCATGAAAATCCTGCTGCAATCGTGTACAATGAAACAATGGTATCTCTTTAACGGAATATTGCCGGATCATGCCTTTTGTCTGTCCGCTTCTTATATGTGAATACATATGGATTGCAACTACACATGTGGAAAGCATTTGTATAATGGTTGGTCGAATCTATAAGGATAGACTTTACAAATGAGGAGAAACTAGCTAAGAAGAAAAACGCGACTAATTGCTCAAGGAAGGATCGAAATCAGAATGAAATGTATTACGGTGTATACCAATAGTTATGAAACATTTTCCGATATTTATGAAGAAATCTTAAACAGTACGTTTTCTGAAAATGAAGAAAAAGAAATCGAGGGCATTATCGTTAGCGAATCTGGCGATGTTCCGGCAGATTACATCGAACAAATGCGCAACAAACCGGAAGTTGCCGTCATGAAAATAAAAAAGCGGGATATTACCATTATGCAGCATGGACAAGTATTTGAAATTTTAATGCCGAGTGAAGAGCCGGCTGTACAGTAATTAAAAAACGAAAAACATTGGAATGTCGAATGGGAGGACAAGCGGTGTCCTCTTTCTTATTTTTTGTGCTGCAGGGATAATGCGCAGAAAAGACATGGATACTATACAATGGATTCGATGATCGGATCCAGGTGTCTTGCCGAAATCCAAAGTAAAGGAGGCATTTTCAATGGATAACAACAATATTATTCAAAAGGGGTTAAATGCCGCAAAGCAGGTTGCCGCTGAATCCCGTTTAACCAATCAGGTCGAAGAACTTGCGGCAAAGCTGGGTCAGGCAGTAGCGCAACCATCCGCACAAAGCTCGACACAGCAAGCACGGGATGGTCTCCGATACGACTACGATGATGCATCTGATGTTTAATTAAGCATCATCATGGTATCCTCACAGATCTTCAAGTGGGCTGTCCCGAAAGGATGGCTCTTAATTGCTCAAACTTTCTACCCGTATTCACGAAACATGTGGTACGGGCGTATTTATTTTATCGGAAAGATCCAAGTTTATTAGCTGATACAATCGATCTGATGTACAATTGGGATTATATAAGAATCATTCGTATCGCGTATGAAATCTACCATGGTCAAATAGAAGCATCTTACATATACTGAATATGTGAGGAGACTTGTGACATGTTGTTGTTGCAGACGAAAAGAGTATATGAACCAGTGGAAGTAACGGACGGCAAACGCATATTGGTAGACCGGCTTTGGCCAAGGGGAGTTGCAAAGGAAACGGCTTGTATCGACGAGTGGTTGAAAGATCTTGCGCCGAGTACGGAATTGCGGAAATGGTTTGCACACGAACCGACCCGATTTGAAGAGTTTCGTTCCAGTTATTTGGATGAGCTTAGAAACAATTCTGCAGCACAAGTGCAGGCCTTGCAAATTATCCAATGGGCAGAAGAAGAGCAGGTAACCATTTTGTTTGCTGCAAAAGACAGCCAACACAACAATGCAGTGGTTTTAAAGGGTTTTTTGCTGGGTATGTGGAAAAAGAAATAGGCTGTAGGATTGTGGGCGGTAAGTTTGTGAATGGTGAAGGAACAGTATGGTTTTTAAAACGGAGTGATTTTTTTAATGAAAAATTTGCAAAATGGATTTATGTTTGAACATGAAATTAAGGAACTTATCATTCCTAGCGATAATGTAGCACACGTCCAATTGGGAAATACGCTTGAGCACGCATTATTGGTTTTAATCAAATCAGGATACTCAGCTATACCGGTATTGGATCATACATATAAATTGCATGGATTAGTCAGTAAAACAATGATTTTAGATTCGATCCTCGGTATGGAACAAATTGAGTATGAACGACTAGGCAGCCATAAAGTCGAAGAAGTCATGAATCCGAAAGTTCCGCGCATGAAGGAAAGCGATACATTTACACGTGCGATGGAGTTGTCCATCAACAACCCGTTTATCTGCATCGAAAATGAAGGGATTTTTACAGGAATCATCACGCGCAGATCGATTCTAGCTTTAGTCTATCGATATTTTCGCCAACAACAGTAACGGAAACCAATCTTACTATTTGGTTTCCGTTTTCTTGCTTCGACTTCGCACTCCTTGTGTCTTACTTCACCGCTTTTTGAACACGCACGATACGTTTTCTTTGCTGAATGGCTTAGGGCATCTGATTTTGTTTGCCTGTACGGATTTTTGGTTTCTCTTTAAAGTAGTGAAATACTTCCCCTGATTGCAGTTGCTCGACAAATTGCTGCAGCCAATCGTAATATTCTTCCGCATGATGCAGTTTTTTTAAATCCTGCAGTGCCAATCGGCGGATATCCTCATCCAATTCCCAATCGAGAATCATTTCTTTCAGTTTTGGAATTACATCTTGTATGGCTGTTGTCATAACATCGATTTCAAATTGTAATTTGTCGATGAAAAAGTTGCGGAATGCGTCGAAAAAATTGCTTTCCGCCTGAAATTGATCTTTCCTGGAATGATCGGCGGAAATCCGTTCTACCATTTTTGATTTTTCCAATGCGCGTACCGCATAGCTCATACTGCTTTTGCTCATTCCCATACGTTCTTTCATTTCGTCTAAAGTGAGAGGATGATCTTCAAAGAAGAGGATGCCGTATAATCTGCCGCTGGATGTGGTTGCCCCATACAAATCCATCGTTTGGGCAATGGCCTCGATCACTTGGTTGCGATATTCCGTCAGTCTTTCTTTCTGTTCCATTTCCAACACTCCAATATATTCAAAAACTATTGAATGAAATCAAGGATGGCAATTTTCGTTGCAGGCTATTTCAATTATAATCTACGATCCTATAAATCCCTATGTAAAGCTTTTTTTAAAATAGTAAAGAAGAAAAAACAAAAGATTAATCGAATCTCAACACTTTTTAAAATGATTTATCGTACAATTTTTATTGAACAAAGCAATAAAAGGAGGCAGAGTCTTTGCGTAATCCGTGCATCAAGAGCCATGGATGGGCATGTATGGCTCAGGGATAAATCATATGGGGTGGTTGCTGTTGCTGATCGCAATTCTCTTTGAAGTATCCGGAACCATAGCAATGAAACTATCAAATGGCTTTACAAGAATCATCCCTGCATTCTATATGTTTGGATGTTATATACTCAGCTTTACTATTTTAACATTTGCTTTAAAGCGACTGGAAGTAGGCGTCGCCTATGCAGTCTGGTCGGGAATCGGAACTGCGCTCATCGGGACTATCGGTATGGTTGTGTTTCATGAGTCGGTCAATCCTCTGAAAATCATAAGCATTCTCGTCATTATATTGGGAGTTGTCTGTCTGAATATCAGCAGTACGATGCATTAAAAAGGGATATGTAAAACGGCTCGCAACTTGAACAGGAAACGACTCGCGACTTGAACGGTTGAATTTGTTTTTAAAAGAGTGAAGAAGGGGGTATTGAATTTTGAATGGAGCCCAAGGAATACGAGTGTCGTCAATGTCCTATCGCTTGCAGAAAAATCTGCTTGGATGGCTGTTTGTTCTGCCGACTTTCGGATTTTTGAGTGTATTTGTCATCGCATCGATCTGTTATGTATTGTACTTGAGTTTCTTTCAGTGGAACTTGATCAGCCCGCATCCGACGTTTGTCGGTCTTAAAAATTACATCGATATGGTAAAGGATCGCGATTTTCAAAAAGCAGTCATTCGGACATTCTTTTATATGCTTGGGACGACAGGCATCACACTGCCGCTCGCATTAATTTTTGCATTGTTGTTAAACAAGCCGGTTCGCGGGATTGCCCTTTTGCGCGGCATGATTTTTGTACCGTATGTGATACCGGCAGTATCTGCGGCCATTGCCTGGGGATGGTTATTGGAACCGCACTTTGGATTGGTGAATTATGTTTTGCACCTATTCGGGTTTTCCGGGTATACGTGGCTAAGTCATCCCAAATCTGCATTGATAAGTCTGATATTTATTTATGTATGGCAGTTTAGCGGCTATTTTACCATGTTATTTTTAAGCGGACTGCAAAGTATACCAGAGTCTTTATATGAAGCTGTCAAAGTTGACGGCGGGTCTTGGTGGGCGCAATTTCGCCATGTCACATGTCCGATGCTGTCACCAACCCTGTTTTTCACAGTTACCATGTCGATAATTTTTTCCGTACAGTCCTTTGACCAGATTTTTGTCTTGACGAACGGCGGTCCGGCAGACAGTACCACGACGATTGTCTTCTATCTTTTCAAACAAGGATTTCAGTTTTTCCATATTGGAAACGCCGCTGCGATTTCCATTCTCATGTTGATGTTTTTATTCCTGGTTACGTATTTACAATTCAGGGGGTCGGAAAAATGGGTCCATCATCAGATGTAACAGTTGTTTATCAGCCGGAGCCATTGATCTCCATTACGAAATCCATCCGGAAGAAAAAGCGCAATGCGATGCAAATGGTTCGTTTTGGTGTGATGGCGCTCATCGGATTGCTGATGATTGTTCCTTTGTTGTGGATGATCATCACTGCTTTGCTGCCGCTGCAAGAGGTGTTCAGTTATCCTCCGCATTTGCTGCCGCGGCATCCCCAGTGGATGAATTGGATCAAAGCCTGGAATTACCGGCCTATGGGTCATTACTTATTTAATTCGATTCTGGTCTCCGGGCTGATCGTCTGCGGGCAAGTGATCACAGCAAGTCTGGCGGCATATGCGTTGGCAAGGATTCGGTTTGCCGGCCATAAACTGGCATTTTGGTTAATTATGCTGACACTGATGGTTCCTACGCAAGTAACGTTCATTCCGCTGTTTTTAACGATGAAACAGTTGAACTGGATTGATTCCTATTTGGGCTTGATTGTGCCTTTTATCGGATCGGCATTTGCGACATTCTGGTTGTATCAGGCGTTTCAACAGGTTCCAAGGACGATTATGGAAGCGGCAGAGGTCGATGGCGCCAGTCATTTTTGGATCGTCTTCCGGATTGTTCTGCCTCTTTCAAAGCCCAGCATCATTTCATTGATGATCCTGAATTTTGTCTGGCATTATAATGACTTTTTCTGGCCGCTGGTTGTCACGCAAAGTGATACGATGCGTACCGTTCCTTTAGGATTGTCTTTCATGTTGGCCAATGACGGCAGCGGCACACCGTGGAATCTGGTATCGGCCGCCAATATCATAGCAATTTTGCCGTCCTTATTGTTGTTCATCTTTGGTCAAAAATATTTTGTCAGCAGTGCAGCGAGCAGTGGCGTCAAAGGATAACACAAAAATCAAACAAAACATGATACACACAAAAGGAGTTAACAAACGATGAAAAAACACATGAAGCAAGTCATGATAATGGGATTAGCGGGAGCTTTGGCAGTCGGGCTGGTTGGTTGCGGGTCTGCTTCTTCCTCGACTACTGCAACTGCAGATTCGACAACAAACGCATCATCCAAAACAGGCAAGCCAATCGAAGTGACATTCTGGCATGGTATGTCCGGGCAATTGGGCGATGTATTAAAAAACATGGTGGACGAGTTTAACAAGACACATCCGGATATCCATGTGAACGCGATCTACCAAGGCTCCTATTCCGGAAAAGGACCATTGCAGCAAAAACTGTTGGCGGCGATTGCATCCGGCAAAGTGCCTGATATTGTGCAATTGGAGATTCACTCCATTCCTGTATTTGCGGCGAGTGGTGCGTTGCAGTCATTGGATTCTTATATGGCGCAAAGCACAGATCATAAAAAATCCGACTTTATCCAAGGGTTGTTAAAAAGCACGTCGTATAAAGGCCAAACGTATGGCGTTCCGTTCAATCGCAGTGTTCCTGTCTTCTATTACAATGACAAAATGTTTAAAGCTGCAGGCATTACCGAAGCGCCGAAGACTTGGGATGATGTCGCAAAAGACGCAAAGCTTTTGACGAAAAAAGAAAATGGCAAAACGACAGTATACGGATTTGAACCTGTTAATCAATGGTGGTTCTTTGAGTCCCTCGTATGGTCGGGCGGCGGACAATTGATGAATCAAGGATTGACCCAAGCGACCTTTGATACGCCGGCAGCAGAAGCAGGCATGAAAGCATGGCAGCAAATGAAAAAAGATGGCGTGTTGACTGTACAAACAGGCCCGAAAGATTGGGATCAGACAATTGCAGATTTTACACATGGCCGTGCTGCCATGTATGTCGGGTCTGCCGGAGATATGGGCCAGATCGAGCAATCCGGCATGGATTTCAAAGCGAGCTATGTACCGATGGTCAAACAATATGCGGTACCGACCGGCGGCGCCAATGCGGCAATTTTGGCGAAAGCGCCGGAAGCGGAAAAACAGGCGGCCTGGAAGTTTATCGAGTGGTTTACAGCCAAAGAACAAACGATTCATTGGAGTCAAAAGACGGGATATATGCCAGTCATGAAGAGTGCTGTTGATTCTCAGCAAATGAAAGATTATTTTAAACAAAAGCCAAACCATCAAGTGCCAGTAGAGGAATTGCAATATGCGCAAGAGGCGCCATTGTCACCGGCATATTTACAGGTTACGCAATATATTCAGGATGCGATGGATAAAATCATGGTGGAAAATGCGAATGTGGATGCTACATTAAAGGATGCTGTAAAGAAATCCAATGCGGCAATTTCCCAAAATTAACATCACAAATTGGTATTGCAAATTGAAATTTCAAATGGAATAGATTTGGTATCAGAGCTTGCGGGAGTTTATCCTGCAGGCTTTTTTAATACAATTTGGACAATCCGCCGCAATTTTAGTGTGGTTCAAATGTAGTTTAAATCATGTGACAATTTTGTGTAAAGTAGCCGACTTCGCGTATGGGAACCAGATTTTTACGCACATTATGTAGGAAACCTGGAATCAATTCAGAAAGGGGTTTGAATATGCAACAACACATGTATCAGCCAAATCAACAACAGTCCTATATGCAACAACAACCTGTCATGATGCGGCCGCCGCGGGTCATCACGACAAAAGATGCGATGTATCTGAAAGACCAGATGTCATGGCTCTTGCTGGCTATGAAAAAATGCAAACATTTTGCAAATGAATGTCAAGATCAAAGAATCGCACAGTTGATCAATCAAATCGGTCAAATGCACGAACGTCACTACAATATGCTGCTGCGGAATAGCCAAATGAATAATGCCGTGATGATGCAAAATGTGCAACAACAACAGTATGAACAGCAGCAAAAGCAACAATACGTGCAGCAGCAACAACAGTATGGGCAGCAGATGTACCCTTCCCATATGCAATAATGGCAGAGAAATAAGTGGCATCGCAAAGGATTCGAGCTATCCTTTATCACTAGGAGGACACACGTATGCAACAACAGAACAATGTAATTAAAAACCCCAAACCGGCAAATGAACCGCAAGTCAAAGGGCCGGAATTAAATGACCGTGATCGGCTCAACGATATATTGGCAACGGAAAAATACTTAACGGACAGTTTTAATGTCGCAGCGCGGGAAGCAAGCCACGATTTGCTGCACCAAGATATCATGCTGATTTTGAACGATTGCCACCGCGCAGCTCGCGATGTGTACAACCTGATGTTTGAAAATGGCTGGTACAAACTTGAAGCGGAACAGCAGCAAAAGTTGGATCAAATGAATCAACAATTCAATGGTTACACAACCCAATTTCCTTACCCTTTGCCAATACAATAACTTGCGTTTTCCGGTACACAGCACAGGAGTTCGGCACGGACAAATTGTCATTGCCGCTCCTGTTTCTTTATTTTACAGACTATTTTTTTGAAAAAATATACACATAAAGTATTTCGAATAAAGTATGCCGGATTTGCATGTAAGGCCACATGTAGGTTGTATCTATCGGCAGTCTTCTATATCATAAAACATATAAGAGGATGAAAAGAGGTGGGGGCTTTGCATTCGAATTTGGTCCATGTACAGTGGCTGCATGAACATTTGCAGGAAGAGAATCTGCGAATTCTTGATTGCCGCTTTGTCTTGGGACAGCCGGATGTTGGTGAACAAAGCTATCGGCAAGGGCATATACCAGGTGCTCTTTATTTGCATCTGGAACGGGATCTTTCCGCACCGAAACAAATTCATGGAGGGCGGCATCCTTTGCCGACTCCGGAAAGGTTTACGGAAATCATGAGTGCAGCCGGCATTGATGAACACGTAACGGTTGTCGCATATGATGATCAAGGAGGAGCGTTTGCCAGCAGGCTTTGGTGGATGTTGAAATATTTTGGCCATTCGAACGTATTCCTGCTGGATGGCGGATTTTCAGCATGGCAAAACAGTGAATATCCGGTTGCTGCAGAGATTCCGGCCATGCGTCCAAAATCCTTTACTGTACGGCCGCAGTATGATTGGGTGGTCAACATGGAGGAAGTAAAACAAAAGCTCGATTGCGATGACGTTGCGCTTATTGATTCACGAGAATTTAAACGGTATGCGGGCTTGGAAGAACATATCGATCCGGTTGCGGGGCATATACCGGGAGCGAGAAATTATTTCTGGAAAGATAGTTTGAACGATAACGGTTATTGGAAGAATGCAAAGGAACAACGGGATCGTTTTCAGGGAATTCGGGAGGATCGGGAAGTCATCGTATATTGTGGTTCCGGTGTTACCGCTTGTCCGAATATACTTGCACTCAAGGAAGCAGGTTTTACCAATGTCAAGTTGTATCCGGGGAGTTGGAGTGATTGGTGCTCCTATCCGGACAACCCGGTTGAGCGAGAGTAGACGCATAGTAAAGGGATGATTAACTCCACATGATCGACTCAAAAGTACTGATAGTTGAAGGAAAGACGGATAAAGAACGCTTGCAAAAGATTATTGATGAGCCAGTTTGCTTTATTTGCACTTTCGGTACTTTAAGTGAAGAAAAAATTGAACAGTTGATTGTCCCGCTGCACGATGAGGATGTGTATATTTTTGTTGATGCCGATGATTCCGGTAATGCCCTGCGAAGCCGATTAAAACAGGAATTGCCGAACGCCCGCCATTTGTATACAAGGCGTGTATATCGGGAAGTTGCCAAGACACCTTTGTCCTATCTTGCAGAAATTTTATGGAAAGCGCATTTTGTAGTCCATGAAGAATATTTGTCAGGAGAGATGACAGAATTCTGACTGTTTTTCTTGATCCACTCGATATATCATACTGTATTGAGTGGATCTTATCTTTTGGATGGTGAATCGAATGAAACGATATAGTGAAATGACGCGTGAAGAGATACAACTGGAAATGCAGCGATTGCGGGAAGAGGGTATGAAAAAGCACCAGTCAGGCTTATTGTCAGAGTCTGAATTGCAAGTATTGGAGCAAAAATTTTATTTGGCAAAGTCGTATCTGGTCGATCCGAAAACCATTGTCATTCATGGCGAGTATCGTGTCGAAGGACAAGAGGAAGATTTTTGTGTCGATCATTTACACGGCATCATGGCCTGGGGAAATTTTGTTTCCTCGAAGGAACAGATAGCGATACCGATCGGCCGCTTGGGACAGATGATCCGGCGCAGCTCAAACGAACAAAAATAGGCATTTATCTCGGGCAAATGAATCCCTCCTACCATATGATAAATAGAAACTCCTGCAAAGTTCACATATGTGAATGGATGGCGGGACATATGAATGAACGGGAGGGACAAATTGTGCCAAAAAAGCCGATCAGAAAAAAAGCAACATCAACAAATAAACAAAGCAAAGCAACTAGTGTGAATGCTGCCGCTCAAGGGGCCAACCAAACTCAAAAACAGCCGCAAATGAATAGTGTTGACGTACTCAAGCAAAATCTTAAAGGCGTCAATAAAGGCGGATTATTGGAAATGTTGAATAAAGTGAAAAATACGAATCAGGAGGATTGGAAAGATCCGGAGACCGTTCGCAATATGGCAAAACGTTTTGCGCAACAATTAAATTTGCCAGTCAGCGAAGAACGCTTGAACGCTTTTATGAACGCATTTACAGATGCGACGAAAAACTCGGGTGCAAACGGTCCGGATGCAAATGTGGAATCCTTGGTTAAAAAATACGGCAAAGGCGTCGCAGATGACAGTTTGCTAAAAGAAATGAAAAAGTTTGTGAAACCAAACGAATAATCACTCAAATCAAGAAAACACCCTCTAGTCAAAAACTGGAGGGTGTTCTTATATTTCCTTCACGTGGCTTGTTGCGGCGGTTGTTCTTGATTATTATCTCCGGCTTTCTTCAAAAAATCACTGCCGGCCGGTGAGTTCATCAATGCCATTAAAATATTCGTAAGGTCTTCTGTATTCAAATTTTTCCCTTTTTCTTTGATGAGTTTTTGCAGTACACCAGATTGGTTTAAGGAATTTGTCGTAACAAATAGAGTATCGATCATTTTATCGGCTTGTTGAATGTAACGCAGGCATTGTTTGCAGAATGTGCGAATATTGGTGATGGCTGAGACAGGATCTTTGGAAAGTATTTGTGTAACTTGGCTTTTGGGGATGATTGGAACGACAGCTTTTGAATTTCCTTTGCGTGCTTGTTTTCTGCGGCTTTTCGTGTTTTGTAATCGCCCATTGCTTGATTTCGATACTTTGGCAGCAGTCGTATTGCGATTTGTGTTTGAATTGGGTACAACAGGCAGTTCACCCTTCATTAATTTTATTTCCTTTTGTAAAAGCTCCCGTTCCAATGAGTAGGTCGGTTGCGTGGGATCCAGAGTTTTGAGTTTTCGCTCAAGTTTTTGCAAACGATAGCTTACATCCCGCCGGGTGTGCGCATTGGCTTCCATTTTCGGCGACCTCCTATTTATGCCAAAGTTGTTCTCACAAAAACCGTGACAACTCTTCTCGATTTCAGTGTATGAACAAAGGGAAAATGGGTGAATGGTTTTGCCCCCGAATGTGTGCGGGTTACGCAACACATTCGGGGGCAGCAAATGTATATGGAAGATGGGATAAGACTTGATCTAGTTCCCCGTAACCCAATTCCAAAGGGAATCCAACCAGGAATTATGCTTCGAATGGTTTGATGGATTCTGTTGTGGTTGTGCCGGGTGAAGCGTGCAAGTTTCCTTTGGCGCTTCATTGTCGAGAAAATAATCCCATTCTTTGATCGGACAAGCATTTGTAGCCAATTGCCCGCTTTGTGGGTCGATCTGCACACGTGTGACTCCTGTCGGTATTGCAAACTCTTTTGGAGTCGTCGTTTGTTCATACGCATGCATAAAGTCTGCCCAAATGGGTGCAGCCAAATGGGATTCTGTAGCAGACAATAAATGATTCTTATCATATCCAACCCATACCACAGTCACAAGATCCGGTGTATAACCGATCATCCAGGCATCTGTATCGGTGGTTCCCGTTTTGCCGGCAGCAGGCTGTGTAATCTCGCTGGCAATGCGGGCGGCTGTTCCGTCTTGCTCAAATACACTTTTCATTAAATCTGTAAGAATAAACGTATAGCGCGGATCTTCTACCTGCTGTTTCTGCACCTCTTGCTTGATCACTTGGCTTCCATATGCATTATCAATTTCTGTAAACGCTCGCGGCTGCACAAGTTCGCCCCCGTTAGCAAGCACACTATATGCGCGCGCCATTTCTAACGGGGATACGGGAAACACCCCAAGCGCCAAAGAGGGATAAGGTTTCATCGGATCTGATTTCAGATTTGTATCGATTCCTAACGCCTTTGCCGTCTCGATGACTTTGTTTAACCCGGTATCAAGTCCTGTAGCAACTGCATATACGTTATCGGAGCGGGCAATTGCTTCCCGCATATCAATTGGATGATGTTGATAAATATTTGCAAAATTATGGACTTCGTATGTTTGATCATGTGTACCATAAAGAAATGTGGTCGGTTCACTATTGATGCGGGTAGCCGGAGTAAATCCATTTTGTAGCGCGGTCAAATACAAAACCGGCTTAAAAGAAGATCCGGGCTCCCTCGGCGCCAATACGCGGTTATAGGCACTTTGGCGATAATTTGTACCCCCGACCATCGCTTTTATATCGCCATTTTGCGGATCCATGGCAACGAGAGCGACCTGCAGATGACTGCCGGCCGGTATGTGATTTGCAATCGCTCTTTCTGCCGCTTTTTGTAATGCTACATCGATCGTAGAATGGATATTGAGACCTCCGCGATACAGGTCATCTTTGCTAAAGCCATAGTTCGTCTGTAAAGTTGTTTTGACATAATCGGTAAAATAAGGCGCCAAACTTTCCGGTTGTTTTGCTTTTGAAAAATTCAATGGTTCCTGATAAGCCTGCTGTTCCTGTGCCAATGTGATGAGATGTTGATGAAACATGGCTTCCAAAACGGTTTTTTGGCGCAATTTTGCATTGGAATAGTTGGAAAAATCCCGTTTGCCATGATCCAATGTGAAAGGTGCGTAAATGGCAGGACCATTGGGAATGCCGGCAATCATGGCCGACTCTGCGAGATCCAGTGACTCGACTGGCTTGCCAAAATAAAATTCCGCTGCAGATTCTACGCCCTTTGCTCCATTTCCGTAATAAATGACATTTAGATACTGATCAAGGATGCTATTTTTGGAATAATGCATTTCCAATTGCAATGAGAGAATCGCTTCCCGAATTTTTCTTGACCATGTGCGAGCTTGTGTTAAGTAAAGATTACGTGCCAGCTGTTGGGTAATGGTCGAGCCGCCTTGTTCCACTTCCCCGTGTTTGAGATTCACCCAAATAGCCCTGGCAATGCTTCGCCAGTTTAAAGCGCCATGATCGTAAAAATGAGCATCCTCTACTGCAAGCGTAGCTTCTTGCAGACTCTTCGGAATTTTGTTTAATGGAACTTTGACCCGACTTCCGCCGCTTACATAATCGGTAAGAATGGTGCCATCGGCACTATATACTTTTGACGTATCAATAATCGCATTTGGAGGCAAAGGTGCATATCGCAAATACAAAAAGCACGTAACTCCTGCACATACAATGCCGATCAAACATGCCAGAATAATACGCAGCAGTATCGGTTTCCGATCACTTGGCGGATTCTGTTGAACAGGATGATACGTATCGGGAGTATATGTCTGTTTATTCATACAAATTCCCTTCTTTAATAATTCAACATTTTGGATTTTGCAGTTTTTTTACATTTTTCTTGAATTTTTTATTCATGCAAAAAAATTCTGGCAAAAATACGAATGGTAGTAATCAGTATGGGAATCCCTTGTGGAGATTAAACAAAAAGAATCGTTTATTTTCTGAGTGAATTTGGTATAATACGAGTCGAATTGATTGAAAGGTGATGATAGGAATGGAACTGTGGTACACAGAAAAACAAACAGAAAATTATGGAATTACTGCAAAGATTGCAAAGACATTACATAAGGAAACTTCAGAATTTCAGGAAATTGACATGATTGAAACACTTCAATGGGGACGCATGCTCGTATTGGACGGCATGGTGATGACGACAATCAAAGATGAGTTCGTATATCATGAAATGATTTCCCATATTGCATTACATACACATCCCAATCCGAAAAAAGTACTGGTTGTCGGCGGCGGCGACGGTGGAGCGATTCGTGAAATCATCAAGCATCCGTCTGTTGAGAAAGCGGTCCTCGCAGAAATTGACGGACGCGTGATTGAAGTATCGAAGCAGTATTTGCCGGAAATCGCTTGCGCTTTAGGAGACCCCCGGGTGGATGTCCAAGTGATCGACGGGATCAAGCATATTCATGAAAATAAAAATACATATGACGTGATTCTTGTCGATTCTACAGAGCCTGTAGGCCCTGCAGTCGGACTTTTTGCAAGAGATTTTTATCAAGGCATCTATGAGGCATTGAAAGAAGACGGAATTTTTGTCGCACAGACGGAATCGCCATTCTTGAACGGGGATTTGATTCGCCGGGTATATCAGGATATCTCTACGATTTATCCGATTGCCCGGTTGTATACAGCGTCTATTCCGACGTATCCAAGCGGATTATGGACATTCACACTGGGGTCAAAAAAATACGATCCGTTGGAAGTGGATGAAGCGCAACTGAAGGATTTTGAAACCAAATACTATAGTCCGCGCATTCATAAATCTGTATTTCAATTGCCGAAATTTGTTGAGAATTTATTAAAGGGATGAAATGACACAAGTGAAATTTGATGATGCATATTCAGGAAATGTATTTATTGGCGCTACGAGCGACTATGGAAAAGCGCAGGCAGTGATTTATGGCATGCCAATGGATTGGACCACGTCCTTTCGACCGGGAACACGCTTGGGTCCTAAGCGCATTCGCGAGGTGTCCCTCGGTCTGGAAGAGTATAGCCCTTATCTGGATCGGGAACTGGGAGAGGTCGCGTATTTCGACGCCGGAGATATTCCTTTGCCTTTTGGGAATCCGGCTCGAAGCGTAGAGATGATCCGAGATTATGTAAAACAACTGTTGGCGCATGGGAAATTGCCGATCGGACTTGGTGGGGAGCATTTGGTCACATGGGGACCGGTACAAGCCGTATATGAGAAGTATCCTAACCTTGCATTGGTTCATTTGGATGCACACACCGATTTGCGGGAACATTACGAAGGAGAGCCATACTCCCATGCGGCAGTGATTCGGAAAATAGTCGACATGATCGGCGGGAAGAACGTATATCAGTTCGGGATTCGATCCGGAATGCGTGAAGAATTCATGTTTGCGAAGGAGAACACCAATTTTCACCCGTTTACTGTTTTAGAACCTTTAAAGCAGCGAATCGAAGAATTAAAAGGCCGACCTGTGTATGTAACAATCGATATTGATGTGGTAGACCCGGCTTTTGCACCGGGTACGGGAACTGCGGAAGCTGGCGGGATCACATCGGCTGAAGTATTGCAAGCTGTGCATTTGATGAAGCAACTGAATGTTGTCGGGTTTGATCTGGTGGAAGTCGCGCCTGTTTTAGACCCGACAGAACAAACACAGATCCTGGCTTCAAAAATCATTCGGGAAGCCTTGTTGTCGTTTATTCGATAAAAGTAAGTGCGTGTTTAAAAAGTGGTTAAGGGATTTTGGCTACTTTTTGAACATCCTCTAAAAGATAAAGAAAAGGATAAAGGGTAAATATGAGCAAAGGAGGAATCGTTTCCTCCTTTTTCTGCATTTTACATCCATTGATGGAGCGAATACAATGACCGATACAAACATACAAGAACAATCGTTTAAAAAATCTGTCAAACTTCAATTGCATACCAAACAAATCAAACGTGGTGAAATGCCCGCATATTATGAAACAACCACACAAGGAATTTTATACAAAAAGGGCACTGCGATCTTTGTCACGTATGAAGAAACGAATCAAAGCGGCTTGGAATCCAGCAAAACTACATTAAAAATCGATCCGCTTCTTAATGAAGTAACAGTCATCCGCTTTGGCGGTACACAAATGCGGTATGTATGGAAACGAGGAACGGTTTCGCATACGTCCTACCAAACACCTTTTGGAACGTTTGATTTGACGATCAAAACAGAACAACTGCAATTTCACTTTGAAGAGAACCTCCAATCAGGTAAATTAAACGTCGAGTATCAAATGAAATTCGGTGGGGAAAACAGTCGCATGTTGTTACAATTACAGTTTCATGAAATCACGGATCATTGCACTGAGCATTACCTGGCAAACCATTAATTTGTACGCTAAAAAATATTTGCAGACTGCTTCCTTCCTCTTTTCGAAAAAGAAAACACCTTGTTAAAACAATTGTCGAAACATAAAAGACCTAAAACGCATAAAAGAGAAAATCAGATAGCATTTTGACGAGTTTTGTCGATATAAGCAGTCACGGGTATATCTCGCAAATTTTTACTTGTTTTAGACATCTGAAATGAGTAAAGTTCTATATAGGAAATTATTGCAATGAAATGAATTTAAGAATATTATAATATATCAAATAAATTTATATTTTTAATATAATAGAATATATTAAAAAATAAAAAATAAATTAAAAATAAAAACAATATGTATAAATGAAATAATAAATTTAATAAATGGAACAAACTAATAAAACAAAAAACGCATCTTTTGCAATCTTAATCAAAGCAAGGCGATCGGCGCTGTTTGAGCGACTGCATGTGTACTCGTGCCATCCCCTGCACTCGGTAATTTTTGTCACGGATTCGGTTTTATATGGGTTTCAGAATTTATATTGGTTTCCGAATAGCAAAAAACTATGTAGTCAGAATCATTGCAACAGAAAGGATGAAAGCTTTTTATGTTCAGCATTCAGCTAATGCCCCGATTCTCCGAAACGGACGCCCTCGGCCATATCAATAATACCGTGGTTCCCATATGGTTTGAGGCAGGACGTGTAGAGATTTTCAAAATTTTTGTTCCGGATTTGGATACAACTCAATGGAAATTGATTGTCGCCAATATAAATGTGGACTATATCGCACAAATTTATATGGAATATGAGGTTGAGATTCGAACAGGTATTCAAAAGATTGGGAATTCCAGCTTTGTTGTGTATCATGAAGCGATTCAAAAGGGACAAGTAGTCGCAAAAGGCACCGCAGTAATGGTACATTATGATTTTTCAGAACAAAAAAGCAAGCCCATCCCAAACGAGCTTCGCGAACATTTGCAACGGCATCTTGTGGCAAATGAAACAAACGAGTAGAAAATAGGACAATCCTTTTCTCATTAAAAGAGAAAGGCAGCATTGAGATGAGCTGAGATTTCTTATGACCGTTTATTTTTTATCCGTTAATTTTTTTCGATTTTTCCGTCTTCCAGCAATGATCGTTCGAATCGCTTGATACGCTTTTTGATCTTTTAATTTTGCAAATAAGAAAAGGGCAGGACCTGTATTTTCTTCGATGATCCACAATTTCCCTTTCTGATCGATGGCCAGATCGAGTCCAATGTTCCAATAGTATTTATACGCATCAAAGCGTTTGCAAGTGGCATATCCCAATTCGGTCATGTTTTGTTTCATGCGGAGAATCTGCTCCTGATTCCATCCGAATGAATGCCGAAATGCGGAGTCGACATCCAAAACAAAGCCGCGTCCGCGAGCAATATTTGTGATGATGCTTTTTTCACCGGCGACTTTTGCCAGCATTCCTGCGTACTGCCACTTGCCCTCGCCGTTTCGCAGCATCATCAGACGGATATCATACGGCCGCCCTTTCCATTTGGCGAGGGCGATTGCCTTTTGGACAATGTAAACTTTATTCGCCAGAAATGGTGTGATCGTTTGATAGAGATCCTCGATCGACTTGCAATGATATGTCTGTCCCTTTTCTCGAATAAACGCATAGCCGGATTGTGTACGCCAAGCGCGTATGATTCCTTTACCTCCCCATCCGCCGGCAGGTTTCAGGTAAACAGCCGAATATCTGTTTAAAAACTCTCGGCATGTAGAGAGGGAAAGGCGTTTGGTTGGTGGGAGAAACGGGCGGATGGCAGAGTCGGAGTGAAAAAATTTCCAAAGCAGCCATTTCCCCATTTCTGGTCGTTTTTGCGCTGAGTTCGCCATTCGGATCATCCTGTCAAAAGAAATAAAACATTTGAATATCCTTTTGTAACGTATGATAAGATAGTTCATATTGCATCAGGCAAGCATCCAAAATAAAAAATCATAAAATGGCAGATGGAGAAATCATGAAAGTCTTAAAGCGATTGAGCATCGTCGTATATCGAAACCTTCCCAAGCGGTTTACAAAATACATCGTACGGCTGCTTTCCGCCAAACATACCGTGGGAGTTGTCGGAGTCGTATGGAATGAAAAAGGAGAAGTCCTTTTGCTGCATCATACTTACGATGAGCCGATCCGTCTGCCCGGCGGACACATGGAATATGGGGAAGCACCTTTTGCAACGATACGCAGGGAATTGCTTGAGGAAGCGAACTGCAGCATTGAGCCATTGCATATTTTGGGGATTGAATCCTTGACCCGGGCTAAGTTCGATATATTTATTCATTGTAAACGAATCAAAGAGCTTCCCTTTGCGGTCAACGAGGAAGTCGTGGCAAGAGAGTGGTACACAACAGACAAGCTAAAGGAAATCGATGAACTGCCGTCGCTGCATTATCAATATATTTTGAAATCACAAGATATATTGAAATCACAAGCAATTGCGGAAAGGTGAATGAAAAAATATTTTGATTGAATATATATGCACAACATTGTATAATAATCCTCAGGAAAATGAATGTTTGGGGGTAGGGCAGATGGGGGCGACATTTCGGAAAGCAACCATTCCTGATGTGGAAGCAATCTATCAATTGTTAAATTACTATGCGGAAAAAGGATTGCTTTTGCCTCGATCCAAGTTATCGCTATATGAGAATTTGCATGCCATGACAGTGATTGAAGATGAAGGAGAAATCGTTGGATTGGGTGCATTGCATATATTATGGGAAGACATGGCGGAAATACGTTCATTGGCCATTCATCCTAAAGCAGTGAATCAAGGGCTTGGAAAGCAATTGGTCGTGCACTTGATTGCAGAATCTGCAAAACTAGGTTTGGAAAAAGTCATCGCTCTTACGTATCAAGTGCCTTTTTTCGAAAAACTTGGATTTGAAATTGTTCAAAAAGAATCACTGCCTCATAAGGTTTGGAAAGATTGCATGAATTGCAGCAAGTTTCCCGTTTGTGATGAAACAGCAATGGTCTATATGAATCAAGTATTACAGCCTTCTGCATAAGAAGGTTTTTATTTTTTGCAATTTTTGCCGTTTGGTTGAGATTGTAAATTGAAATCGCGAGTAATTGTGTATATTGACAAAATTCCCATATCGCTTTTTTCAAGAAAAACATGTATATGTATATGTAATAGTAGAGAATACGCAGGTTGCTTTCTTTATACATATATACCGACCGTTTGGTAGTATATAGCCAATTTTAAGACTTGCTTTTGGGAGGTTTCGTCAATGGGAAGATCGGTCATAGTGAGTGCGGCACGGACACCATTTGGGAAATTTGGCGGAAGCTTATCCGGTTTGAGGGCGGTTGATTTAGGCGGAGTAGTTTTGAAAGCGGCCATGGAGAGAGCAGCGGTGGAGCCGGAACAGGTCGATGAAGTGATCATGGGCATGGTTTTGCAGGCGGGTGCGGGCCAGATTCCCTCCCGGCAAGCAGCAAGAAACGCCGGACTGCCTTGGACAACGCCTACGGAGACAATCAATAAAGTATGCGCATCCGGGCTAAGGGCAGTGACTTTAGCTGATCAGTTGATTCGTGCACATGATGCGGATGTCATTCTGGCCGGCGGTATGGAAAGCATGTCAAATGCCCCATATTCGCTGCCCAGAGCGAGATTCGGCATGCGCATGGGAGATGCGAGCGTAGTGGATTTGATGATCCACGATGGGTTGCGATGCGCCTTTGACGGTGTTCATATGGCAGTTCACGGCAGTGAAGTGGCAAAAGAATATGGCATTACAAGAGAAGAGCAGGATGTGTATGCGGTGCGCAGCCAACAATTTGCCATCTCGGCGCAAAAGAACGGGATTTTTACGGAGGAAATCGTAGCAGTCGAAGTTCCCGGTAAAAAGGGAGAAACTATACGGGTGGATGCGGATGAATGTCCGCGTCCGAACACTTCCTTAGATACACTGAGGAGCTTGCCTCCCGTGTTTGCGAAAGACGGATCGATTACAGCAGGGAATGCGCCAGGTGTCAATGACGGAGCAGGCGCATTGCTGGTCATGTCGGAGGGAAGGGCGCATGCATTAGGCAAACAGCCTCTTGCGACCATTCTGGGGCATGCGGAGGTGGGTGCTCCTGCACCGTATATAGCTACAACACCTGCTTTGGCAATCCAAAAATTATTGCAAAAACATCAACTAAAACTGAGCGATATCGATTTGTTTGAGTTGAACGAAGCGTTTGCTGCAGTTGTTTTGACAAGCGGTAAACTCCTCGGCCTGAATTACGACAAAGTGAATGTCAATGGCGGAGCCATTGCGTTTGGCCATCCGATTGGCGCAAGCGGAGCCAGGATTGTAATGACATTGATTTATGAATTGCGCAGGCGTGGCGGCGGACTGGGGATCGCAGCCATCTGCAGCGGAGCGGCGCAAGGGGATGCAGTATTGCTGGAAGTGAAGCAGTAAAGAAATAAGCCAGGGATAAGCAAATGGATGATACATCGAGATAGAAGGAGTGAACATGTTGACAATCCAAAAAGTGCTGGTTGTTGGAGCGGGACAAATGGGTGCCGGAATTGCACAGGTAGCTGCACAGGCGGGATTGAATGTCGTTTTGCACGATATCAAAGATGAATATGTAAATCGCGGTATGCAAACCATTGCGAGACTGCTCGGCAAAAATGTAGAGAAGGGAAAACTGACGGAAGCGGAAAAAACGGCGATTCTGCAAAACATACAGTCTTCTACTTCTCTTGAGCATGCGGCGGAAGCAGACTTTGTGGTAGAAGCAGCGACAGAAAATATGCAGATTAAAGCGGATATTTTTCGTAAATTGGACCAAGTGTGTCAACATGAGGCGATACTTGCAACGAATACGTCCTCATTGCCGATTACGGAAATTGCTGCGGTGACCAACCGTCCGGAACGGGTAATCGGCATGCACTTTATGAATCCGGTTCCAGTAATGAAGCTGGTAGAAGTGATACGTGGATTGGCCACGACGGATGAAGTCTATCAAACCGTAGAAGAATTAGCCAAACAAATGGGCAAAATTCCGGTATCCGTCAATGATTTCCCGGGATTCGTGTCCAATCGCATCTTATTGCCAATGATCAATGAAGCAATCTATTGCGTATATGAAGGTGTTGCCGCACCGGAAGCGATCGATGAAGTGATGAAGCTGGGGATGAACCACCCCATGGGTCCTTTGACATTAGCCGATTTTATCGGACTGGATACATGTCTCGCCATCATGGAAGTATTGTATGAAGGCTTTCGGGATTCAAAATATCGCCCTTGTCCGCTTTTGAGGAAATATGTGAAGGCTGGATGGCTTGGACGGAAGACAGGTCGCGGATTCTATCGATATGAGTAGGAAGGCGGGAGTCGGAAATGAGTGAAAACAACTATGTTTTATTCGATCGGGAAGGCCAAATTGCCATTCTGACATTCAATCGTCCAAAGGCATTGAATGCGTTGAACAGAGAACTCCTGCAAGAATTGGATCAGATACTTGATCAAATTGCGCAAAACGATGAAATTCGTTGTGTGATCGTAACTGGAGCCGGTGAAAAATCATTTGTAGCCGGTGCGGATATTAAAGAAATGCAAGCGTATTCTGTCATGGAAGCACGTGCATTGGCACTGTTTGGGCAATCGGTGTGTACAAAGCTGGAACGATTGCCCAAGCCCACCATTGCGGCTGTCAATGGGTTCGCACTCGGAGGCGGATGCGAACTGGCGATGGCCTGTGATATTCGCATTGCTGCAGCACATGCAAAATTCGGACAGCCGGAAGTGAAGCTAGGCATTACGGCGGGGTATGGCGGAACGCAAAGGCTGCCGCGTTTGGTAGGTTCCGGCATTGCGAAAGAAATCTTGTTTACCGGTGATATGATTTCCGCTGAACGGGCACTTTCGATTGGGCTTGTCAATCATGTAGTCGAAAAAGAGGAGCTGCTGAATTTCTCACGCAGCATGGCGGAGCGTATTTGCAAGCAGAGCAAATGTGCCGTGGGACTTTCCAAACAGGCCGTCAATGAAGGGACACAGATGGATCTGGATCGTGGGTTAAAGTATGAGGCAGAAATGTTTGCGTTGAGTTTCTCCGTAGATGAGCACGCAGAGGGGTTTCAGGCATTTATTGAAAAGCGTTCGCCGAAATTTTAACGACCATCTATACTAAGGAAGCGAGTTGGACAAAGTGAACTTTCTATTATCAGAAGACCAAAAGGCCATTCAAAAGTTGGTACGGGATTTTGCGCAAAAAGAAGTAGCTCCCAGTGCTTCCGAGCGGGACGAAAAGGAAGAGTTTGATCGGGGAATCTTTGAGAAAATGGCCGACATCGGGTTGACAGGAATCCCTTGGCCGGAAGAATACGGCGGGGCAGGAATGGATTTTGTCAGCTATGTGATTGCGATTGAAGAATTATCAAGAGTCTGTGCGTCTACCGGTGTCACGCTATCTGTGCAAACATCGCTAGCCGGTTGGCCCATTTATAAATTTGGTACGGAAGAGCAAAAGCAAACCTATTTGCGGGCGCTGGCGGAAGGTACAAAAATGGGCGCCTACTGTTTGACAGAACCCGGATCCGGCACTGACGCAGGCGCCATGAAGACAACTGCCGTCCGGGATGGAGATTCTTATATTTTGAATGGCAGTAAAGTATTTATAACGAACGGCGGAGAAGCGGAGATCTACATCGTGTTTGCTGTTACGGATGCAAGCAAGGGATCGCGGGGGATCAGCGCGTTTATCGTTGAGAAAGGTACTCCGGGGTTTTCGTTTGGCCAGAAAGAAAAGAAAATGGGAATCAAGTCGTCGCCTACATTGCAATTGCATTTTGATCATTGTCGAGTACCGGTGGAGAACATGTTAGGATCGGAAGGTTACGGATTCAAGATTGCAATGATGACATTGGATGGCGGCCGAAATGGAATTGCCGCGCAAGCATTAGGGATTGCGCAGGGCGCACTGGATGCGGCGACTGCCTATGCGAAACAGCGCGAACAGTTTGGGCAAGCGATTTCCGGTTTTCAAGCCATACAGTTTAAACTTGCCGATATGGCGACAAAGATTGAAGCAGCCCGTTTGCTTACATACCAGGCGGCCTGGCTGGAGGATCAAGGGTTGGAGTACGGAAAAGCTTCTGCCATGTCGAAAGTATTCGCATCGGATGCTGCGATGGAAATAACTACAGAAGCTGTACAGATTTTTGGCGGATACGGGTATACTCGCGAATATCCGGTAGAGAGGTTTATGCGTGACGCCAAAATCACGCAAATTTATGAGGGTACGAATGAAGTGCAGCGGATGGTTATTTCCCGCTATTTATTAAAGGATTAAGGTGAATTTGCGTCCATATGGAATATACAGACCGTCTTATTCATGGAATACGCGCAGGTGATCGTCGTGCAGTGGCCCGGACAATCACGCTAATCGACAACGAAGATCCAATTGTTGATGAAATCATGGCAGGGCTGCTGCCGTATTCGGGAAATGCCAGGGTCATTGGGTTGACAGGTCCTCCCGGAGTGGGAAAAAGCACTCTCACAGATGTATTGGTACGGTATTTGCGGCAGATCGGGCAGAATGTGGGGGTAATTGCAGTCGATCCGTCCAGTCCGTTTTCCGGAGGAGCCATTTTAGGGGATAGGGTTCGTATGAATGCGCATGCCCTCGATCCGTATGTATTTATTCGAAGCATGGGTACGCGCGGCAGCTTGGGAGGCTTATCCCGCTCTACCAAACGGGCGATCCAGACACTTGATGCATATGGATGTGATACCATCCTTGTAGAAACGGTGGGAGTCGGGCAGTCGGAACTTGATGTCATGTATACAGTACAGACGGTTGTCGTGGTGACAAGTCCGGCGGCAGGTGATCAAATTCAAGCGGCAAAAGCAGGCATTATGGAAGTAGCGGATATTTTTGTCGTCAATAAGTCAGATTTGCCGGGATCGGATCGGACGGTCAGGCAAATCGAGGATATGCTGGATTTGACACATAAAGCTTGGCGTCCTCCGATTGTCCGAACGATTTTGCCCCAGTATCAAAATCAACCGACGTTTCAGAAGGAAGACCCGATTGTATCGCTATGGAAAGCAATATGTGGGCATGCAGAGTTTTTGCAAACAGATGCGGCAACTGAAGTTCGAAAGCTCAAACAGGCCGGACAATGGGTGCATTTATTGCTTGGGGAATTGGATCGTCAAGTACGGGCTGCCCAAGCAGATTTGCAAAAAACAATCGGACAGTTGCCGACACATTCCTATCAATTAGAGCAATTGGCAAAAAAACTAGCGAAAACATTCATCGCAGACCTGCTTGGCAAGAAAGATAATTTTTCCTGAAATTCGTGACTAGGGCAGTGAAATGTGTTATAATTCTCGCACTGTCCTTCATTTTTCTTGTTTTCCATACCAAATTCAAGAATCTTTTGTATACGTAGTATTGAAAAGAAGGACAAATATGTTTGACTGTATTTGTTTCATATGCATAGTTTTCTAAAATATGGTTATCATTACATAATATTGTCTTTTTGGTTGTAGATTGCTGCACATCTGCCGGATGTTAGAAGGAGTGTAGAAAATGGCTGACGAAGCTCGAGTATTGCGGTTTAGTGAAGAAGAATTGGAAGAAATGGCACTTGTAGATATTGCGTATGAAATTTTGCGCAATACGAATGAGCCTATTTATTATCGGGATCTGATGCAGGAAGTTGCAAAGGTTCGTAAGTTATCGGAAACTGAAATTAACGAAATTATTGCTCGTTTATATACAGAAATCAACATCGATGGTAGATTTATTTGCATCGGCAATAACATCTGGGGATTGAAACGCTGGTACCCGGTTGATAAGACCATGGAAAAGAGTACAGGACCCAAAGGATTTATACGTAAAGATGTTGATGAAGATTTTTACGATGACGAAGATGAAGAACTGTATGATGACATCAATAGTGAAGAGGATGATTTTGATTCCTTTGATGAAGATGATGAAGTCGCACCGGATGATGAAGACTTTGATATTGATGAAGAGGAAGAAGAAGAATCTTTGATTGACGAGGAATCTCTTGATGAATTGCAGGAAGAGGAAAGCGAAGAGCTTGACGAAGAGGAAGAAGATATCTAATTTCAGCGTATAGATTTGACATATATAAGCCGCGCTTTGCGCGGTTTATTTGTCATATAGATTTACTTGACTAACAGTGCAATCGACTGTAATATACTTTAGGATATAGAACGGTTAATAATGATGATGACGTTCTGGTCTGTTATGACCAGAACGTTATTTTTGGAATGGTTTTAACAGGAATCATCAAACGGTTATACTAAGTTATGTTGGGAAATGTAATAAGGAGGCACCATTCATGGCAAAATTCGTCTTTGTGACTGGAGGAGTGGTTTCTTCCCTCGGCAAAGGAATCACGGCTGCATCATTGGGAAGGCTGTTAAAAAATCGGGGGTTAAAAGTTACAATCCAAAAATTTGATCCCTATATTAATGTTGATCCTGGAACGATGAGTCCATATCAACATGGTGAAGTATTTGTGACAGATGATGGTGCGGAAACCGATTTGGATTTAGGGCACTATGAACGATTTATCGATATTAATTTAAGCAAAAACAACAACATCACGACTGGGAAAGTATACTGGTCCGTGATTTCAAAAGAGCGCCGTGGCGATTATCTTGGCGGAACCGTACAGGTGATTCCGCATATCACGAATGAAATCAAGGAACGAGTCTTTCGGGCGGCGCAAGATACGCATGCGGATGTGGTGATTACAGAAATCGGCGGGACAGTCGGCGACATTGAAAGTCTTCCGTTTTTGGAAGCGATTCGGCAAATTAAGGGAGATGTCGGTCGGGAAAATGTCATGTATATACATGTTACGTTAATACCTTTCCTGGGGAAAGCTGGTGAGTTAAAGACCAAACCAACCCAACATAGCGTTAAAGAATTGCGGAGTATCGGAATCACTCCAAATGTGATTGTTTGCCGGACGGAAGTGCCTCTTTCACAAGAATTGAAACGAAAAATTGCATTGTTTTGCGATACGGATGAAGATGCGGTCATTGAATCACGAGATGCGGAAACGCTGTACGATGTACCCTTGATGTTTCAAGAAGAAGGGCTTGATGAAATTGTTGTACGCCATCTGAAATTGGATGCGCCAAAAGCAAATATGGAAGAATGGAAAGATCTTGTCCATCGTGTGAAGCATCTGCAAAAACGCGTGAAAATTGCTTTGGTTGGAAAATACGTTGCATTGCGGGATGCCTATCTAAGTGTTGCAGAGGCATTGTATCACGGCGGATTTGCCAATAATGCAAATGTAGATATTGAATGGGTGCAAGCGGAAGACATTACGGAAGAAAATGTTGCCGAAACGCTGGCAGGCATTGATGGTATTCTTGTTCCGGGCGGATTTGGGGACAGAGGCATTGAAGGGAAAATTGCGACCGTTCGTTATGCACGGGAGAATCGTATTCCATTTTTCGGGATTTGCCTTGGCATGCAAGTTTCCGTGATTGAGTATGCTCGTCATTTGGCAGGGATGGATGGCGCCAATAGTACAGAAATTAATGAGTTGACAGATTTTCCGGTTATTGACCTGCTGCCGGATCAAAAAGATATTGAAGATAAAGGCGGCACGATGCGGTTAGGTCTATATCCATGCCGTCTGGGAAGTAACACATTGGCATATAAGGCATATGGACAGGAAGTGATCTATGAACGGCATCGCCATCGCTATGAATTTAACAATGAATTCCGTGAAGAACTTTGCAAAGCAGGATTGATTCTTTCGGGTACGTCACCAGATGGACGGCTGGTAGAAATTGTAGAGATTCAGGATCATCCCTGGTTCTTGGCCACCCAGTTTCATCCTGAGTTCACGTCGAGGCCGAACCGTCCTCAACCTTTATTCAGAGATTTTATCGAAGCGGCACTTCATTATAGAGAATTGAATAAGGATTCTGTTCACGTACAACAAGTTTAGATCTTTCAAGATAGTAACCTGCCAAATCACCGATTGTTACGATTTGGCAGGTTTTTATATTTTTTCAATTTTGAAAGGAGAAAAAAGGAATTCAGAAAATATTCACGAATATGTACGTTAACAATATATAACAGTCATATTCATGGTGGAGGGAGATGAACTTTGTGGAACAAACGATTTTGATTGTGGATGATCAATATGGTATCCGGGTGCTTTTGCAAGAAGTCCTGGAGAAGGAAGGGTACACAATTTTCCAAGCTCCTAACGGTCATATTGCATTAGAAATTGTAAAAAAAGAAAAACCGAGTCTTGTATTGTTGGATATGAAAATACCTGGAATGGATGGGTTGGAGATTTTAAGACATGTTCGAAACTTGGTCCCGGATATTAAAGTAATCATGATGACCGCATATGGAGAATTGGATTTGATTAAAGAAGCAACAGAGCTGGGTGCATTGGCGCATTTTACGAAACCGTTTGATATCGATGAATTACGGTCTTGCGTCAATCACCATGTACGAGCGCTCCCTGATTCGGTCGATCAGTCCGCATAGAGCGAACAATCGTTGAATTGGATGCAATTGGGATATACATGAGGATATGCATGGGGATATGCAATGCAACGGAATTATAAATATACATACATTATACATCCATATACATAAAGCGTTATCAGGCTTTACCTGTTTCGAATTTTCGGAAGGAACAGGTATTAAATGCCGTATTAAAATTTTTTGGGCGGATATCATACAAATGAAGATGAACGGAAAAGGCGAAAAGTTGCAAAACGTGGTATACTGAATGAACTGAAGAGATTTAGGGAGGTATACATAATATGGCTTTGGTTTCAATGACTGGCATGTTGCAGAAAGCAGTTGAAGGCAAGTATGCAGTTGGGCAATTTAATATTAACAACTTGGAGTTTACGCAGGCGATTCTGCTGGCGGCGCAGGAAGAACAGTCCCCTGTCATTCTTGGTGTCAGTGAAGGCGCTGCGAAATATATGGGAGGCTTCAAGTTTGTTGTCGGCATGGTAAAGAACTTGATGCAAGAGTACAACATTACGGTTCCGGTTGCGATTCATTTGGATCATGGTTCGAGTTTTGCAAATTGTGTAAAAGCCATACATGCCGGCTTTACTTCCGTCATGATCGATGGCTCTCACCATCCGCTGGACGAAAATATCGCGTTGACCAAGAAAGTAGTGGAAGTTGCCCGTATTCTTGGCGTGTCTGTGGAAGCGGAACTTGGTCGTATCGGCGGTCAGGAAGACGATTTAAGCGTGGATGAAGCGGATGCCATGTACGCTATTCCTGCAGAATGCGATCGCCTCGTAAGAGAAACAGGCGTTGATTGTTTTGCACCTGCGCTGGGATCTGTTCACGGACCTTATAAAGGGGAACCGAAGTTAGGTTTTGACCGTATGGAGGAAGTTATGAAATTGACTGGAGTACCTCTTGTATTGCATGGCGGTACTGGGATTCCAACACATGACATTCAGCGGGCCATCTCTTTAGGTACAGCAAAAATCAACGTAAACACAGAGAATCAATTGGCTTCCGCAGCAACCGTTCGCAAGGTTCTTGCTGAAAAACCCGACTTATATGATCCGCGCAAATATCTGGGGCCTGCCCGGGATGCAATTAAGGAAACAGTGAAAGGCAAGATCCGCGAATTCGGGTCAAACGGCAAGGCCTAATTCAAGGCTAGGAATAGGAGACTGCAAGGGAGAGAAACGCATGAAATTTTTTATTGATACAGCAAATGTCGATGAAATTCGAAAAGCTCATAGTTTAGGAGTTATCGCTGGCGTTACGACGAATCCGAGCCTTGTTGCAAAAGAAGGGAAGGATTTTGTAGAAACGTTAAAAGAGATAATCTCAATTGTCGATGGGCCGATTAGTGCAGAAGTGATTTCTCTTGATTCCAAAGGCATGATTGAAGAAGGAGAAAAACTTGCGCAATTGTCGCCGAATATTGTGATAAAAGTGCCAATGACAGCAGAAGGATTAAAAGCAACACATCAATTTTCGAAAAATGGGATCCGAACAAACGTAACATTGATTTTCAGCGCCAATCAGGCACTCTTGGCAGCAAGGGCTGGGGCAACCTATGTAAGTCCTTTTGTGGGTCGTTTGGATGATATAAATCAAGATGGAATTCCATTGATTCAGGATATTTCCGATATATTTAAAATTCACCAATTGGAAACCGAAATTATCACGGCCAGCGTACGTCATCCGATTCATGTTACACAGGCGGCTCTGGCTGGAGCGCATATTGCAACAGTGCCATATTCCATTATTGATAAAATGATCAAACATCCGTTGACAGACCAAGGCATCGAGCGTTTCTTATCGGATTGGAACAACCGAAAAGCTTAATTTGATCAGTACATGTGCACCTTCTTGCAGTACCTTGGTATAATGTAGCTATGCTTAGGGATTTCGCAGAGAAGGTGCTTTTACCATTGTGGAAATATAGTTGTCGAGGAGGGGTAGACGAATGATTACAGAAGAACAAGTTCGCGAGAATTTAATGGACGTACTCGATCCTGAAATCAAAATTGACATCGTCAATATGGGGATGGTATACGGAATCGATATCGATGAAGAGAAAAAACATGTGAAGATTACCATGACTTTGACGACGATGGGATGTCCTGCTTTTGAAGGGATTCGTCAGCAAGTAATCGAAGCTGTCAAGAAAGCCGGCGATGTGGAAACGGTCGATGTCAATCTTGTTTTTGATCCCCCATGGAATAAAGAAATGATGTCAGAAGAAGCAAAGCTCGCTATGCGATATATGTTTTAATCACATAGTATAAAAATGCATCGCTTAAGCGCGGGACATTCTTTTGTTTCTATTTTTTATTATAAGTGAGTGTTCAAAAAGTGATCAAGTAAGACACAAGGAGTGCGAAGTCGAAGCACGAAAAGGCGACGGAGTGTACGTGTTTGGTACATGAGTAAGCCTTTTGGGGATTCGACAAAGCAATCCGCCGTGGAGTTTTGACTACTTTTTGAACATCCTCTATAAGGCATACTTCCTTTATATTTTCTGGGGGGATATGCCTTATTTTGTTTTTCTTTCGTTGTGCCTTACTTAACTGCCTTTTATACGAAAATAACATTTTCATTCAATGTGGTGGCCATAAGGCCATGAAAGTTTTGAACGCGCACTTAAGGAATTGTCATGTAAGGAATTGCCCAATATATTGATTTCCAGGGATCGATCGAAGGATTTGTCAATGGATTTCCATGTTTGAAGACATTGGAGATACACATAATACACACAAATAACTTCACGAAATCGAGGATTAACAAAAAGGATTTTACTTGTTTTTTGCAAGAATTATGGTAACATAAGAGTAAAGATGACTAAATTAGTCAACATTGTATTTTCGATGACGAGAAATGATGTTCATTTAAATACAAATCAACTGATATTGTAACACAGTATGTAGGAGGCGTCTATTTATATGTCGAATCAACCACATTTTCAAGTTCGTAACCTGCATGTTTCCATTGATGAGAAGCAAATTCTCAAGGGATTGGATCTGGAAATCAAGGGCGGCGAAGTTCATGCAATCATGGGACCGAACGGAACCGGTAAAAGCACATTGGCATCTGCGCTGATGGGACACCCCAAATATACGATTACGGATGGTTCTGTAACGTTGGATGGACAAGATGTTCTGGAGATGTCCGTGACGGAACGGGCGCGTGCCGGATTATTTTTGGCGATGCAGTATCCAAGTGAAGTACCTGGCGTAAGCAATGCGAACTTTATTCGTACGGCTATTAATTCCCGCCTTGGCGAAGGCAATGAGGTTCCGGTATTGCAGTTCCATCGCCAATTGGTGAAAGAAATGAAAAACCTGAGCATGGATCCTTCTTTTTCGGAACGGTATTTGAATGAAGGATTTTCAGGCGGTGAAAAGAAGCGCAATGAAATTCTGCAAATGGCGATGTTGAAACCGAGAATTTCCATTCTTGATGAGATCGATTCCGGACTTGACATTGACGCATTGAAAATTGTGGCGCAAGGAGTAAACGCCCAACGTTCTGCAGAAACGGGATTTTTGATTATTACACACTATCAGCGGTTGCTGGATTATATCGTACCGGATTTTGTTCATGTGATGATGCAAGGCAAGATTGTTCGTTCCGGCGGCAAAGAGTTGGCATTGGAATTGGAAGCAAAGGGATATGATTGGTTAAAAGCTGAACTTGGAATCGTCGATGAAACTGTCGGCGTTGAAGCGTAGTTTGGAGGGATTGGGTGATGACTGTGCAACAAACTGTTACTGCAATTGATCCAGCCGCCATTCGCGCTTTTTCCGAACAGGCGCAGGAACCTTCATGGCTGACAGACATGCGCTTGCAAGCCTGGGAAACGTATCACAAACTGCCGGTTCCCAAGTTGGAAAAAACAGATCTTTCGAAGCGGAAATTGGATTATTTCGAATTATATCTTGGCAATCAAAAAGACTCATTGGTTCAGTTGCCTGGACAATTGCCCAGTCTTTTTAGACTGGCTGATGAAAATCAATCCTTCATTTTTTCGAAAAATGGGGATGTCTTGCGCGGAAATATTCAAAATTCTTTGCAAGCACAGGGAGTAATCTATACGGATTTGCGTACCGCGGCGCAAACGTATGAATCCCTTGTAAAGCCATATTTAGGCCAGATGGTAAAAGTGGAAGACGATAAATTTGCAGCCCTGAATGCGGCAGTTTGGGGGAGCGGCGTATTTTTGTACGTTCCTCGCAATATGCAAGTGGAAGTGCCTTTGCAGGCGTTTTTCTGGGAGAATGAGGAACGTGCGGGCATGTTCACCCGTGTCTTGATCGTCGTGGAAGAAGGAGCTTCTGTCACTTACATTGATGGATACCAGGGAGAGCAATCCGGTGATGCCTTGCATGTCGGCGTAGTTGAAGTATATGTAAAAGCAAACGCATCTGTGCAATACCATTCGATCCAAAATAATGCAAGCAATATGAATAATTTGGTCTATCGGCAGGCACAGGTGGATCGGGATGGTTCCATTGACTGGAATATTGGCGAACTGGGCGACGGCTTTACGGTTGCTTACAACAAGACAGTATTGGACGGTCAAGGTTCCAAATCCGACACGAAAGTGATTACGGTCGGCAACGGTCGGCAACAATTGGATTTAACCTGCCATACCATCCATGTCGGGAAGCATTCGGAAAGCGATATGATGGTCCGAGGTGTGATGCGGGATCGTGCCAAAGCCGTGTACCGCGGCAACACTCAAATCCTGAAAGGCGCCAGCGGCAGCAACGGACAACAAGAAGAAAATCTTCTGTTGTTGAGTCCGAAAGCCATTGCCGATGCGATTCCGATGCTGTTGATTGATGAAAACGACGTAAAGTGCGGTCATGCGGCAAGCGTTGGCAAAATTAACGCAGAACAATTGTATTATTTAATGTCGCGGGGAATTTCCCGAGAAGATGCGGAAAAGTTGATCATCTTCGGTTTCCTTGATCCTGTCATTGTAAATATTCCGTTAGATGGCGTACAGCATGCAATGAAAGAGCTCATCGAGAGGAAGTTGATGAGATGAATCAGGAACTGATACGCAAAGATTTTCCGATCTTGCATCAGGAAATCAATGGGCATCCGCTTGTCTATTTGGATAGTGCGGCAACATCCCAAAAACCGCTGCAGGTAATTGAAGCAGTGGATTCCTATTACCGCACGGTGAATTCCAATGTTCACAGAGGTGTGCATACGCTCGGATCATTGGCGACTGACGCATACGAAGGCGCGCGTGAGAAAGTGCGTTCCTTCATCAACGCCAAATCGACAGCGGAAATTATTTTCACACGGGGAACGACGGAAGGATTAAATATTATTGCACAAAGTTACGGCCGGTCCTTTTTAAAAGCTGGGGATGAAATTGTCATTACGTTGATGGAGCATCATTCCAATTTGATTCCTTGGCAACAAGTCGCCAAAGTTACGGGAGCGACATTAAAGTATTTCCCGTTGCAAGCGGACGGTACGCTGTCCCTTGAGGATGTGCGCAATACGATTACAGAGAAAACCAGGCTCGTCTCTGTAGCACAAGCATCAAATGTACTGGGTACGATCAATCCGGTCAAAGAAATCGCCAAGATCGTACACGATGCCGGCGCGGTCATGGTTGTAGACGGTGCGCAAAGTGTGCCGCACATGGCAGTGGATGTGCAGGATTTGGATTGCGATTTCCTGGCTTTCTCCGGCCATAAGATGCTTGGTCCTACAGGAATCGGGGTTTTGTATGGAAAACGCGAGTTGCTGGAAAAAATGGAGCCTGTACATTTCGGTGGAGAAATGATCGATTTTGTGGATTTATATGAATCTACATGGAAAGAGCTTCCCTGGAAATTCGAAGGCGGCACGCCAATCATCGCGGGAGCGGTTGGTCTGGGTGCGGCAATCGATTATTTAAACCAGATTGGCATGGATACGATTCACCGCCTGGAGCAAGACATTGTTCAATATTCCTTGAAAAAGCTTAAGGAAGTGGAGGGTTTGACGATTTACGGTCCCGTCGAACATCGCGGCGGTCTGGTCACCTTTAATTTGGGGAAAATTCACCCGCATGACTTGTCAACCGTTTTGGATGCGGAAGGAGTAGCCGTCCGAGCGGGACACCATTGCTGTCAGCCCTTAATGAAGTGGCTGAATGTAGCGGCTACGGCAAGAGCGAGTTTTTATATTTATAATACTGTTGAGGATATTGATCGATTGGTTGATGCACTCAACAAGACAAAGGAGTTTTTCAGCCATGCAATTAGATGATTTGTACCGCCAAGTCATCATGGATCATTATCAGCACCCGCGGAATCAAGGAGCCGTCGAAGGCGATCCGGTTACTATATTTCTGAAAAACCCTACTTGCGGCGATGAAATTTCACTTCAATTGCAGGTGGAAGATGGGATGGTAAAAGAAGTGAAATTCAGCGGCATCGGGTGCTCGATTAGTATTGCATCGGCCTCCATGATGACAGAAGCAATCAAAGGAAAGCCAGTGGAAGAAGCGCTTGCAATTACCGATGAGTTCCGTAAAATGATGCGCGGCGAAGAATCGGATTTTGAGCAGTTGGGCGATTTGGAAGCGTTGCAAGGTGTTTGCAAGTTTCCTGCTCGCATCAAATGTGCAACGCTTGCCTGGAATGCGCTGCAGAAAGCTTCCGAACAAACGCACGTACACAGTGATCACGAATAAAGGAATACCGATCAGCAACTCTAAAGGAGGGCTACCCAATGGCAAAGCAATTACCCGAGTTGGAAGAATACCAGTATGGGTTTCGAGATAAAGACGTTTCTGTTGTAAAGTTCAATAAAGGGTTAAGTCGAAAAGTCGTTGAAGAAATTTCCATGATGAAAAACGAACCCGGTTGGATGACCGATTTTCGCTTGCGTTCACTGGAAATCTTCAATTCCAAACCCATGCCGAAATGGGGTGGAGATTTAAGCCAGATTGATTTTGATGATATCATTTATTATGTAAAGCCTTCCGAAAAGCAGGGGAAATCCTGGGAAGAAGTGCCGGAAGAAATTAAAAATACGTTCGATCGCCTCGGAATTACCGAAGCGGAACAAAAGTTCCTTGCAGGCGTTTCTGCCCAATACGAGTCGGAAGTTGTATACCATAGCATGCAAAAAGATCTGGAAGACATGGGAGTCCTGTTTACAGATACAGATACGGCATTGCGTGAATATCCGGAAATTTTCAAAGAGTATTTCGGCACTATCATTCCACCGGAAGATAACAAATTTGCAGCGTTAAACAGTGCGGTTTGGAGCGGGGGCAGTTTTATCTACGTTCCGAAAGGCGTACGCTGTGAAGTGCCATTGCAAGCATATTTCCGGATTAATTCGGAGAATATGGGACAGTTTGAGCGGACATTGATCATTGCCGACGAAGACAGTTTTGTCCATTATGTAGAAGGATGTACAGCGCCGATATACAGTACCAACTCTTTGCATAGCGCCGTTGTAGAAATTATTGTGAAAGATCGCGGCCGCTGCCGGTATACGACCATTCAAAACTGGGCACCCAATATTTACAACTTGGTTACAAAACGTGCGGTTGCCTATGAAGATGCGACAATGGAATGGGTCGATGGCAATATCGGATCGAAACTAACGATGAAATATCCTGCTGTATACATGATGGGGCCGCGGGCAAAAGCAACTGTCCTGTCGATCGCTGTTGCCGGCACCGGACAACATCAAGATGCGGGTGCGAAAGTTGTGCATGCAGCTCCTGATTGTACTTCCACCATTGTTTCCAAGTCCATCAGCAAACATGGCGGAAAAACCACATATCGCGGACTTGCGCAATTTGCCGAAAATGCGGAGAATTCAAAAGCAAATATTAAATGCGATACATTAATTCTGGATGATCGTTCTACTTCGGATACGATTCCATACAATGAAATTAAAAATGACAGTGTGACACTTGAACACGAAGCAACCGTGTCGAAAGTCAGTGAAGACCAATTATTCTATTTGCAAAGTCGGGGTCTTTCTGAAGAAGAGGCGACCCGAATGATCGTCATGGGATTCATTGAGCCATTCACAAAAGAACTGCCAATGGAGTATGCGGTGGAAATGAACCGTTTGATCAAATTTGAAATGGAAGGTTCCATCGGTTAATATCGCAATACAGTTTTGACTCCAACTGCTTTGTATCGTTTCGGTAGGTATCGGACAACGGTTGGAGTCTTGCTATCTTGTTGGGAAGGTCGGAGAAAAATGGCAAGAGTCAATATCGGCAAAACGTCAGATCTTCAACCTGGTGAGATGAAACGCATTGTGATTGGGTATGAAGATCTTGCACTTTATAATATAGATGGAAAGTATTTTGTCACATCTGATGTATGCACACATGCAAATGAATCGTTAACAGAAGGAAAATTGGCTGGCAACATCATTGCTTGTCCCAAGCATGGCGGCAAATTTGACGTCTGTTCGGGAAAGGCTGTCGCGTTTCCATGTGTGACACCGATCGACACATATGAGGTGGAAGTCGAAGGAGATTCATTGTTCATTGAAATCGATGCATGATAACTCCTGGAATTGTTAATAGGAATATAGGATTGCAAGGAATGGCAGGTGAAGTTCGAACATGAAAGTGTCAAATCGTACCGAATATGGTTTGCGTGCGTTGGTATGTTTGGCTAAACTGTCAAACGGAAGTCCTGTGCCGTTGCGTGTGATTGCGGAAAACGAAGACATCTCGGAGCAATTTTTGGATCAGATTTTTTTAACGTTGCGCCGTGCGCAATTGGTTCGCAGCATTCGCGGCGCCAATGGCGGATACATGTTGGAACGCGAACCAAAAGACATTACGATGGGAGAAGTCGTTCGGACATTGGAAGGGTCGATATCTCCGATGGCATGTGCAACAGAAGATATGCCGGAAAATTTCTGCAGTCGCTCACAGTTTTGTGATACCCGCAGTGTTTGGGCCAAACTCGCGGAGAGTATGGCGCGGGCACTGGACGGCATTTCACTTGCAGATGTATTAAATGACACACAAGGGCCAAAAGCTGCGAGGAATTTTGAAAATGAGTTGCCTATTATTATACAAGAGTAAAGATTTGTTACCATTTTACCACAAAGAAGCCCGCAAAAATCGAAACGATCATGATGCTGATGAGTACGAGTGAAGTCCAACGGAGAAAACGCCGTCGTCTGGAATCGCGGATGGTTCTCTCTGGCATTCGATGATTTTGGCGGGGGGATTTGCGGTTTTTTTTCTGCTTTTTCACTAGAAAATCCCCCTATTTATTTACTTCCGATCATTTGCTTCTGACCTGTTTTCGTTTCCGCCTGAACGTGCGGAATCCAATCTTTATTCGGCGTATCGAGCCACTGGTTTAAAACTGGTACAAAAGCAGGCGCCGTATCTTGCAAAGCTTCTGTCAGCGTCTTGCGAGTGGCTACATGGCCTGAATTTTTTAAATAGAATTGCCGCAGCCAATCGAAAAACAATCGGTCTCCCATTTTTTCCCGCAGATCCGCATACATAAGCGTCGTGCGCAAATAAATCATATAGTAGTACTCAGGTGCAGTATGAAACGAGTCATACGGCTGATCGATTTTATCCGGCAATGAAGGAATCTTTGTCGTTTGTCCGTCTGGCAATAAAGATTCCTGGTGTAACCATAACTTTCGTAAATCATTCAGTTGCTGAGCGTATGCCTGTTTTCCCTTTGTCGCTTCTAAATAGAGCAAGCTGGAATACTCGGCCAAACCTTCATCCAGCCATTCAGTGATTGCTTCATAGTCTCCTACGGAATAATACCACCAACCATGTGCAATTTCATGTGCAATCCAATGGGTGTCTGTCGGCCAATTCCAAATATCTGAGGAAAACAGCGCCAATCCCGGATATTCTTGAGCAAAAACGGTTCCGGAAGGCATTTCGACTACAGACAACTCCGGATAATAATACATGCCAAAATCCTTTGTGTATACGGCAACCGCCTGATTTACAATTTCGTGCAATTGCTGTTCATGGCTTGTAGAATCTTTCAGTGTCACTATATGAACCGTTGTTCCAGCGGATGTCGTAATCGGGTGATCGATAAAATTCGGGCTGCCAACCATAGCGAAATTTCTAACGTTCGTAATCTTCCATTCACTGGTTTGTAAATGGTTGGCTTGTCTGGTCGCCAATAAGGAGCCGGTTGTAAACCAATGGAAATTGGAAGGTGAAGTCCATGTCACGTCATAATCCGCATTGTCTTCAATGAATGGGTCCCCAAATCCCAGCGGCGTTGGAGTTGGGATCCAATTGCCTTGTGCAGTCCGAACAGCCAACATTGGATACCAATACCCAATGGTCCAGACATCATCGATTTCTCCATACCGAAATCCGCCTTGTAAAACCGGAGTGCGAAATTGAATGTGCAAATTTGCATCTTTCATACGCGTCGGCAAGGCAACATGCAAATTATATTCAGTTGTGGAAAACGGCAAGCGTTCCTTTCCCATTGTCACGGCCTGAATCTGAATGGGTTGATCATCTTCTGTGAATAAGTAGAAATTCACTTCTTTATCATTTAACTGGGGTATCCATATATCTTCCGTACCTTCAATGGAATGTGTTGCTTGCAATAATTGTGCATGAAGCGTATAGGATATCCGGTCTGATACATTCGGTTCCCCTGCGGTTGCAGATGGTTTGGTCGAGACAGGCGCGGGGGTAATCCCATTCGAGTACGATCCGATATGTGCCGCAACCTGTGTTGAAAACGTCCGGATCTTGTTGCGAATGGCTGACCATTGATGCTGCCAGCCGCCCGTTGGCGTATAGACATAGGAGACGATCATGCTCGTGCCGATGATTGCAACAGAGATTTGATAGATTAACCAACTCCGCCATTGCCGCTTTTTTATTTTTCCAATTTCAGATTGGATTGTTGTGTTCTTTGCCACGAGGTTCCCTCCAGATATGAGAAATTCCACATACAATCCTTTAACTCCTGCAAGATAGAGTATATGAATTATTTTTCCAACCCACTTTCATATGTATTGCATAAACACCTTCTGTATCGCATGAATACTCTCTAAACCGAGTATAAGTAGAATAAAAACAGAAAAATATATTATTTTGTATAACATAGTTTTTAAATGTGATACTATATTTAATAACAGATAGTAGAATGAAGTTGTCCAATTGTACAGATGAATCTTTTGTCCGGAGGGAATGGAAATGGATCGTGAATTAACGTTAGAGATTGTCCGTGTTACAGAAGCGGCCGCAATCGCAGCTGCAAAATGGATGGGTATGGGAAAAAAGCATGAAGCAGATCAAGCAGCGACCACAGCCATGCGGACGGTTTTCGATACGGTAGCGATGGATGGTTGTGTAGTGATTGGTGAAGGTGAAATGGATGAAGCGCCAATGCTGTATATTGGAGAAAGATTGGGAACAGGTGTGGAACCTTTTGTGGATATTGCGGTAGATCCATTGGAAGGAACGAATATTTTGGCACGCGGTTTGTGGAATGCAATGGCTGTTGTTGCGATTGCGCCGAAAGGTACATTATTGCACGCGCCTGATATGTATATGGACAAGATTGCAGTTGGCCCTTTGGCAAAGGGGAAGGTTCATATCGATGCAAGCGCGCGGGAAAATATTGAAAATGTAGCGAGAGCCACCGGAAAGCAAGTGGAAGATGTGGTTGCCGTAGTACTGGAAAGGCCTCGTCACGAAAAATTGATCGAGGAAATTCGTGCTTCTGGCGCGCGCATTAAACTGCTGACAGATGGTGATGTGGCAGCTGCCATCCATACGGCTTTTGAAAATACAGGGGTAGATATTATGTTCGGTACGGGAGGCGCTCCGGAGGGTGTGCTGGCTGCTGCAGCACTCAAGTGTCTGGGAGGCGAATTGCAAGGGCGCTTATTGCCGCAGACAGAGCAAGAATTTCAGCGCTGTGTGGATATGGGAATTGCCGATCCAAGCCAAGTATTGTTAATGGATGATTTGGTAAAAGGCGATGATGCTTTTTTTGCAGCTACCGGAGTAACAGACGGCGAACTCTTGCGCGGGGTACGTTTTCTCCCCAATCATATAGCGACAACTCATTCCCTTGTCATGCGGGCCAAAACGGGTACGGTTCGGATGGTGGAGTCCCGCCATCATATTGATCGAAAACCGAATTTGGTAATGGTGTAATTGAACGATGGCATAATTGATAAGCTGTAAGATCGTAAAAGAGGGGCCGGTTATTTTCATTGGTTATTTTCATTATGATGAAGATAATCGGTTTTCCCGTTTCAGAAACCTTTCTTTTCCTCTCTTTTCCTTTGTTTTCTGGTACTATCTTAAAAATTAATAGTGAGTGTTCAAAAAGTAGTCAAGTAAGACACAAGGAGTGCGAAGTCGAAGCACGAAAAGCCGACGGAGTGTACGTGTTTGCTACATGAGTAAATCTCTTTGGGATGCGGCAAAGCAATCCGCCGTGGAGTTTTGACTACTTTTTGAACATCCTCTAATAGAATTGCGTGCTGAAAATTGTTAAAGACCTCGAAAATATGGAGAAAAAACTTCTTTTCTATGCATAAGATAGGAATCCTCGGGCAAACATGTTATAGTAATGATATACTTGAATATCCTAAAGTAAGATTGTATCTTAATGTCATGTAAGATTTTATCTTGCTAGTGTATTATGAAAAATACCAGTTTCTCTTTTCGAACATCCTCTTCAAAAGACGGACTGGCATCGTATGTAAATCAATAACAAAAAGCGATTGAAAACAACGCAGCTTCGCAATTCCACATTACACGTTGTATTGTATTTTGTTTTCTGTATTTCATTTATTGTATTTCAGTTAGACACAATTAGAATGTGAGGGAGTGCCATTTGCTCGTATCAGATTTAGAGGGAAAAAAATTAACGGAATTATACAAGTTGGCGAAAGAGTATCAGATACCATATTATGGTACATTAAAGAAAAGAGAATTAATATTTGCGATTATGAAAGCAGCCGCTGAGAAAGATGGGTTGATGTTTGCGGAAGGAATTCTGGAAATTCTGCCGGAAGGGTATGGTTTCCTAAGGCCGATCGGTTATCTTCCGAGCAATGAAGATATTTATGTGGCTGCTTCACAGATTCGAAGGTTTGATTTGCGAACAGGCGATTTGGTCTCCGGTAAAGTGCGGCCGCCAAAGGAAAACGAACGGTACTTTGGGCTTTTGCAAGTAGGTGCCGTCAATGGAGAAAGCCCGGAATCATCACCTGAACGACTTCATTTCCCCGCCCTAACTCCTTTGTTTCCGCAACGCAAAGTAATTCTGGAAACTACACCTGACAAAATTTCGACAAGAATTATGGATTTACTAGCTCCTGTAGGGTTTGGACAACGCGGATTAATCGTAGCCCCGCCAAAAGCCGGTAAAACTCTCCTGTTGAAAGAAATCGCAAACAGTATTGCGATAAATTATCCAAATGCTGATCTGTTTGTATTGTTAATCGATGAACGTCCGGAAGAAGTTACGGATATGCAGAGATCTGTCCGTGGGGAAGTTGTGGCATCAACATTTGATGAAGTACCGGAAAATCATATAAAAGTGGCTGAATTGGTATTGGAACGTGCCATGCGTTTGGTCGAGTCGAAGCGGGATGTCATCATATTGCTCGATAGCATTACACGTTTGGCTCGTGCGTATAATCTCGTCATTCCGCCAAGCGGCCGTACACTCTCAGGCGGGATTGACCCTGCTGCATTCCATCGCCCCAAACGCTTTTTTGGAGCGGCCAGGAACATTGAAGAAGGCGGAAGTCTGACAATTCTTGCGACTGCACTTGTTGAAACAGGTTCGCGAATGGATGATGTGATCTATGAAGAATTTAAAGGAACCGGCAATATGGAATTGCATTTGGATCGGAAATTGGCTGAAAAACGTATTTTCCCGTCCTTGGATATCCGCAAATCCGGAACGCGTCGTGAGGAATTGCTGATGACGCCGTTAGAGCTTGAAAAGATTTGGGCATTGCGGAAGACGATGAGCGATTCTCCTGATTTCTCTGAAGCATTCCTGAAGAAATTCTCAGAATTCAAGACAAATATTGAATTTCTTGAAAGCTTAAAAAAGGATAACGATCGGGGCAGGGAGCGAATCGTCTCCGGAAGGTCCGCGAGTTCGGCGAATTCATAAGGCGAATTTATAATCGGTTGTGTTTATTAATGGAGGGGTCAGTATTGTATACGGTGTACGCAGATCTGGATGGCAATATATATGATGATCCGGATTTGCTGGCATTAGGAAGAACTGCAGACCAGTTGACGGATATTATGGAAGATGAATTGATTCCGTTGCCGGAGGGTGCAACACTCGTATCATTGCCTGGTACCAGCGTAATTGGCGTTGATAAAACGTCCAATGAGACACGGCGTTTGCCTGACACGTATCACGCTGTAGGCGCATTATTGCCGCAAGGGTTTACCCGATTGCTTTTGCCGGGATACGTTAAACAAAAAGATGTTGAACCTTTCCCTTTGTTTGGGTATACGGCAGTTGTTTGGAAAGACAATCAGTTTTATGTGGCAGCAAAATGCAGTGACGAGCCGCAAAAGTGGAATCCGCTAAATTTTCCCGAGAATGAAGTGGAGAGAACAGTTGCAGAAATGCGGGCAAGTTATCCGAATAACCGTTTGTATGAACATCTTTCTCATTGTGCTCTTGTATATGGCTGCCTGACTTCTCAGAATACGTTTTTCCGTCGCTGGGAAGGGGCGCTGCCTGTATCTTCTACATGCAACGCCGGATGTGTCGGATGTATCTCGGAGCAGCCGGACGACTCCGTATTTCCTTCCCCGCAGACACGGATGACATTTGCTCCAACCGTTGATGAAATGGTTGAAGTAATGGTCAATCATCTGCAAAATGAAGATTCGATTATCAGTTTTGGACAAGGGTGTGAGGGAGAACCTTCGACCCGCGGACGTGAAATCGCGGAAGCCATACGGCGCACACGGGCTATCACAGCAAAAGGATTCATCAATATCAATACAAATGCCGGGCTCACAGAACAAATCAAGAGGATCGTCGATGCAGGCCTCGATTTAATTCGTGTGAGTACGATCAGTGCCATTCCGGATCATTACAATGCGTACTATCGACCCAGAAAATATGGAGTTGACGATGTTGCGGCATCCCTCCGTTACGCATCCGATCATGGTGTGTATACATCGATTAATTATTTGATTTTTCCTGGAGTTACCGACAGGGAAGAAGAAATTGAAGCAATGGTTGCGTTTATTCGAAAAACAGGTGTGCGTCTGATACAATTAAGGAATTTAAATATTGATCCTGAATATTATCTGGCACACATTCCACCGACAAAAAGCGAAATTTTAGGAATGAATACCATGATGGAGATTTTTAAAGAGGAATGTCCGGATGTTGTTCTAGGTTCATTTACCCACGTTCCCCCAGGCATGCGAAAGCGTGTATAAAAAGCGAACAAAACCTTGCAAAATCAGGATGGATCGACAGTACTTTATCTGGGGCGCGGGTAATATGCTTCGTCTGGCTGTACAGTCGCGGCTGTCAATGTCTGGGTTGAAGTTGGCGCGGTTGATGCGGCGCTGTTGTATTGATTCGTACCCAGAACCGTAAACATGGCAACCAAAAGGGTGAGTCCAGCAAGAACTTTTACAATGCGCTTCATGAAAATAACCCCTTCCATAAATGGAATATTATTGTTTGCAAACTTAATTATACTGACATGTTTTAAAATATCAATACATCAATTATTAAATTAATTTAATATTTATAACGATTCTAACCTGATATCGATAAAAATGATTGTGCCTTGCCAGTAATAAAAATGATTTGCCTCATCAGTCATAAATTAACAGGTACAATTTTCACGGATACAAAGGAATAGACTTGCGGCTGCAACTTGACCTATGATATAATTTCGTCTAGTGTGTTCGATAGGTATAGAGTCATTGTATGATGCTTGTTTTAAGAAAGAGGTGAAAGTATGAAACAAGAAATCCATCCTAACTATAAAGTGACCACTGTTACCTGTGCTTGTGGTGAGACGTTTGAAACAGGTTCAGTAAAGCAAAATTTGCGTGTTGAGATCTGTTCCAAGTGCCATCCTTTCTATACGGGAAAACAAAAGTTTGTAGATGCCGGTGGACGTGTGGATAAATTCAAGAAAAAATACAACCTGTAAAGTGATCAGAAAATGCGGTTGTAGTTAATGACAGGGAACCTATCGATCGGTTTCCTGTTTTTTATTTTTTATTCTGTTGTTTTTAACCGAATGTTTTTTTATCCTGCCCTGTTTGCCTTTTCTTGCATTTATATCGTATACTATATGGATGGTATCAAAGGAATATCTCTTGCAATGAGGTGAACGATCGATGTTAGACCGCTTACAGGCCTTAGATGATCGATACAATAAATTAAGTGAATTTTTATGTGATCCGGAAATCATATCGGATCCGCAAAAGCTGCGGACATATGCCAAAGAACAATCGGATCTGGAAGAGACGGTTCAAGTCTTCCGGGAATTTAAACAGGTATCGCAAGGCCTTGCAGATGCCAAATCGATGTTTAACGACAAGTTGGACGATGAGATGCGGGAACTTGTGAAGATGGAAATCGATGAATTGACAGAACGTGAAGAACGGTTGCGCGAGCAGTTGACCATTCTGCTTTTGCCAAAAGATCCAAATGACGATAAAAACGTAATTGTAGAGATTCGTGGTGCTGCCGGCGGTGATGAAGCAGCATTATTTGCAGCGGATCTCTTCCGCATGTATAGCCGTTTTGCAGAACGGCAAGGTTGGAAAATCGAGATGATCGATGCCAATTATACGGATATCGGCGGATTTAAAGAAGCGATTTTTATGATTCATGGAAAAGGTGCGTATAGCAAGCTCAAATTTGAAAGCGGCGCACACCGCGTGCAACGGATCCCGGCTACCGAATCGGGCGGGCGCATTCATACATCCACATCCACAGTTGCCGTACTTCCTGAGGTAGAAGAAGTGGAAGTGGAAGTACATGAAAAAGATATCCGCATCGATACGTTTTGTTCCACCGGTCCCGGCGGACAATCTGTCAATACTACACAATCAGCAGTTCGTATCACACATATGCCGACTGGAATTGTCGTATCCTGTCAGGATGAAAAATCCCAGATCAAAAATCGGGAAAAAGCGATGCGTGTATTGCGTGCCCGCATTTTTGAAAAGTATCAGCAGGAACAAATGCAGGAACAAGCGGCTGCACGGAAAAGTCAGGTGGGTACAGGCGACAGAAGCGAGCGGATTCGCACCTATAATTTTCCCCAGAGTCGTGTGACAGATCATCGGATTGGATTGACATTGCATCGTCTGGATGCGGTATTGGATGGCGATTTGGATGAAATTATTCATGCATTGATCGCAGAAGAGCGAATGCAGGCATTGCAGGAAGCGCAATAAGGAAAAATGGGGTGACAGGAGTGGACGCAGATTTCCCTCTATCACCGGATGCATCGTATACGGTACGGGAGGCTCACACATGGGCATCCCGTTTTTTAGATGCAAAAGGTGTCATATATCCGGAACGCAATGCAGAATGGATGTTGCGGCATTTGCTCAAGTGGAGCAGTCTGGATTGGCTGACAAAATGGAATGAGCCTTTGCCAGGTCCGGTACAGGCGGTGTTTATCGATTGGGTGAAACGAAGAGGGCAGCGGGAGCCTTTGCAATATATTTTGGGAGAAGCGGAGTTTTACGGGCGGACATTTCAAGTGAACACAGCCGTACTCATACCGAGACCTGAGACGGAATGTCTGGTGGAACGCGCCCTGCAACTGTTTCAGGAGATTCCGGAACACGGCGGTCGCCCTCTTCGCGTGGTTGATATCGGTGTCGGCAGTGGCGCCATTGCCATTACCATGGCATTGGAGTTGACTGCTCGTATGTCGCGTAAAAATATCCCATTTGAGATACATGGGATTGATATTTCTGCATCCGCTCTGCACGTCGCGACAGCAAATGCACAGCGACTTGGCGCACAGATCACATTTCACCAGGGTGACGGCTTGCAGCCGATGATAGAAAAAGGCATGGCTGTCGATATGATCGTATCAAATCCCCCCTATATACCCGATATGGATATACAGACACTGCAAACGGAAGTGCGGAACTTTGAGCCGCATTTGGCATTAAAGGGCGGAATGGATGGGATGGATCCGTACCGCCATATAATCGGACAATGTGAGTGGTTCGGATCTGCAAAAGATCTTCCATCTGCCGTTTTGTTTGAAGTGGGGGCGGGACAAGCCGAACGTGTTGCAGATATGCTTCGGCAAGACCCGCTCTGCATGCGTACAGAGATCCATCAGGACCTTGCCGGAATCAATCGAATCGTTGTGGGAATCAGAAAAAGCTCAACATGCCGTTGAGCCTTTTTTACTATTAGTGCGTGTAAAATTAAAAGTCAATAGTTTTTTATGCACATGTTTAAACTCTAGTAATTCTGCTCATACTAGTTGCTACATACGAGATTGATAGAAAATGGAGGCAACGGATATGAGCACTATTCCTTACATAAAAAAAATTGCACTCATCAGCCTGGCATTATTCCTGACCGATAATTCTTTCAGCTCCATGGCATTGGCAAATTCCACTGTACAAGTCACTCCAAAAGCCAATATTTCACCACAAGCAACTGCAGACCTGGAGGATGAAGTGGCTCTACTGAAGGGGACCATACCTCAGAATGCGGTGCGCTTGCGCATCATTGCAAATAGCGACAGTTCATCAGATCAGCAGTTAAAACGGGATGTACGGGATAAAATCATCGCTGCTGTCGGGCAATTATTGCACGGAGCCACAACAAAAGAGCAAGCGGAAACGATTTTGAAACGGGCGGTTCCCCGTTTGGATCAGATTGCACAAAGCGTCATCCGTCAAGAAGGGTATACGTATCCGACTCAGACGGAAGTAGGTGTTGTAGCATTTCCGACCAAATTATATGGCAATCAAGTCTATCCTGCCGGTGATTATGAAGCGTTGCGCATCATCATCGGTCAGGGAAAAGGTCAAAATTGGTGGTGTGTATTGTTTCCGCCCTTGTGCTTTGTGGATTTGGCCAATGGGGATGCAGTCCCGAATACGAAGGATTTCCCCGATCATAAGCCGGCGGCGACCATTCAAGTTGGAAAAACAGCCACGAGTCAAGGAGAAACGGTTCAAGTTCGATTTGCCATTCTCGATTATGGAAAAAAGCTTATATTTGCGATCGAGCACTTGTTTCAAGAACTTTTCCACAGTTCTGCGGATAAAAGCCACAAGACAAATGCTTGATGGAATACAAAAACCATTCGGTTTGTGGATAACCGACTCTTATACACGGGAACTTACCAACATATCCACAATTGGGTGTTGATAATGTGAATAACGGAACGAACGTTTGCATGATCTAAGCGTATTTCATTTTAAAAATACTTGATATAGAAGGGATTATAAGAGTATTCTTAAATTTGGAATTCGAAAAAAGAAATTCACATGATGTGGATAAGTTGTTGATAAAAATGGAGAGTATGTGATTCACATGAATAAAAGCCGGGAAACTACAGTTGTAATGGATGCAAGAAAAGACGACAGCGGCTATGAGACTGCTGTAAAGTTGCTGCAGGCAGGCGAAGTTGTGGCATTTCCAACCGAGACTGTCTATGGATTAGGGGCAGATGCGACAAATGACGAAGCAGTTCGGAAAATTTTCGAGGCGAAAGGACGTCCTGCGGATAATCCTCTGATTGTTCATATTGCAGATTTTCAGCAATTAGATGCGATTGTCTCGGAAATTCCGGACGTTGCAAGAATATGTATGGAGAAATTTTGGCCAGGGCCATTGACGCTGATTCTGCCGAAAGGACCAACGCTATCGAAGTACGTAACGGCAAATCTGCCATCAGTGGGAATCCGCATGCCCAATCATCCGGTGGCAATGCGATTGATCCGCCAGACAGGCTTGCCGATCGCAGCTCCCAGCGCCAATCGATCGGGCCGTCCCAGTCCCACATGTGCACAGCATGTATGGGAAGATTTAAAAGATCGGATCCCACTCATCCTCGATGGCGGTGAAACGGCAGTCGGTCTGGAATCGACCGTTTTGGATTGTACAGTTTCCCCGCCGATCATCTTGCGTCCGGGGGAAATTACACAAGAAATGTTGCAACAGGTGATTGGTGACGTTTCCATGGATGCAGGTTTGCTGGAAGAGCATCATGCGCCGAAAAGTCCGGGCATGAAATATACCCATTATGCACCGCAAGGCGATATGACAGTTTTAGAAGGAGATCCTAAGCGGATTCGAACATCGATACGGGAACTGTGCCAACAAATGCTTCTTGAGCAGCCGAACCAACGAGTGGGAGTATTGTTAACCACAAATCAAACAGGCGATGAGGCGTTTTGTGAGCAGCTCGATCAAATGGGTGTGGAATGGATCATACGACCACAAGGTAATGCAGATATCCAGGAAACCGGCCAGCACTTGTATCAGTGGTTGCGAGAGTTTGACGAAAAAAACGTGGCGAAAATTTTGGCAGAAGGTGTGCCTGTGCAAGGATTTGGTGCAGCAGTCATGAATCGAATGAGAAAGGCAGCCGGCCATTCCATCATTCGGGTATAACGATAATCGGTTATAACAATAAACAATAAACAATAACAGCCCGCTCTTACTGAGAGACGGGCTGTTATCGTATGAAATCAAGATTTGAGATTGAGTGTACAGTCACGTACACATAGCCTCCTTAGCATTGACAAACTCTGCCGATAGACCAAATTCATAACCCGAATATGGCATTGCCAGCTTATTTGGATTCTTCTTCTTTCTCCTGTGTCGATTGTTTAGGATTGTTGCTCGGATCCATTTTCTCCAAATGGCGCATAATCGATAATTCTTCATGATACTGTTCAAGATCAATAGGTTTGTTCAAATCCATATCGGGCATCCTCCTTTTTTAGATGGATTGAGAGTAAATTCGTTAAGTACATTTATGTTAACTCATTTTTTGCAAGGATTCAATCCTCTTTGTCCCCAAAAATTGAAAGAATTCTGAAGTCTTGGGAGCAGTATATGTATCATCGACTATTTTTGTGATCGTATCATTGCCATGCCAACAATGACACGCGGCTTAAGCAGCTGGAAATATGCCGTTAAAATGGAAAGTCACGCGTATATGCCGGGTCTCCCGTGTGGGACATGTTTTGGCGGCGCTACGCATACATATGATTCTGGGGCTGTATTGGGATAGCAGGAGGGTGAATATATGCATTTTCAAATGAGTATGGTTCAGCAATTCATAACCTTGCTGCTCGTTGCAATTGCGTTGGGAATGGATGCGATGTCATTGGGGCTGGGGATTGGGATGAAAGGATTGCGAAACGTTGAAATTGCCAAAATCAGTCTGACGATCGGTATCTTTCATGTGATTATGCCGCTTATAGGCATGTTTTTGGGTTTATATTTGCATAAAATCGTTGGCGATATTACACAGTTGTTTGGGGCTATCCTGCTCATTGTATTCGGGCTGCAAATGCTGTATCATGCGATTCGACCGGATCATGCACCGGAAATCAGCAAGACGGCCGGATGGGGATTGCTGTTGTTTGCGATGAGTGTAAGTGTCGATGCATTGTCGGTTGGCTTCAGCCTGGGACTGTTTGAAGTACATATTGGTTTGGTCGTTACACTCTTCGGGATTGTCGGCGCAAGCATGGCTGCGATTGGATTGGCGATCGGTACACGGGTCAGTCAGCTGCTGGGAACATACAGTGAGGTGTTAGGCGGATTGATTTTGCTTGTATTTGGATTGAAATTTCTTTTTTAAACAGGGGTTCAAACGGATTGCATCGTTCGTATATGCAGGGATATACTAATAATAGTGCGTGTTCAAAAAGTGGTTAAGTAAGACACAAGGAGTGCTTCGGCAAAGCAATCCGCCGTGGAGTTTTGACCACTTTTTGAACATCCGCTAATAGTATCAAATGAGTGGGGGAAGATAGGATGGGACATAGGATGAACATCCTATTTGTATGTACAGGCAATACTTGCAGAAGCCCGATGGCTGAACATTTATTAAAGAAAAAATTCGAAGCAGATCCTTATGAATCCCTTGTTCAGGTTCGTTCTGCAGGAATTTCGGCGATGCAAGCAGCAGCAGCATCGGCACATGCCATTGAGGTGCTGAAACAAAGAAATATACGATTGGATTCCCATCAATCAACACCTGTAGATGCAAGGCTGGTGGAGTGGGCAGATATGATTTTGACAATGACAATGTCACATAAACATATCTTGGTATCCCAATATCCGGAGAGCAGCGGAAAGGCGTTCGCATTGCTGGAATATATACAAGAAGACCCGCAACAGATGCCGGCGAATGGATGGAGCATGGATGTGTCAGATCCATATGGCGGTGATCGCGAGCGTTATGAAGCATGTGCCGATCAATTGGAACGTGCGATCGAGCGGTTATATGTAAAAATACAGGAGCAATTGCATCGTTCATCATAAACAGCCATGAAATTCCCCGACACGGGATCGCGGACATGAACACAAACATGGATGAGAAATATGTGATTAAGAAGATTGGATAAACGGCCGCAACAGGATGGATATGTTGCGGTTTTTTGATACAATAGATAGAAAATTGTGCTTTGGAATGAAAAAGCATAGGCCAATACATAAATGGTTTCGGGAGGAATGGTTCGATGAAAATTGCGTTAGGGGCCGATCATGGCGGTTATTCTCTAAAAGAGGAAATGAAGCCGTTGCTCGATGAATTGGGATTTGAATATAAAGATTTTGGAACATTTAATGAATCTTCTGTGGATTATCCCGATTTTGGCATACAAGTTGCCGAGAAGGTTGCCGGCGGTGAGTATGATCGTGGCATTTTAATTTGCGGAACTGGCATCGGAATGTCCATTGTAGCCAATAAAGTACCAGGGATTCGCTGCGCATTGGTTCATGATTGCTTTACAGCGAAAGTAACTCGCCAACACAATGATTCAAATATTTTGGCAATGGGCGCCCGCGTGATTGGACCCAGCCTGGCTCTTGAAATTGCCCGTCTCTGGTTGACTACAGAGTTTGAAGGCGGACGACATGCGAATCGCCTCGGCAAAATCGAGAAGATTGAACAACAGTATGGCCGTGAAGAAGGTGTGCAAGGATGTCAGGCTCGTTAAAAGGGGATTCGGATTTGTCCCAAAAATCAGATATGGAATCGGGAGCGTTGTATCAAGAGGTGTATCGGCAAACACGTCAAGTCGTGGAGGAATTGCAGCAGACCGCCAAATTGGATGCGAAGCAGATTCTCGTGGTCGGCGCCAGCAGCAGTGAAGTGTTAGGGAAGAAAATCGGCACGTCCGGTTCGGAAGAAGTGGCGAAGGCGATTGTACAAGCGCTGTTTGATGCCCGCAATTCATATGGTTTTCAGCTCGCATTTCAATGTTGTGAACATTTGAATCGGGCACTTGTATGTGAAAGGCGGACAATGGAAGAATACTCTCTAGAAGAGGTTACTGTGATTCCTGTACCGAAAGCAGGCGGGGCCGTATCTGCACAAGCATACCGAACCTTTCAAACACCGGTGGCGGTGGAAGCCATTCGCGGACATGCCGGGATCGACATCGGTGATACGTTAATTGGCATGCATTTAAAAGCAGTGGCTGTACCTGTACGCGTTTCTGTGAAAACAATTGGTGCAGCGCACGTCGTAACAGCGGTTACCCGTCCAAAGCTGATCGGCGGGGCAAGAGCCGTATATAATTTGGAATAAACCAAACAATATTCGTGTTTTTAATGAAAATACCCTAGATTTGTCATGTATATATGTTATAATGTTCGTAAAATATCGAAAGCCTGAATGTAAGGATCGAGATAAAGGAGAGACAATCGATGAGCCATTTACAATTAATTGATGCGGAAGTTGCAAAAGCAATCCAGTTAGAGCTGGGAAGACAACGTTCAAAGATTGAATTGATTGCATCCGAAAACTTTGTAAGCCGTGCGGTACTGGAAGCATTAGGAACGGTACTTACCAATAAATATGCGGAAGGATATCCTGGCAAACGGTATTATGGCGGATGCGAATACGTAGATATCGTCGAAAATTTGGCGCGTGATCGGGTCAAGGAACTATTCGGCGCAGAGCATGCCAACGTCCAGCCTCATTCCGGCGCACAAGCGAATACGGCCGTATATTTTGCGTTTTTAAAGCCGGGGGATACGGTTCTGGGGATGAATCTCTCCCATGGCGGCCACCTCACACACGGAAGTCCTGTCAATATTTCCGGTCAATACTATAACTTTGTACCATATGGCGTAGATGAAACGACACATATGATCAATTATGATACGGTTCGCCAATTGGCGTTGGAACATAAACCGAAAATGATTGTGGCAGGCGCCAGTGCATATCCGCGCGTCATTGATTTCCCAAGGCTCCGGGCCATTGCGGATGAAGTCGGCGCGTATTTAATGGTGGATATGGCACATATTGCAGGCCTGATCGCGACAGGCCATCATCCAAATCCTGTTCCATATTCCGATTTTGTTACATCGACAACACATAAAACATTGCGTGGACCCCGCGGCGGTCTCATTTTATGCAAAGAAAAATATGCGAAAGAAATCGATAAGGCAATTTTCCCGGGAATTCAAGGCGGGCCTTTGATGCATGTGATTGCTGCAAAGGCTGTTTCCTTTGGTGAAGCATTGCGGCCAGAGTTCCGCGCTTACAGCCAAGCGGTCATCGATAACGCGCAAGCACTTGCAAAAGCATTGACAGACCGCGGCTTCACGCTTGTTTCCGGCGGCACTGACAACCATTTGATGCTGATTGATGTTCGCAATCTCGGCTTAACAGGAAAAGAAGCGGAACATTTGCTTGATGAAGTCGGCATTACCGTCAATAAAAATACCATTCCCTTTGATCCTGCAAGTCCTTTTGTAACAAGCGGAATCCGGATCGGTACACCGGCTGTTACGTCACGCGGCATGGATACTGGCGCGATGGCGGCGATTGCAGAAATTATCGACTTGGCATTGCGTCAACGGGATGATGCACATGCAGTGCAACAGGCGGTTGCGAAAGTAAAAGAATTGACAGAGAAGTTTCCGCTTTATGACGGATTGGAATAAACAATTCGAATAAAGCATTCAAATAAAAAATTGGACGAGTACCGAAAGGAATCGATCATAATCATTTCCGGTGCTCGTCCGTTTTTGTATGAACTATACGACGATATTCACTAATTTGCCTGGTACGACAATGAGTTTGCGAATGGATTTGCCCTCAAGCTGCTCTTTTACGGAAGGCTGACTTAATACCAGTTCTTCCATTTGCTCTTTGGTAGCTGCAGCTGGAATCATCAGTTTAGCTTTCAACTTTCCGTTGAACTGTACGACAATCTCAATTTCATCTTCGACTAACTTGCTTTCCTCATAGGTTGGCCAAGCTTCATATGCCAATGTCTTTGCATGGCCGAGCTTTTCCCATAGCTCCTCGGCGATATGCGGAGCAATCGGCGAAAGCAGTTTAGTAAATCCTTCCATAAATGACTTTGGCAAGACATCGGTTCGGTATGCTTCGTTGATAAATACCATCAATTGAGAAATCCCTGTATTAAACCGCAATCCCTCATAGTCTTCGGTAACTTTTTTCACGGTTTGATGATAGATGCGTTCCAGTGTGCCTGTACCCGGCTGATTTTGGACTTTTCCGCTTAATTCTCCGCTTTCTGTCACAAACAGTCGCCATACACGCTCCAGAAAGCGCCGGGCACCGTCAAGACCATTTGTAGACCAGGCAATGGATGCATCCAAAGGTCCCATAAACATTTCATAGAGGCGCAATGTATCTGCGCCATACTGTTCGACGATATCATCCGGATTGACGACATTGCCGCGGGATTTACTCATCTTCTCGTTATTTTCACCGAGAATCATGCCTTGATTGAATAGCTTTTGGAATGGCTCTTTTGTCGGTACAACGCCGATATCATAAAGAAATTTGTGCCAGAAGCGGGCATATAACAAATGCAGGACTGCGTGTTCCGCACCGCCGATATAAATGTCTACAGGCATCCAGTATGCAAGCTTGTCCGGGTCTGCCAGACGTTCCTCATTGTGCGGATCGATAAAGCGCAAATAGTACCAACAGCTGCCTGCCCACTGTGGCATCGTGTTGGTTTCCCTGCGGCCTTTCATTCCTGTCTGCGGGTCGACAACATTCACCCAATCGGAAATATTCGCAAGTGGGGACTCGCCGGTGCCGGATGGGCGGATTTCCTTCGTCTTCGGCAGCATTAAAGGCAGCTCTGACTCTGGAACGGGCTTCATCGAACCGTCTTCCAAGTGAATGATGGGAATCGGCTCACCCCAATAGCGTTGTCGGCTGAATAGCCAGTCGCGCAAACGATAGGTGACTTTCTTTGTACCGATTTTTTGCTGTTCCAACCAGTCAATCATCCCGCGGATGGCTTCGGCCTTCTTCATTCCATTGAGAAATCCTGAATTGATGTGGTCGCCGTCGCCTGTATAAGCTTCTTTGCTGATATCTCCGCCAGACACCACTTCTTTGATGGGGAGATCAAATTTTCTGGCAAATTCATAGTCCCGCTCATCATGTGCAGGTACTGCCATAATAGCGCCTGAACCGTAGCTGACCAACACATAATCGGCAATCCAGATCGGCATATGTTCGCCGGTAACCGGATTTTTTGCATAGGCACCCGTGAATACGCCTGTTTTTTCTTTGGCGAGGTCGGTTCGTTCCAAGTCGCTTTTGCGTTTTACCTGCTCCAGGTATGCGTCTACCGCTGCTTTTTGTTCCGGTGTTGTAATCACATCGACCAATTTATGTTCCGGCGCCAATACTGCATATGTAGCGCCATATAATGTATCCGGGCGTGTGGTAAAGACGTTGAATGAAACATCATGTCCGTCGATCTGGAATGTAATCTCTGCACCTTCCGAGCGGCCGATCCAGTTGCGCTGCATTTCTTTAATGCTTTCCGGCCAATCCAACTCCTCCAGATCATCTAACAGACGATCCGCATATGCGGTAATTCGCAGAATCCACTGTTTCATCGGACGGCGTTCCACCGGATGACCGCCCCGTTCGCTTTTGCCGTCGATGACTTCTTCATTCGCCAGCACAGTTCCAAGGGCAGGACACCAGTTTACGGGAATCTCGTCGATGTAGGCAAGACCATGCTCGTACAATTTGAGAAAAATCCATTGTGTCCACTTGTAGTACTCGGGATCTGTCGTGTTGATTTCCCGATCCCAGTCGTAGGAAAACCCGAGTGCCTTGATCTGACGGCGGAAATTATCAATATTTTTTTGCGTAAATTCTGCCGGATCATTCCCGGTATCCAATGCATATTGTTCTGCAGGCAAGCCGAATGCATCCCAACCCATGGGATGCAGCACGTCATACCCCTGCATTCGTTTCATACGTGATACGATATCAGTTGCTGTATAGCCTTCCGGATGACCAACATGCAGGCCTGCTCCGGATGGATATGGAAACATGTCCAGTGCGTAGAATTTCTTTTTTTTCTGATCGTCTGTCGTTTGAAATGTTTTTTTGCCTTCCCAATAGGTTTGCCATTTTTTCTCGATCGAACGGTGATCGAAAGCCATACCAAAAATCCTCCTTCAGAATCCTTCTACATGTAAACAATCGTAAAATAGAATAACCTCTCATCCCAATTGCTTGGGACGAGAGGTTAGCATACTTGAGCTAATTCCCGCGGTACCACCCAACTTAGTACATATGATGCACTCACTTCATTTCCGTAACGTGGATGACGGCAAAAATTACTTGGTTTCCAGCATGTGGGTATTGCCGTGGGAATCTTTTCATTTTTGCAACTCAAAGGCGAGTTCATAAACGAAACGCAGATTGACTTACACCAATCGCCAACTCTCTGGACTGCTTTTGTTTATTACTGCTCCTTCTCACTGTCGATACCGTTTGCAATTTAAATTCTATTGTATTGAAATTTTCAAAAAACTGCAAGTTCCGCAAACATCGATTTTTATGCACTTATTTTTTGGCGGGCATGCGCACAAATCCGGGCAACTGCATATGGTGTATTGACCAGTGAATACTGAGTATTTTTGGAAGCAACTAAGGAGGAACTATCGAATGGAAAAAGCACCAATGTATAAACCTGTTCCGCAGATGGAGCCGATGCAAGTTGTTCCAGCTCCTGTCATGCCGCCGGCACCGGCGCCAATGCCTATGCAAATGCCTATGCAAATGCCCATGCAGATGCCACCTATGCAGATGCCAAAGGCAAAGATGACAGCGCCGATAGCAACACAACCCGCTCCACACCCGCAACCACATCATTATCATATGCACTTGGAGTATATTCATTATCATCACATGATGTATCTGGAACATTTAAAACACTGTTATTATGTGTATAAATGCTGTCCGGTTTGTGGCCACGGGCCGGCTTTTTAAAAAGAAGAATCGAACGCAATCAAACAATTCTGCAAAATGACCACTCATCTGGCTGATATGGGTAGTATGGGTGGTTGTTTTGTTTCATCATGTAGATATAAATATTTCTATATCTACTTTATTAGAATTCTTCTAAGTTAGGTTGACAATCCCGGGCAATTGGTAAAAAATAAGAATGTATGCTAGCAATGTTTCGTATAGCGTGGAAACAATTCGCATACAATAGGTTTCGATGACAAAAGGAGGTAATACTAATGGCAAAGTTTGAATTACCAGCACTGCCTTATGCTGCAAACGCTCTCGAACCACATATTGATGAACAAACAATGAATATTCACCATGATCGCCACCATGCTACATACGTGAATAATTTAAATGCGGCTTTAGAAGGTCATGACGAGTTTTTCAATATGAGTGTTGAAGAAGTGATCGCAAACTTGGATCGCGTTCCGGAAGCTGCTCGGACGGCAGTACGGAATAACGGCGGCGGTCATGCAAACCACTCTTTGTTCTGGCAAGTATTGAGCCCAAATGGCGGCGGTCAGCCAACAGGTGAAGTTGCAGATGCAATTACCAGTACATTTGGCAGTTTTGACGCGTTTAAAGCAGACTTTGCAAAAGCTGCTGCAGGACGTTTCGGAAGCGGTTGGGCTTGGTTAGTGGTGAAAGGTGGAAAATTGGCGATTACAAGTACACCGAACCAGGACAATCCTTTAATGGACGGCAGTGGTACTCCGGTTCTTGGCCTTGATGTTTGGGAGCATGCGTACTACCTCAAGTATCAAAACAAGCGCCCGGATTATATTGCGGCATTCTGGAACGTTGTCAACTGGGACGAAGTAAATAAGCGTTACTTGGCAGCTCGCTAAGACTTCTGGCTTGTTTCCGTAATGCCCATCCGTAATACCCGTAATTCGTGCTTCGTAATATCGTTGAAAAATAAAGGAAAAAGGGAGCCCGCATTCACATAGTAGTGGTGCGGGTTTCTTATTCACATCCTGTTTGTGCTGTCAGAAACTTGTGCATGGAAATATGAATCAATGGAGAGCGGCTCCTTGCTGCTTATGTTGCTTTTGCTTGGGCACAGCTTGCAAATATTGATTGAAAAGCTCTTCACGGGACATCCATACTAACCGCGGGACGAGCAAATGGGTTCGTTTTTGCAAACGTTTGGCGCCTTGGGGATGATATAAGATTAGCAACCAACGCAAAAATAGTTTTTCATATCGGTTGCCAAGCGTATTCGGAATGTCCGCCACATGAAATCCCACTCCTTCGGCACCGCGGTGAATGAGCGTCACTCCATAGATTGCCTTTACATGCTTATAACGGGGATCATGTTGCAGCGTTGCAGCAAGATTGTGCAAAGATTTTCGCATTTGGCGAATCGCTTGAATCGCCGTTCGTTCTGACGAATCTTCACTAGACAGACTGCGCAGAAAATCATTTTGAAAATGGAGTTCTGCTACTGTGTCTCCCTTTCCAATCAATGAGCGCCCTTGCTCATCTGATATATTCGAGTGCTGCCACCGATTGATCGACAGTCGCATTAAAGGGTCGATCACTTCCACTTTGTATAATTTCGCAAACAGCCATTCCCAGATATTCCACAGCGGCTGAATCCAGATTCGATTTAACTGTCGATAGCGTTCTTTGTATGTATACGATACCTGCTTCATGTTTGAAATAGGAATAAAGTCATAATTCAATTGCTGTAGGAACGGAATGACTTCTTGTATGGCTTGCAGCGTATTGCAAGGGGCGTTTGACGCGCCGCCGCTGTCGTGAAGAAGGATGACAGACCCAGGACAGACTTTTTTTACAATGGTTCGTACAATCAAAGCTGTTTGATCGCCTTTGCGCCAATCATATGTTGAAATATTCCATAACACAGGTGTTGCACCGACGGCTGTTCCGGCCCATTTTGTAAATAGGTTAAACATTCCCCAAGGCGGGCGGTAACTTGTGGGACGAGTGCCCGTGATCCTTTCAATCGCATCTGCCGTATCCCGAAATTCTCGAAATGTCCGTACAGGAGTCAGATACCAGGCATGTGTATGTGAGAAGCCATGAATTCCGATTTCATGCCCCTCTTCATTGATTTGCCGCAACAATTCGGGATATTGCAATGCTTTTTGGCCAATCACAAAAAAAGTAGCCGTGACCCCAAATGTTCGCAGAATTGTCAGAAGTTCAGGCGTGAATCGTGGGTCGGGCCCGTCATCAAATGTCAAGGCAATCCTTCGTTCTCCACCAAATCCTTTTGTAAAAACGCCAATACAAAGGATGTGATACAGAAGATCTGGCAGTCCGGCGTAAAGAATCCAGACAATCAGAAGCGCCAATACTGCAGCCATACTCCAACTTGTCCAATCAAGCACGACGATGTACCTTCTTTCTATTTCGGGGATGTGTATTAGGTTTATACGTATTTCAGCGTTTTTTCGAACCGATTGATAATTTGTTCGACAATGTCTTCCGCAGCATGCGTGTGTTTCAATTGCTTTGTATGGTCACCCATTTTTTTCAAAACAATACGTTTTCGAAATAACAGAGTATTGACAGAATCGATAGCCTCCATTTTGGTGTTTGCCAATACAGCTACGTTTGACTGGATGAGAAAATCGGCATTTTGCTGTTCTTGCCCGGGGATTGGACGATACAAAAGCATCGGCAATTCCATTGCCAGACATTCTGTAACCGTTAATCCGCCAGGCTTTGTCAAGATCAAATCGGCTGCTGCCATAAAATCATGAATGGTTTCAACAAATCCATGAATATGAATGGCGTTCTTCCCAATGGGTTGTTTTGTTTGCAGCGAAGACTCCAACTGTTGTTTGAGCTTTTCGTTTTTTCCGCAAATGACAACGATTTGCAAAGGTTTCGGAAATTGAAAAAGTTCTTCACATAAGGATCCGATATCTCCCATTATCCCGTATGCCCCACCCATGATTAAAAGTGTGGGGAGTTCCTGACGCAGGCCTAATCGTTTGCGCGCTTCTTGCGTTTCGATGGTCTGATTAAAATTCGGCCGAATGGGGATGCCTGTCACGGCAATTTTGTCTTCAGCAATCCCTCGTTGGATCATTCCTTTTTGCACATAGTCGGACCCCACCAGATATAAATCCGTCTGTGAATGCAGCCATTGGCTATGTACCGCATGGTCAGTAATGACGGTTACTAACGGAACGTTGGTGACGCCGCGTTCTTTCAAGCCCGACACGACTCCGGCAGGCGTCGGGAATGTCGCAATGACGATATCCGGTTGATAGTCCTGCAGGAAATCCTTTAACGTCCGGCTGCCCAATTGGTTTAATTGTTTTTGAAACAGGGAGTCTGGTTTGATGGAACGAGTACTTTTGTAAAATGCCCCATATAACTTCGGAGCATAGCGAATACTTTGGAAATAGCAGTATCGGGTCAAAGAATTCAGTACAGGATGGGTCATCTCCATGAAATCATCGATTCGTATCTGCGTATCGGGAGCAATCGTTTGAAACGCAGACTGAATTGCGATAGATGCTTGTGTATGACCTTCTCCATATGAAGAAGATAATATGAGGACACGGTTCGGCTTCTTCATAGAATCCACTCCTGGCATGTAGCATTCGTTCCGCTGCTTCACATGAAATTGTAAAGAAATGTCTAAATTATACCATAATATGTACAGTTACTAGTGTCAGGGCAGGCGCTCTGTTATAATGTACGGGTATTTAGACAAACATGAAATTTCAAGTGGTGGTATAAAACGGTCTTTATGAAAAAGAGGATAAACAAAGTCAAGAAGTTCGATACACGGAAATTTCAAAAAATCAATAACCGTGTTCGGTCCTCTTGAAGAAATTATATGAATGGGATGGTGATGTGTATGAGTCAACTATACGTTTTGGATCATCCATTGATTCAACATAAGCTTACATACATACGAGACAAACAAACGGGTACCAAGGAATTTCGCGAGTTGGTAGAAGAAGTGGCAATGTTGATGGGATATGAAATCACGCGCAATCTTCCTTTAGAAGAAACAACCGTGGAAACACCTGTGACGACTGCAAAAACATATATGATTGCGGGGAAAAAACTCGGCGTGATCCCGATTTTGCGGGCGGGTCTTGGCATGGTGAACGGTTTTTTGCGTTTAATGCCGGCAGCAAAGGTTGGCCATATCGGTTTATATCGGGATCCCGAGACGCTGCAGCCGGTAGAATACTACTGCAAGCTACCGTCTGACATTGAAGAGCGAGAGTTGATCGTGATCGATCCGATGTTGGCAACAGGCGGTTCGGCGGCGGCGGCACTTACACTTCTAAAAAATCGCGGGGCGAAGCAAATGAAACTGATGTGTTTAATCGCGGCGCCGGAGGGTGTCAAAACCGTTCAGGAAGCACATCCGGATGTGGATATTTACGTAGCCTCCGTTGATGAAATGTTGAATGATCACGGATATATTATTCCTGGATTGGGCGATGCCGGCGATCGTTTGTTCGGCACGAAATAGAAGGTTGGAAATGGAGATGGAACTGTGGCGGAAAAGATTCGTGTACTGACGATTTTTGGAACGCGTCCGGAAGCGGTGAAAATGGCGCCGCTTGTCAAAGAACTGGCGGCTCATCCGCAAATCGTTTCGAAAGTTTGCGTGACAGCACAGCATCGTCAAATGCTGGATCAAGTATTGGAGCTGTTTGCAATCGTTCCGGATTATGATTTGGATATTATGCAGCAAAAGCAGACACTGACAGGAATCGCCGTTCGAGTTTTGCAGGGTCTGGAAGATGTATTGCAGAAAGAGCAGCCGCACATTGTGCTCGTTCATGGCGATACATCCACAACCTTTGTTGCAAGCCTTGCCGCATTTTATCAACAAATCACCGTGGGACATGTAGAAGCGGGTCTGCGGACGTATGATAAATATTCTCCCTATCCGGAAGAGATGAATCGGCAGTTGACAGGCGTTCTGGCAGATTTGCATTTTGCGCCGACTAAGCAGGCGGCACAACATTTGCTGCAAGAACATAAACCTTTGGAATCGATTTATATTACCGGGAACACGGTCATCGACGCGATGGCGACAACGGTTCTGCAGAAGTACAGGCATCCCATTCTCGATGGATTGGCAGACGGACAGCGGTTGGTCTTCATGACAGCACATCGGCGGGAAAATTTAGGAGAAAAGCTCGAAAATATCTGCCGGGCGGTTCGGCGCCTTGTAGAGGAACATGACGATGTTGTCGTCATCTATCCGGTGCATTTGAATCCGGTCGTACAAGATACGGCGCAGACCATTCTGGGCAATCATCCGCGAATCCATCTGATCGATCCGCTCGACGTGCAAGATACGCACAATTTTATGGCGCGCAGCTATCTGATTCTTACAGACAGCGGCGGGATCCAGGAAGAAGCGCCTTCATTAGGGGTTCCCGTGCTAGTGTTGCGGAATACGACCGAACGGCCTGAAGGAATTGCCGCAGGAACTCTGAAATTGGCGGGAACGGATGAATCCGACATTTTTGAACTTGCCAATACGCTAATGAATGATTCCGAGGAACATCGGAAGATGGCGATTGCCGCAAATCCGTATGGGGATGGCCACGCATCAAAGAGAATTGTGCAGGCAATCCTTCATCATTTTCAACAAGGACAACGGCCGGAACAATTTCAGTAACATGAGCAGATAGAGTAAAGCGAACAACACGTTTGATCCGATCATATAGCGCAGCATATCTCCCGCAAGCAGAGCGGGAGTTTTTAGTGTGCGGATGGCTTTCGGATCACATTCGTTAAAAACGGCTAGTAGAGGATGTTCAAAAAGCAGTCAAAACTCCACGGGGGATTGCTTAACTGCTTTTTGAACATGCATTAGTAAAAAAGTATAGTTTTTAAAGCCGGAAAACGCTATCATAGATAAGGGGCGTTCTGTGTGTTGGAACGTACATTTTTTGCAAGCGGAAAGGAGTCGATATCGATGAAAGATGCAGTTATCGTCAGTTCTGTACGTACTGCCATCGGCAGTTTTCAAGGTTCGTTGCGTTCGATTCCTGCCACGCAATTGGGCGGCATTGTCATTGCAGAAGCTTTGAAACGGGCGGGTACAACCCAAGATGTAGTGGATGAAGTGATCATGGGCAATGTTCTGCAAGCGGGGCTTGGGCAAAATCCTGCCCGACAGGCGGCAATTGCTGCAGGCGTGAGGGCGGAAGTTCCGTCGGTTGCCATCAATAAAGTTTGTGGTTCCGGATTGAAGGCAGTCATGTTGGCAGCTCAAGCCATTCGCGCCGGCGATGCAGATGTAATCGTAGCAGGCGGCATGGAAAACATGTCTCGTGCGCCATATTTGTTAGACGGTGCCCGAGATGGCTTTCGAATGGGTGATCAAACAGTTACGGACAGTATGATCCGCGACGGCTTGTGGTGTGCATTTTCAGATACACATATGGGTATTACGGCGGAAAATATTGCAGAACAATTGGGCATCAGCCGATTTGAGCAGGATCAATTTTCTGAGCAAAGTCAGCAAAAAACAGCAGAAGCCATTCGCTCCGGACGTTTTTCCGAAGAAATCGTGCCTGTTGCACTGCCGCAGAAAAAAGGAGACCCCCTTTCTTTTGTGCAGGATGAATATCCCAGAGCGACTTCGTTGGAGTCGCTTGGCAAATTGCGCCCGGCATTTAAAAAAGACGGTACAGTTACCGCGGGCAATGCATCAGGGATCAATGACGGGGCAGCAGCGGCAGTCGTGATGAGCGGGGAGAAAGCAGCAGAACTGCAAATCCGCCCGATCGCCAGAATCGTCAGCTATGCATCTGTCGGACTGGATCCTGCAGTGATGGGATTAGGTCCGATTTATGCGACCAAACGCGCGTTGCAAAAAGCGGGATTGACACTGGATGAGATCGATCTATTTGAAGCGAATGAGGCATTTGCGGCACAGGCGTTGGCGGTCGGCAAGGAACTGGGGATTCCAGATGAAAAATTAAACGTCAATGGCGGTGCGATTGCATTAGGTCATCCGATTGGAGCAAGCGGAGCGCGAATCCTGGTAACTTTACTGCATGAACTGGAAAAAAGAGAAGGAAAGTATGGACTGGCAACACTTTGCATCGGTGGAGGCCAAGGCGTTGCATTAATTGTCGAGCGATTGGCTTAAACATATTTCGGAAGTGAAATTTACTTTTGCGAATAATCCTTGAAAACCGCATAAAAACGCCGGAAATCGGGTATTTTTCGTTGACAAACATACAGGCATGTTGTACTATGTTCTGGGACTATGGGGAAGTGTACTGCAACAGTTTTCGTTGACGTTTTTCTCATGCCTGTTTCCGATTGAGATTTCCACTTTTTTGGCATACTTCCTTATCTGATTTGGTTACACTGAATAAATGAAAAGGATGAGGTTTGTATGAAACAAGGTGGAGGGGGGAGTCCCTGGCGAGCTTTCGTACTCGTGCATGGGGTGGGAATACAGTTGGTGGCATCGATCCTTATCGGACTGTATGGAGGCCGGTTTTTTGACAGACACTTTCATACTTCACCGTGGTTGACAATTGTAGGATTAGTCATTGGAACATCTGGCGGGATATTTGCCGCTGTGAAATTGGTGAAAGCATTTCTGGGGGATCGTCGTTGATGAATGAATTTCATCTGCGGGCAAAACGGGTTTTGCTCGAAGTGTTGCTGGTTGATGTATTTTTTCTGCTCCTCGGATTGGTTTGGACAGGCGTTCGATACTATACGAACGGTCTATTGTTGGGTGGTCTTGCTAGTTTGTATCAGGTTTTTAGCATCGCTGTGCAATCTGAGAAAATCGCAGCTTTTGCACTTGGGCGAGTGCGCAGGAAACCTGCTTTTGGTATGGTCTCGCGCTGGGTTGCAGTTATGCTTGCCGGTTTGATTGCCGCCAAAACGCCCGGGATTAGCATTGTGTGTACTGTAATCGGTCTTTGTGTCGGCTGGTTGCTGTTGCTCATGGATGCTATGCTGTTTCACGCAACAGATTCCAAGTGACGAAAGGGGTGAAAAGGTTTGGAACACGCGTTTCCCAAAATTACAATCGCAGGTCTTACCTTTAATCTGACGGTTATTGGAATGTCCATTATTACAGCATTGATCGTAGCGATTGTTGCGCGCGCAGCAGCGAGTCGATTGGATCAAAGAAGTCCAAGTGGATTGCAAAACTTTTTTGAATGGGTAGTTGATTTTGTCCGTGGATTGGCACGCGACATGATGGATGAAGAAACCGCTGAAAAATATCTGCCATTGGGTTTGGTAATGATCACGTATTTGTTTGTGGCCAACTGGATGGGTTTGATCACAAATGTGGTTGTCCATACCGAAACCGGAAGCAGCTTCTTTGGCATTAAGCCGGGAGATCAAGTATCTTTCTTTATGTCTCCGACTGCTGATTTGAGTTTGGCGATGGGCATGTCGCTGATGGTCAACATCTATGCGCATGCAATCGGTTTGCGCCATCCGAAAGCTTATTTTGGCCACTATGTGCAACCGTATGCACTTATGTTGCCGATGACGATTATCGAAGAAGTTTCAAAAATCTTGACGTTAGGTCTTCGTCTGTTTGGCAACATTTTTGCCGGTGAAGTTTTGATCGCTGTTTGTTTGCAAATTCCCAAATTGTTTGGCGTCCTGCCGACGGGTGTCATTCCGTTGTTCCCGTGGCTGGCATATAGCGGGTTTGTAAGCAGCATTCAAGCGTTCGTATTTACTGTGTTAACGTTTGTGTATATTTCTTCCAAAGCGAATCTTGCTCATCACCATTGATGTCTGCTTGATGCAGTTGCTGTATGAAAAGAAGGACTTGAAAAAGAGGCTTTACGTTCAGCGGTTCTTTGTGATTTTTTGAACTTCTTTTGCTTTGAACTTCTTTTACTATTACTATGGTATGTGTGAGAGCTTGGGATGTATGCACGTCATGTTATAGATCCAAATGCTATGCAAACGTTCCGTATAGATGTTTGCACATGGTTTTTCATGTTTGCACATTGTTTTTATTGATAACATTCGGCGAATGGTCGAGGGTAACTATAAGGAGGTACAAACAAATGTCATTAGCAGTTATTGCGGCTGGTTTAGCACTCGGTCTTGCAGCGATCGGTGCAGGTATTGGTAACGGTCTTGTCGTAGGTCGTACAATTGAAGGGATTGCACGTCAACCGGAAATGCGCGGGATGTTGCAAACTCAAATGTTTATCGGTTTGGCGTTGGTCGAAGCATTGCCGGTTATCGCACTGGTCTTCGGCATGATTTTCTACTTCACCAAGTAATGTCAACCGGCTATCGAAGGTTGGCGAGGCAATCCACGTTTGCCTTGCCTTCCTTTTGTAAACGACTCGAAGTGAAAGTTGAATGGCTACGATACATGGCATAACAGGATAACGGTTGGTCGAGGGGAGTGAAAGAGAGTGTCGATCGATTTTGGTACAATGCTGGCCCAGTTAGTCATCTTCCTGTTGCTGTACTGGTTTTTGAAAAAGTACGCATTTGGACCATTGATGAAAATGATGAAGGCCCGCCAAGAATACATTGAGAGTCAGATTCATGTGGCAGAACAAAACCGTACAGAAGCGGAGAAACTTGCTGCAGAGCATCGACAAGCGATTGAAGCGGCAAAGCGCGATGCCCATGAATTGATGGAAAATGGCCGTAAGACTGGCGAACGTCAGGCACAAGAAATCCTCAAGGCGGCGGAAGAAGAAGCAAGAAGATTGAAAGAAGAAGCTCTCACGGACATTGCCCGGGAAAAAGAAAATGCAATTGCCGAATTGAAAGAACAAGTTGGTTTATTGACCGTTTTATTGGCTGAAAAAGTCGTTGCAAAAGAAATTGATCTGGCGCGTCATCAAGTGCTGATTGATGACGCGGTCAAGGAATTGGGTGACCGCGTATGTTAAAAGGTGCTGTGGCAAAGCGTTATGCAAAGGCGCTTTACGAAGTCGCCCGGGAAAAACAGGCAACAGAGCGTGTGGCAACAGATATGGCGCTCGTTGCAAAGACGGTACAAGAATCTGCTGATTTGCAGAAAACTCTGCTGAATCCTACGATTCCGATGACGGTCAAGCAGCAAATTATTGCAGATGTATTTCAGACAAGCGTTCATGAAGTTGTGATCAATTTCCTTAACGTATTGGTGCAAAGACATCGTGAAGCTTATATTTCCGTATTGGCAGAGGAATTCAATCGATTGGCAGATGCGGAAAAAGGCCGAGTGCAAGTGCATATTGAATCAGCAATAGCTTTATCCGATTCGGAATTATCCAATGTAAAAGAACACCTGACAGGTTTGCAAGGCAAACAGGTGGAGCTTATTACATCGGTAAATCCAGACTTGATTGGCGGAGTGCGTTTGACCATCGGGGATCGCGTGATTGATGCGAGTGTGAAAACCCAGTTGGAAAAATTCCGGAATACATTCGCGCAATCAAGTGCAGTACGTTAGACGCGTGAGGGGTGAGAACGAATGAGCATTCGTCCTGATGAAATCAGTACGTTAATAAAACAGCGTATTGAGAACTATAAGGCGGACATTGAAGTATATGAAGTTGGTACGGTTATTCAAGTCGGTGACGGTATCGCACAAGTTCATGGATTGGAAAAGGCAATGGCAGGAGAACTCATCGAGTTTCCAAATGGTGAGTATGGAATGGTATTTAACCTCGAAGAAGATAACGTTGGGGTTATCGTTCTTGGGACAGTTATGGGTATTAAAGAAGGCGATCAGGCAAAACGCACAGGCCGCATTGTGGAAGTGCCGGTCGGCGAAGCTTTGATCGGCCGTGTCGTCAATCCGCTCGGACAGCCATTGGATGGCCGCGGTCCGATCGAAACGAAAGAATTTCGCCCGATCGAATCATCGGCTCCTGGCGTCATTGAGCGTAAATCCGTTCATGAACCGATGCAGACAGGTATAAAGGCGATTGACGCAATGGTTCCGATCGGTCGCGGACAGCGGGAATTGGTCATCGGCGACCGTCAGACAGGAAAAACGGCTGTTGCGATTGATACGATTCTGAACCAAAAAGGCCAAGGCGTTATTTGTATCTATGTTGCCATCGGACAAAAGCAGTCGACAGTTTCACAAGTCGTAGAGACGCTTCGCAAGCATGGCGCAATGGACTATACGATTGTCGTTACAGCGAGTGCTTCCGACCCGGCGCCGCTCTTGTTCCTGGCACCGTTCACCGGATGTTCGATGGGCGAGTACTTCATGTACAAAGGCGGTCATGTATTATGCGTATATGACGATTTGACAAAGCAAGCGTCCGCATATCGCGAGTTGTCCTTGCTGATGCGCCGTCCGCCTGGACGTGAAGCATACCCAGGGGATGTGTTCTATCTTCATTCCCGTTTGCTGGAGCGCGCTGCAAAGCTAAGCGACAAACTCGGCGCAGGTTCCTTGACAGCTTTACCGTTTATCGAAACACAAGCAGGCGATATTTCCGCTTATATTCCGACAAACGTCATTTCCATTACAGATGGACAGATCTTCATGGAATCCGATCTGTTCTATTCCGGTGTGCGTCCGGCGATCAGCGTTGGTTTGTCTGTCTCCCGTGTGGGTGGTTCGGCACAAATCAAAGCGATGAAAAAAGTAGCGGGCACCCTGCGTCTCGATTTGGCGCAATATCGTGAGTTGGCTGCCTTTGCACAATTTGGCTCCGACCTCGATAAAGCGACATTGGCGCGTTTGAACCGCGGGGAACGCACGATGGAGATCCTGAAACAGCCGCAATATCAGCCGATGCCGGTGGAAAAGCAAGTTGTCAGCATCTGGGCTGTGACCAACGGACATATGGATGATGTTGCCGTAACGAGTGTGCAGCGGTTTGAACAGGAATTGTTGGCATATGTCGATACCAACTATCCGCAAATCTTCAAAGCGATCGTAGATACAAAAGATTTGTCCAAAGAAACGATTGAGCTTTTAAAAGAAGCAGTAACGAAGTTCAAAGCAACATTTGTTGCATAAATGGGTTCACCATTTCAAACAGAAGGTGGTGACATAGGTGGCAAGTACTCGAGATATACGCAGACGGATTAAAAGCGTTAAGAATACACAGCAAATTACGAAGGCGATGAAGATGGTGGCGGCTGCCAAAATGCGCCGCGCCCAGGAGAAAGTACAGGAAGCGCGGCCGTATGCGGCAAAGATCGAAGAAGTTGTTGCAAGTGTGGCTAAGAGCAGTGGCGGAAAGCATCCGATGCTTGTCTCGCGGCCTGTCAAAAAGACAGGATATATCGTCTTGACGGCAGATCGCGGGCTGGCAGGGTCCTTTAATGCACAGGTCATACGTTTGGCGGTGAACGAACTGGCAAACAAGTCGCGGGATCAATATTCTTTGATTACCATTGGGCGCAGGGGACGGGACTTCTTTAAAAAGCGGGAGTATCCGATGTCCGGTGAAGTCGTAGGACTTCCCGACTTTCCGAATTTCGCCGATATTAAAGCGATTAGTGAAATGGTCGTCAATTTGTATCAGGACGAAGTGTTTGATGAAGTGTATTTGCTTTACAACGAATTCATCAACCCGATTCAACAGGTACCGGTTATGAAGAAGCTTCTTCCTTTGGAAGATTTGGCAAAATCGGAACAAAAGGAAGCATCTTATGTACCTGGGGGATCCTCGAATAAAGAGAATACTGGTTATAAACCAAGTTATGAGTTTGAGCCTTCCGCTGAAGCGGTATTAGACAAGCTGTTGCCGAAGTTTGCTGAAACGCTGATCTACTCGGCGCTTCTGGAATCAAAAGCCAGCGAGCAAGGTGCGCGGATGACGGCAATGGGCAATGCGACAGATAATGCATCGGACATGATCGATTCGTTGACGCTTGCGTTGAACCGTGCCCGTCAAAGTGCAATTACCCTGCAAATCATGGAAATCGTCGGTGGGGCTGAAGCTCTAAATTCGTAAATGGTTCAAACATTGCATGAGACTATTGCATTCGGCTTGAATGTTAGATTGAAATTTGTCGGATCTAAAAATTGAGTCGTTTACCGTGATTGGAGGGGAAACGAAGAATGAGTAAAGGATACGTTGTGCAGGTGAAAGGTCCTGTTGTTGATGTGCGGTTTCCGGAAGGACAACTGCCGGAGATCAACAACGCTGTCACCATTCAATATACGGCACAAAATTCTTCAGAACGTAATATTCATTTAACTTGTGAAGTAGCATTGCATCTGGGTGATAACGTCGTTCGTACAATTGCCATGTCTTCTACGGATGGTCTTGTTCGGGGCATGGAAGTGGCCGATTCGGGCGCACCGATTTCTGTACCTGTAGGTCAAGCGACGCTGGGCCGGATTTTTAACGTACTGGGCGATACAATCGATGAGCAAGGAGATGTTGCTACATCGGAGCGCAATCCGATTCATCGCCCCGCACCGGAATATGCCGATTTATCTACAAAGATTGAAATTTTCGAAACCGGTATTAAGGTTGTTGACTTATTGGCACCCTATATCAAGGGTGGTAAGGTCGGTTTGTTCGGCGGTGCCGGTGTCGGCAAGACTGTCTTGATTCAGGAACTGATTCACAACATTGCCAAACAGCACGGTGGATTTTCTGTTTTCGCCGGTGTCGGCGAGCGTACACGTGAAGGTAATGACTTGTATCACGAAATGAAGGATTCAGGCGTTATCGATAAGACGGCAATGGTGTTCGGTCAGATGAACGAGCCGCCGGGTGCGCGTATGCGTGTGGCATTATCCGGTTTGACGATTGCAGAATATTTCCGTGACGTGGAAGAGCGTGACGTGTTGCTCTTTATCGACAACATTTTCCGCTTTACACAAGCCGGTTCCGAAGTGTCCGCATTGCTTGGCCGGATGCCGTCAGCCGTTGGTTATCAACCGACATTGGCGACAGAGATGGGGCAATTGCAAGAACGGATCACATCGACGAAAAAAGGTTCGATCACATCGATCCAGGCGATCTACGTTCCTGCCGACGACTATACAGACCCGGCTCCGGCAACGACATTTGCCCACTTGGATTCTACAACCAACTTGGAACGCAAGTTGACAGAGTTGGGGATTTATCCGGCTGTAGATCCGCTTGCATCGACATCTCGTGCCTTGACGCCGGAAATCGTCGGACAAGAACACTACCAGGTCGCTCGCGGCGTGCAGCGAATTCTGCAAAGATATCGCGAGCTGCAAGATATTATTGCGATTCTCGGTATGGATGAGTTGTCTGATGAAGACAAGTCGACAGTTGCGCGCGCACGGAGAATTCAAAACTTCCTGTCGCAGAATTTCCACGTGGCAGAACAGTTTACCGGTACACCTGGTCAATACATTCCGCTGAAAGAAACCGTTCGCGGCTTCAAGGAAATTCTGGAAGGCAAGCATGACAACCTTCCGGAAGAAGCGTTCCGTTATGTAGGATCCATTGAAGAAGCGGTTGAAAAAGCGAAAAAGCTTATGGCCTAATCGACTCCCGGTTTAGGACAATAGCCGTAGGAGGTTAGCGTAATGAGAACTGTACCACTCGAGATTGTTACACCGGATCGTCTTGTATACAAAGATGATGTCAATATGGTTATCGCTCGCGGTGGCGACGGAGATTTGGGCGTATTGCGCGGACATATGCCGTTAATGACAACATTAAAGCCAGGGATTGTAAGGATCAAAAAAAACAATGCCGAGGAACAGTTTGTTGTAACTAGCGGATTTATGGATGTAACACCGGAGCGCGTAGTGATTTTGGCAGATACGGCAGAGTCGCCGCAAGAGATTGATGTGGATCGTGCACGTGCGGCAAAAGAACGTGCGGAAAAACGTCTGGCGGGCAAGGATGATTCTGTTGATGTCGAACGCGCAAAGAAAGCATTGGAACGTGCGGAATTACGTTTGAAAGCTGCGTTGCAGAAAAATAAAGCGATTTGAAACGATTCTGTTGTCGCGAATATTTCGTATTTCGTGAGAATAGACTATGTACAAATGAAAAGGTGCCTTACGGGCACCTTTTTCCTCATGTTAGAGAATATTCATTTTTGGAAATTATGCGGTTTTTGTATTTTAAGTAATTCTTTCAATCGTTCACACAATTTTCAAATCAAGAAATCAAAAACTTTTTATATGAAGATATGGATAATCTGCAGGAAATCAGGCAATTGGCTGTGTTTTTAATAAAGTTTTGACAAAAAGCTATTGTTTTACAGTAGTTTTTACATTTGCTATAATAGTGAAGGCTATTCAAGAATCTGTGAAATTTTTCTCAATTTTGGAGGGACTACTATGTTCTCATACTGGAACAGCTATTTATTTGTAGTATTGTTCCTGCTCTTGGGCATTTTTCTTCCCTTCTCTTCGATCGTTGTGCTTGGGCCGCTCATTCGCCCCAAAAATCCTTACAAAGCAAAACTCACAACGTACGAAAGCGGAGTCGAACCATTTGGAGAAGCCCACGTCCGTTACAATGTCCGGTATTATTTATTTGCTTTGCTCTTTGTTGTTTTTGATGTTGAAATCGTATTCTTATATCCATGGGCAGCAACATTTAAGCAACTGGGAGCGTTTGGACTGGTTGAAATGTTGTTTTTTATCTTCATGCTGATCATTGGTTTGCTCTATGCATGGAAAAAGAAGGTGTTGGAATGGATGTAGTAAACCTGAATCAATTGCCAAAAATCGAATATGAAGGTTTTACGCCGGAAGAATCACGTCAATTGCAGCAAAATGTATTGGTGGGCAAACTTGAACAAGTGAAAGCATGGGCACGCAGCAATAGCTTGTGGCCATTGACGTTTGGTCTTGCTTGCTGTGCCATTGAAATGATGGGTACAGGTGCGTCCCATTATGATCTTGACCGATTTGGGATCGTATTTCGCGCATCGCCAAGGCAATCGGATGTAATGATTGTCGCGGGGACGGTCACCAAGAAGATGGGGCCGTTGCTGCGCCGTTTGTATGACCAAATGCCGGATCCCAAATGGGTTGTTGCAATGGGTTCCTGTGCGACGGCAGGCGGGCCGTATATTCGTTCCTACTCTGTAGTCAAAGGCGTCGATCAAATCGTCCCGGTGGATGTGTACATCCCTGGTTGCCCGCCATCTCCACCTGCATTAATCTATGGTCTCAATATGTTGCAAGAGAAAATCAAACTTGAGGCCCGTGGGAAGAAGGTGCAACGATAAATGGCGGATGATCGGCAAAATGAAACGCCTGTAACAGAAACGCCCGTAACAGCTGATACAAAAGAAGAAGCAATTCCCAGGAAAGAATCCAATGTGGAGGGAAAGCCGGTTACCGAGAAGGCTGCATCTGAGAAGCCGATTGTCGCGAAGGCTGTTGCTGAGAAGAAGGTTGTTGCAACGCCCGCAAAGGAAGCACAGGCGGACGGAAAGTCGGAAGCGAAGCCTGCAAGACCTGCGAAAGCTGCGGCGAAAGAAGATGCTCCCCCGGATCCTCGCCGACTGGAAGCGCAAAAGGTGCTTGATGAACTGCGTGCAAAAGTGGAAAAAGAGTTTGGAACGGGTGTCCTGGAAGAAGCTCTATTGGCAAAATTCCGTCCGACTCTTGTCGTTAAAAACGATGCGTGGCTTGATGTGGTAACCTATTTGAAAAACGAACCTTCGATTGCGCTCGATTATGTGGAATGCATGGCTGGAACGGATTATCCTGCGAAAGGATACATTGAAGTGGCTGTTTATGTCCAGTCCATGACCCAGAATTACTATATTTGCGTCAAAGCTCGTGCAGACCGGGAAAACCCGGCGCTTCCTTCATTGGCATCTGTTTTTCAGGGAGTCAATTGGGAAGAACGGGAGATTTTTGATTTGCTTGGCGTACAGTTTACGGGACATCCCGATTTGCGCCGTATCATGATGCCTGACGATTGGAAAGGGCATCCGTTACGTAAAGACTATTCTGTGATGGATTAGGGGGATAAAAGTGGCACAGATTCGTACTGAAGAAATGTTACTGAATGTTGGTCCCCAGCACCCGAGTACACATGGCGTGTTTCGTTTGGTTGTAAAAGTCGATGGTGAAACAATCGTAGATGCGCAACCGGTCATCGGGTATCTCCACCGGGGAACGGAAAAGCTTGCGGAAGGACTGCAATATACACAGTTTATCCCGTATACAGACCGTCTCGATTATTTATCTTCCATGTTGAACAATTTTGCAATTGTTCATGCGGTCGAAGAGGCAGCGGATATTGAAGTGCCTGAGCGGGCGCAATATCTGAGAATTATCGTGGCAGAGTTGAACCGTGTCGCGTCGCATCTCGTGTTTTTGGGTACATATCTATTGGATTTGGGTGCCATGAGCCCATTCTTATACGCGTTTCAGGATCGTGAGCAAATCGTCGATTTGTTCAACAAGATCTGCGGCGCCAGACTCACTTACAATTATATGCGCGTCGGCGGTGTCAGATGGGATGCGCCGGAAGGCTGGATCGACGAAGCGAAAGCCTTTGTGAAATACATGAAGGATCGCATGCAGTTATACCACGACTTGGTAACAGGCAATGAAATATTTCTAAACCGTGTAAAGGGTATTGGAAAATTTGATGCGGCGACGGCCATCAATTATTCATTGAGCGGCATCAATTTGCGCAGCACCGGCTACAAGTGGGATTTGCGCAGGGATCGTCCGTATTCGATTTATGATCGATTTGATTTTGAAGTGATCACGGGGACGAATGGCGATTGTTACGATCGATACATCTGCCATATCCAGGAACTTATGGAATCGCTGAAAATTGTCGAGCAAGCATTGGAAGCCATACCGGAAGGGCCGGTGCTTGGAAAAGTTCCCAAATTAATTCGTGTACCTGCAGGCGAATACTATTCCTCCATCGAAGGTGCTCGCGGGGAACTGGGCGTTTATATTGTCAGTGAAGGAAAAGACAAACCGTATCGGCTGAAGCTTAGAAAACCTTCCTTTGTGAATTTGCAAATTTTGCGCGAACTGCTCATCGGCCAGTCAATGGCCAACTTGATTGCAATTCTCGGAGCTGTCGACATTGTTTTAGGGGAGGTCGATGCGTAATGCTGCATTGGCAGGATCAACCCTTATCCCTTTCCACATTTCTTGGAATGGTCATCGGCGCTGTTGTCGTTCTTGGTTTTATTTTGTTCGTCGTTATGTATCTGATTTACTTTGAACGGAAGGTCATCGGCTGGATGCAAAACCGCATCGGTCCCAATCGGGTGGGTCCCCTTGGCTTGCTGCAATCTCTTGCGGACGTGTTGAAACTGCTTTTAAAAGAAGACGTGATTCCGGCAGCCGCTGATCGTTCGCTGTTCATGCTGGCGCCGATTATCGCATTTGCGCCGTCGTTTATGGTACTGGCAGTCATACCGTTCTCGGCAACGCATGTGTTTACAGCAGGACTCAATGTCGGTGTATTGTATTATATCGCCTTGTCATCCATGACGATCATCGGGGTTGTGCTGGGTGGTTGGGCGTCCAACAATAAATACTCTCTGATCGGGGGCATGCGTTCCGGCGCGCAAATGGTCAGTTATGAAATTCCCCTGGGGATGTCGTTGATCGGCGTTGTGTTGATGGATGGCTCTCTGAATCTCAATCAGATTGTCGAACAGCAGCATGCCAGCCATTTGTGGAACATTATTCCGCAAATACTAGGGTTCTGTGTCTTTCTCATTTCTGCTGTCGCCGAGTTGAATCGGACGCCATTTGACTTGCCGGAAGCCGAATCCGAACTGGTTGCCGGTTACCATACAGAGTACACAGGTTTCCGGTTCGCGTTCTTTATGCTGGCCGAATATGTATACGTATTTGCCATGTCGGCATTAGGCGCAACGATGTTCCTGGGTGGCTGGTCAGGTCCGTTTTTACCTGGCTGGTTGTGGTTCGGAATCAAAACCTGCGTATTCATTTTCTTCATGTATTGGATTCGCGCGACAATGCCGCGGATTCGCGGAGACCAGTTGATGTCCTTTAGCTGGAAAGTGCTGATGCCGTTGGCCATCCTGAATATTGTGATAACCGCAATTGTGAAGGTCTTATTATAAATGGTATGTTCAATAAATCGGGGGTGAGCAAGCATGTTTGGATTCCTCAAAGGACTTGGCGTAACGTTAAGCCAGATACCGAAAAAGAAAGTCACCCTTCAATATCCGGAAGAAAAACCGCAGTGGCCGGAACGGTTTCGAGGTATTCACCAGTTTAATATCGATACTTGTATCGTGTGCCACCAGTGTGCCCGGATTTGTCCGACAAGCTGTATTTCGTTAAGCGGACATCGTGACGAAAATAAAAAAATGCGGATTGACACATATGATATCGCCTTTGAGATCTGCATTTTGTGCGGATTATGTACGGAAGTGTGTCCGACGGAGGCGATTCAAATGACAGATCGCTTTGAATTGGCGGAGTATAATCGGGACGACCTCTATAAAAATATGGAATGGCTGTATCAAAATCATCTTTTCTACACCAAATCTGAGCCAACTGCAGTCGCTGAGACTGCAGAGGATACGGCCGGAAAAGTAGGTGACAAAGCGTGACGTTTTTGGGAGTTCCGTTAAGCGGACAGATGATCGCTTTTTTTATCCTGGCATTGTGGATCATCGGATGTGGTGTGGCCATGTTAAGCACTACCAAGACGATGTATATGGCAGTTGCCATCGGTGGCGTGTTTATTGGAATTGCCGGCCTCTATTTCTTGCTGAACGCTGAATTTTTGGGTGTGGCCCAAATTGCCATCTATGCTGGCGCCGTAACGATTTTGATGTTATTTGCCGTCATGTTGACACCGCACGATTTGGATCATCTGAAGACGAAAGCTTCCCAGTATGTGTTTTCTGCGATCGGCGTAATCATTCTCTTGCTTGTTTTGATTACGGGAATTCGAAAAACACAATGGGTGCCATTGAATAACCCGGATCCATCAGCGGGAAACGATGTAGCGACGATTGGCAAAGCGATATTCACACAATATGCCATCCCATTCGAACTCGTTTCCTTAATACTGATTGTCGCTTTGGTTGGTGCGGTTGTATTAGGAAGAAAGGAGGGCGACCAATAATGGTTCCTTTATCTTCGTTTTTGGCGCTGTCTGCGATTTTATTTTGTATTGGATTGTTCGGTGCTTTGACCAAACGGAATTTTGTAATCGTGTTGGTTTCCATTGAGTTGATGCTGAACGCTGTGAATATTAATCTGGTTGCCTTTTCGAAATATGGGGCGATCCCAAACATCACGGGCCAAGTATTCGGATTGTTTTCGATGACGGTCGCGGCTGCTGAAGTTGCAGTGGGTCTTGCTACGTTGATTGCATTGTATCGCAACCGGAATACGAGCGATATCCGGGATATGGATCAAATGAAATGGTAGCAAGCAGTTTCGAACAACCTCTAATAGGAGAAAGGTGATTGTATGGTACAGTATGCCTGGCTTGTCCCTTTCCTGCCTTTGCTCGCATATCTTGTGGTATTGATCCTCGGCAGGAAGGTACAAGAAAGCATTGCAGCAACTGTCAGCGTTTTGTTTGTGCTCGTTGCATTTGTGCTGTCATTCCTGATTTTGAATGACGTCGTACAAAATGGCATCCACCCGGCGGTTACATATCCATGGATCAGCATTGCGGGGCATTCGATATCGGTCGGTTACGAAGTCACGCCGCTGAATGCGATGATGTTGGTTGTTGTAACGTTTGTCAGTACATTGGTATTGCTGTTTTCCAGGGGATATATGCATGGAGACGAACGTTTTGGAGTGTTCTATCAATACTTGAATCTGTTTATTTTTTCCATGTTGGGTTTGGTGATTTCTCCAAACTTGCTGCAAGTATACATGTTTTGGGAACTTGTCGGCTTATGTTCCTATTTGCTGGTGGGATTCTGGTATTTCAAACCGGAAGCGGCAGAAGCGGCCAAAAAAGCGTTTATCGTTACGCGGATCGGGGATGTCGGTCTGTTTATCGGTATTATTCTTTTGTTCCTCGGCACGGGCTCGTTTGACTACGATGCCATTTTTAAAGCGGTGCAAGCACATCACTTTGCCGTTCACTGGATGAGTCCCCAAGCGTTTATCACATTGACGGCGATATTGATCTTTATCGGGGCGATCGGAAAATCTGCACAATTTCCGCTGCATGTCTGGTTGCCGGATGCGATGGAAGGTCCGACTCCTGTTTCCGCTTTGATTCACGCCGCAACAATGGTGGCAGCCGGTGTTTACTTGGTGGCACGGACATTTCCGCTTTTCGCCGCATCCCCGGATGCATTGACTGTTGTTGGATACATAGGAGGCATTACGGCAATTTTTGCAGCTTGTATCGGATTGACACAAAGGGATATTAAACGGGTTGTTGCATATTCCACGGTTTCACAGCTTGGCTACATGATGATGGCGCTAGGCGTCAGCTCCTATGTTGCCAGCGTGTTTCACTTGATGACACATGCCTTTTTCAAAGCGTTATTATTCCTGGCAGCAGGCAGCGTGATACATGCGGTTGATACACAGGATATTTTCAAAATGGGCGGATTGTTCAAAAAAATGCCTGTAACAGCGATCACGTTTTTGGCCGGTGCGCTGGCATTATCGGGAATCCCGCCGTTCGCAGGCTTCTGGTCGAAAGATGATATCTTATTGGGCGCATACAATAGCGGTCATATGACGCTGTTTTATTTGGGTGTGATCGCGGCATTCTTTACGGCATTTTATATTTTCCGCGTGTACTTCCTGACGTTCACCGGTGAATATAAAGGGGAAAAGCATCCGCATGAAGGTTCCTGGGTCATGACGCTGCCTCTTGTTCTTTTGGCGATTCTCGCAACGGTCGCAGGATTCTTGAATTCGCCGCTGACCCATGAGGCATTTGCCGGTTTCCTTGAAAAAGGCGGCAAATTAGGCGTCACCTACGAACCGAATGTCGCTTTGATGACGATTTCCAGCATCATCGGTTTGCTTGGCATCCTGCTTGCGGCTGCCATGTACTGGTGGAAAGTCATAAACCCGGAAACATGGGCGAACTCCCTTCGTTTCCTGTATCTCGTATCGTTCCGCAAATTTTATATGGATGAGTTGTACCATTATGTGATCGTGATTCCGGTTGTCTGGATTGGAAAAATCCTGAACGGAATCGACCGTTGGATCATCGATGGAGTCGTCACCGTATTTGGTGAAGGTACGTACATCGCCGGACTTGGTTTGAAATATGGACAGACGGGGCAAGTCCAAACATACGGATTGATCTCCTTGTTTGGCGCGATCATCCTTTTGGGAATCTCATTATTGATACAGGGGGGCGTGTAATTCATGACGAATTCGCTTTTGATTCTGACACTCCTTCCATTGTTAGGCGCTTTGTTGATTCTGTTCGTGCCGAAAGGATCCAATGGAGCCGTTCGGGGGATTGCTTTTTTGGCAACGCTATTGCCCTTGATACTCGCATTGATCTTATGGTCCCAATATGATACGACAGCGACCGGCATGCAGTTCACATCTTCCTTTGACTGGATCCATATCCCGCATGCCTATGCAGATCAAAGCGGGGATCACACGTTGACTGTATCGCTGCTCATGGGTGTTGACGGACTGTCATTGCCGATTGTCATTTTAACAGCCGTTATATCGTTCTTGGCGGTTATCGCTTCGTGGAAGATTGAATACCGGATAAAATCGTATTTTTTCTGGTACTTGCTTTTAATTACAGGACTGTTTGGCGTCTTTACATCCCTTGATGCGTTTGCGTTTTTCTTCTTCCTTGAATTGACGTTGGTGCCTGTGTACTTCCTGATCAATATTTGGGGCGGGGAACGCCGCCAGCATACGGCTACGAAATTCGTCGTCTATCGGGCGATTGCAAGTATTGGGATTCTCATTTCCTTTATCGGATTGGCCTACATGGCTGCAATCGGCGGCACAGGTGAAATCTCCACCAATTTCGTGACGATTGGCACAGTTCTGAAAACGGCGGCAAACGTTCCGCTTGCGTTGAAATACGGATTGTTCATGATTTTATTTATCGCAGTCTTGATTGAAGAAGCATTTTTCCCATTCCATACCTGGTTGCCGGATACGCATGCATCTGCAAACCCGGCTTTAAGTATGGTGATTGGCGGCGTCTTGATGAAAATTGGCGCGTATGTGCTGATTCGAATCGGCGTCGGCATCTTGCCGGACGCTTTGGCACATTATGCGACATTGATCGCTGTACTTGGCGTCATCAATATTTTGTACGGCGCATTGGTGGCCATGGTGCAAAAGGATTGGAAACGGCTTGTCGCATTTTCGACGATCAGCCACATGGGAATTGTCTTATTAGGGATTGCAGCGCATAATAGCGCCGGCATTCAAGGTGCCATTTTTATGATTGTATCTTCCGGGCTTTTGTCTGGCTTGTTGTTCTTTGTACTTGGAGCCGTTCAGGATCGGACGCAGACCACACAGATCCACGAACTCGGCGGGCTTTCCAAATCCATGCCGATTTTATCGGGTGTATGGTTGGCGGCGTCTTTGGGTTCTTTGGGCCTTCCAGGCATGAGTGGATTTATCAGTGAAATCACATCGTTTATCGGAGGGTTTGCCATTTTCCCTGTACTGTCCGCATTTGGTACACTCGGATTGATTCTTGCAGCCGTATATCTGCTGTGGGCGATGCAGCGTACGACATTTGGTCCGTCCCGCGGCATTTGGCAGGGACTGGACGATGTTCGCGCGATCGAATATATACCGATCTTTGTCTTTCTCGCTTGTATTATTTTGATCGGTGTATATCCGGCAGTATTAGGCGATGTTGTGAATCAAACGGTGCAAACCTTCGTGACGAGGATAGGAGGGTAAACCGTGAACCAGCCAGCAGCTATGGTAACGTTTCATGAAATTTGGGCAGGAATGGCACCGGAAGTAGTACTGACAGGTTTTGCATTCTTGTTGATGGTTCTTGATCTGTTTATATCGAAAGAGTCCCGCAAGTCTTTGACATGGTTGGCGATTCTGGGCATTGTGATTGCGATCGGCCTGACAGTGCGGCAATTCGGACTGTCACAGCCGGTGGTTGTGGCGCAGGGACTGTATTATGTCGATGGGTATAGCAGTATCTTCAAACTGCTGTTTTTAGTTACGACCGGATTTGTGTTGTTGATGTCGATCGATTACAACAAGCGAATTCAATTGCATATCGGTGAATATCCGTATTTGCTGTTGTTTGCCACAGTCGGTGCGATGGTTATGGCATCGGCGCTGGAATTGATCACATTATATGTGGGTCTTGAGCTGCTTTCGATCACGTCGTATGTATTAATTGCGTTGCGGCGCGATGAAGCGAAGTCGAGCGAAGGTGCGATGAAATACCTTGTGGTAGGTTCGATTGCATCTGCCTTTATTTTGTACGGAATGTCGTTTATTTATGGATTTACCGGAACTACGAATATTGCACAGGCATCTTCCCAATTGGCGCAAATGTGGGATCAGGCGCCTGCCTTGATTTTGATGTCGCTCTTGTTTCTGCTGATCGGTTTCGGTGTCAAAGTATCCCTTGTGCCGTTCCATATGTGGGCGCCGGATGCATACGAAGGCGCACCGACACCTATTACCGCTTTTCTGGCAGTTTTGTCAAAAGCAGCAGCGATTGCGATGATGGTGCGCGTATTCATCTGGGGATACAGCCACCACTACGATTCCTGGTATCTATATATTGCGGTGATCGTTGCAGTCACGATGATTGTGGGGAACGTTGCCGCATTGCCGCAGCGCAACTTTAAACGTTTGATGGCGTATTCCAGCATTGCGCAAGCCGGATATGTATTGATTCCTTTGGCTGTACTGGGAAAAGCGACACAACAAGCGAATCTCTGGCAGGGGTTAAGCCAAATCGTGTTTTACCTCTCTGCTTACGTTTTTATGACAGTAGGAGCATTTACCGTTCATGCAGTCATTAGCCAGGAAGTCGGTACGGACGATATCGATGGGTATGCGGGATTGTACAAACGTTCTCCATGGTTGGCAGTTTGTATGGGGGTATTCTTGCTGTCAATGGCAGGGATTCCGATTACATCCGGTTTCTTTGGAAAGTTTTACATATTTATCGGAGCCATCAATTTCGGCTTCATCTGGCTGGCGGCGATTTTATTCCTGGCCAGCGCCATTGCGTTTTACTATTATTTTGGCGTATTGCGGCGAGTGTTCGTACGCGAACCGGCAGAAGTATTGGAAGGCAAAAAAATAGACATTTCCTTTGGTGCAAATTCCGTACTGATCCTGTGCGTACTGGGTACCATTCTTTTGGGAGTGTACCCGGATTTGCTGTTAAACGTACTCAGCAACTTGCATTGGTTTGGATAATGCGGCAACAAGTATTTGTAAGCCAACGATTCTGACGATTCCGATTCTGCTGTTCCTGTTGTACGCAGATTGGGCAGAGCCTCTCGAAAAGAGGCTCTTTTTTTCAAATTGCGGGTGCAAGCCGGCAGGCAGGATGGTCGGTGAAAAGGCAAGATGGACGGCGAAAAGGCAGACTGGATGGCAGCAAGGCAGGATGGGTGACGAAAACAGTGGGGATGGCAGAAAGGCGGTGAAAAACATGGCAGCAGGTTCCGGCTATGCGTTAAGTTTGGGATCGGAAGGTGCATTGCAACTGATTTTTCTGATGGGCAGTATTGTGATTTCTTGGTATGCATTGGGAAACGTGCGTTGGGAGATATTTGCCAAACATCCGGCGAGCGGTTCTGTTCGCATATTGCGATTGATTGTGGCGATTTTATTAGGTACGCAACTGTCCGACTTTTTTATGCAATACGTAAATGCAACGATATTATTGCGCCACTGGTAACAACATCGAATAAAAAAAGCGTTAAAAAACAAAAGCATATCCTTTCCAAAGAATATGCTTTCCAATGGATATGCTTTCCTTTTTAATCTTTTTCGTGTATGTCTAATCTCTTTCGTGCAGGTGGTAAGGGACAGTTGAAATCACTATATCTTTACGAGCCAACAAGATCGATCGGATACGAAAGGCAGATTGATTGTGCAACAAACGGTGCCACCATTTTGTTACGATAAATTGTGGCAAAAGCACCGTAATGACATCTTTTTCCTCTACGCGCTTCTCAATCCGATCAATAAATTCCAAAAGGGGCTTTGTTACGGATCTGTAGCGTGATTTGAAAATGACAAGCCGAACGCCTGGGTTCCACTGCTCCCATCTTGCTTCCATTTTTTCTGCATCCTCATCGCTAAAGGCAACATAAAATACAATAATGTTCGGGGAAAGTGTCTTTGCATACGCAACGGTAGACACTACCACTCGATGAATCCCCGCGACCGGTATAATAATAACAGACCCCTTTTTTGGCAGCGGTTCTTCCAAATTGACTCGCAATTCTTTCGCAACGGCTTCATAATGTTTGTAAACTTTCGTAATCATCCACAGCAAAATAGGCGATGCAACAATGACAATCCAGGCGCCCTCCGTAAATTTTGTAATACAGAAAATGATGACAACGGCGAGTGTCACTATGGCTCCTATTCCATTGATCAGAATTTTACGTTGCCAACCTTTGGGACGTTCTTGCAGCCATTTGCGAACAAGGCCTGTTTGCGATAATGTAAATGATAAAAAAACTCCAATTGCATAAAGCGGGATTAAGAGATCCGTTTTTCCTTTAAACACAATTAAAAGTATGCTGGACAATATGCCCAATACGATAATTCCATAGTTGTATGCTAAACGATCCCCCCGATTCATAAACATCCTTGGGAAGTTTTTATCTTGTGCCATGATGGAAGCAAGGATCGGGAAACCATTGAAACTGGTATTGGCAGCTAATGTTAAAATAGCCATTGTGGCTAACTGCGTGATAAAATAAAATGCTCCACGGCCAAAGGCGTGTTCGGCAACCATCGACAGTACGGAAGTGTTTCCGGTCGGATCAGGAGTTGCGCCATATGCCAATGCCAAAACTGTTACCCCGCCAAAAATAATGGTCAACAAGATGCCAAGCGTAAGCATCGTTAGTTTTGCATTTTTTTGAGAAGGTTTGCGAAAATGCGGAACCGCATTGGAAATCGCCTCAATTCCGGTAACAGCCGAACAACCGGAAGAAAACGCTTTAAGTATGATAAACAACGTCAATCCGGTTGGAATTGTACCAGGTATACTTACAGGTTTTACTATATTTCCAGACATTAGGTCGAACAACCCTTTTCCAACCAAAGCCAACATACAGAAGATAAACAAGTATGTCGGAAACGCAAATACGGTTCCTGATTCGGATGTGCCCCGCAGATTCATCCACACCATCAGCCAGACAAGAAACAAAGCAATCGGAACAATATAGGGTATGGACGCAGGGTAGGCGGAAGTAATCGCTTGAACGCCGGCAGATACTGACACCGCGACTGTTAGGGTATAGTCGATCAATAAAGATACTCCGGCAAGACGCCCCCATGCCATTCCTAAGTTGTACTTTGCAACAACATAGGCGCCTCCTCCTTGTGGATACGCATCAATCACTTGACGATAGCTGATGACCAAAATCCCGATAAGTAATATAATTGCCAATGCTACCGGTAAAGCAAATGAGAAAGCAACACTTCCGACAACCATCAATTCGAGCAGGATTTCTTCCGTACCGTATGCCACAGACGAAAGAGCATCGGAAGACAAAATGGGCAACGCCTTCCAAATCTGCATTTTTTCAGCTTCCGCTTCGCTTGTTTTTAACGGTCGTCCCAATAATAATCGTTTTAACGATTGGGTTGTCATTCCTCTGTGCCCCCCTGATTCTAACTTCTCTATTTTAGACTGCCCAAAAAAACAAAAAAGCCACAGAAGAGTAAATCTTTCCGCGGCTTTTATGCATGGTGAAACAAGCCATGCTTGCACATGAAATTTCCTCCTCTCTAAAACGCTTACGAAGTTAGCTGACGGATTCGGACGTGAGAGTCGCCCTACCTGTATTCAACAGGATTCACCCCGGCAAGAAAATTTCTCTCCGTTGGTTCCCCCGTTTCCTTCACGGAATTCAGCGAATTTGAGTGCAATATTTGTTTAATGGGTATGAATGGAATCATACTCTGGCTAGAATAGAATAGCAAAGCGAGTTTTGTTAAAAAACACGAGAGTTTAACTCATTTCCCTGTAAAGAAAGCGATTTCTTTAATTGGGCCGTTGATTTTCAAAGTTTCTCTGGCAGTTCCATTTGCAAGTAGCTATCGATTGAGAAATAATAAAAGGGTATATGTAGTTTCTCATACGTGTTTTCTTATAGAGGATGTTCAAAAAGTAGTCAAAACTCCACGGCGGATTGCTTTGCCGAATCCCAAAAAGGCTTACTCATGTACCAAACACGTACACTCCGTCGCCTTTTCGTGCTTCGGCTTCGCACTCCTTGTGTCTTACTTAACCACTTTTTGAACACGCACTTATATGTTGGGTAAAAGTAGGGGGAAAGAAATTGTTGGCAAATATCACTTTGTGGCTGAATCAATACGGATACCTGGTCTTATTTGTATCACTGATGATTGAACTTGTTGCTTTCGGCATTCCCACAGAAATCATTATGATGTATGCCGGTTTTCTCATCTTTCAGGGAAAATTGGGGTGGATTTCTTCAATCGTTTCGGCAGGGCTTGGAGCGATGATTGGCATTACTTTTTCCTATTGGATCGGCTACAGGCTTGGAACTCCTTTTTTTCATAAATACGGGCATAAATTTCATATGGGCCCGGAACGAGTGGAAAAAACGTCGCAATGGTTTGGCAAGTATGGGAATAAATTGCTTGTTGTAGCATATTTCATTCCTGGAGTTCGCCACATTACCGGATATTTTTCAGGTATCACAAAAATTCCGTATCGTGTTTTTTCTGTTTACGCATATCTGGGTGCATTGATATGGGTTTCGACATTTATTACGCTTGGAAAGATCTTGGGACCGCAGTGGGAGCAGTATCAACGTACAATTGAAAAGTATTTAATCATCGGCTTTGTATACTTGGCGCTAGTTATCATCGCTTTTTATGTTTACAAAAAGTACCGTATTCAAATCTTTGAATCCACAAAAACAATCATAAGCAAAGCGGTGTACACATTTCATTCATTAGGACGCGTGAAATTTTTTGTTGCTGGAACTGCAGTCGTATTTCTCGTGCTTTTTGGATTGATGATTGGTCTTATTCAAGATTATTTGGCAAATGAGTTTCAAGATTTTAATACCGTTACAATACTTTTGATACATTTGATTTTCAGCAAGGATTGGACTCCTTGGATGAAGGGGTTTTCCGCATTGGCATCTTATAAAATTTTGATACCTTTGGCTGTTTTGGCGACGCTTTGGATTCTTATAAAGGGGAAAGACAAAAAACTTGAAATTATTTTTTTACTGGTAGTGATGATTGGCGGAGGGATCCTGGAAGAGATGCTGCAATCCATTTTCGCTTTATTGGGTACGAAAAGGCCTTTTCTAAACGAAACCTCTCGTATATTTCCGGGTGAACAGTCATTGCTATCGATAACGGTTTATGGGTTTTCGGCTTTTTTATTCGTTCGCCATTACGGAAGAGCATGGATTCGTGTCTTTGCTTTATTTTCAGTGATTTTTGTATCCATTTTATTAGGATTGAGTCGGATTTATTTTGGCATTCAGCTTCCCAACGATGTCATGGCGGGATTTGTATTTGGAGGAGTTTGGCTAACGTTCAATATCATATTGTTAGAGGTCTTTCGTATTTTACGATATGAAAGATTTGGCAATTAAAATGATCGTTTGAAGATTTATTCGATAACTTCGTTAGAATTTTAAATAAAACCGGGGCGCAGGTGCATTGGGGATTATGATAAAGATGAATGAAAGAATACCGGGACGCAATGCGAAGGAAATATACAAACTGATTCGTACGCAAGGTGTTGCTTTAAAAGCAGATCTTCTGGAAAAAAGCAAATTAACCGTCAGCACGTTGACAAGAATATTGGAAGAACTTATTTCCTTGGGACTCATTTTGGAAGCGGGTTTTGGCGAGTCCACAGGTGGACGCAAACCAATCCTATATAAGATAAATCCTGCGTATGCGCATGTGTTTGGACTTGACATTTCCAGAACGTATTCCAAATTAATTTTATTTGATCTTGATTTAAAGATAGTGGATACCGTTCGTTGGTCCATGACAACAAGCATGACGCCGGAAAAATTAATAAATGAAATCATATATGCTGTTCAAACTATGATGACAAATCACAATATCGCGTTAGCATCCTGTTTGGGTATGGGGATAGGAGCGGTTGGTCCACTCGATCGGACACAAGGTATCATACGATCCCCAAAGTACTTTCCTGCGAACGGTTGGAGCAATGTACCGATTTGTCAAATGATTGAAGAACCGTTCGGATTTCCTGTCATGCTTGATAACGGTACAAACACTTCAATCTTGGGGGAATACTGGGCATCTTCACAATATCGATATCAGCATTTGCTTTATGTTACTGCGGGTGTCGGGATTCGTTCATCGATGATGACGAGTGGAAAAGTTGTATATGGCGCCGTTGATATGGAAGGCTCCATTGGACAAATGATCATTCAAACAGATGGTCCTCCGCCAAGGGAACCTGGGGGGAATTACGGCTCTTTGGAATCCTATGTATCCATTTATGCCTTGGAGCAAAAGGCTCAATCCCTGCTTAAATCAGGTCGAAAATGCATGTTGAATGAATTGGTATATGCCCCGGAAGATGTACGATTTCATCACTTGCTGTACGCGCTGAATGAAAAGGATCCTTTAGCGGTCGAAATATTTACCCAATCAGCTACGTGTTTTGGCATAGGACTCGCGAATGTATTGAATATTCTTCATCCGGAACATGTGATTTTGGGCGGTCCGTTAATCGATACGAATGATTTGTTCTTTGCTATTGCAAAAGAAGTCGCCTTAGAAAAAACGTATGATTCGCCTTCCTATTCTGTAGAATTTAGTCGTGGGAAACTTGGAAGCGATGGGATCGCTACAGGTGCGGCTGTTATGATGATCAATCAATTGACGGAATAATCATCTTCTTTTTTTTGTTTTGGCGTACGGCAGAAAGTATACAGGCAATACCGGCAACAGCAGCGATGACTACGAAAGACATCCGGAAAGCAAACAGCATTTGTAGACTGGAAGCCATATGTTCCGACAACACACCTTCATATGAAATAAACAGTTGGTAAGAAAGACCGCCGAATGTTATGCCAAATCCCATGCCAAGTGTACGCGACATATTTAAAATCCCGCCGGCTACCCCAAGTCGATGCGATGGCGTACTGCCCATAACACTACTATTATTAGGGGGTGTAAATATACCAAGCCCGCTCCCGACCAGAAAAAGCCCGAGAATCAGATAGAGATAGGTCCAGTTTCCACCGACAAATGAGAGCATGATAGAACCGCAGGCAGCAGCCGACATGCCGATTATTGTAGGGATGCGCGTACCGAAGCGGTCGGCGATTGCTCCTGAAATTGGTGTGAATATCGTCATGCCGATTGGGATGATGGAAAGAAACAGCCCCGATTGAAGCGGATTGATCTTTTGCACACCCGCAAGGTAAAAAGGGACAAGCAAAAGGACTGCATACATGACTGCAAATGATAGAATTCCCGTTACGTTTCCAAGAGTAAACGTCGGATTTTTAAATAAGGAAAGATCAACCATGGGGAATTTCATGTTTCGTTCGATCCATATAAAAGCAACCATGCCTACTATGGTGATCGTGTAACTCATCATAACAACAGGAGAGGTCCATCCTTGCTTTAACCCCATATTGAGCAAGTAAATCAATGCAACCAACGTCGGTGCAAGGATTATCGTACCAAGATAATCAAATCCTTCTTTATTCGGGTTTTTGCTATCTTTGGGTAAAAATAAAACACCTAAAGTTGTTCCGATAATTCCCACAGGTATGTTGACAAAAAACAACCACCGCCAACTAAGAAAATGAATCAAAGCTCCACCGATAGCAGGCCCAAGGCTAAGTCCTATTCCTTGTGCACTCGCTTGCAGTCCGATTGCTTTGCCGCGGTCTTTAGAAGGGGTAGCTGCGGTAATGATTGCTACACTATTGGCTTGCAGCATGGCAGCGCCAATCGCCTGGACGACTCTTGATATGAGAAGAAGCGGAACGGAAGAAGCAGTGCCGCAGAACGTTGAGCCAATGATGAAAATAAGAAAGCCGATCGAGTACATCCAGCGCCTGCCAAATAGATCAGCGAGGCGCCCGAATGTCACAATAAGTGCCGCGAGCGTCAAAAGATACACCAAGCTAATCCATTCAACTGAATTAATTGACATGTGAAATTGAGCTTGAAAGGTTGGTAAAGCAATATTGATAATACTGGCATCTAATGCGGCCATAAATGCGCCAATGCATACGGTGCCAACAACATACCAATGATAACCGCGACGATTGCAAATGGATTTCAATGGGAAATGACTCCAAAGTGATGATTGATGAGGTTTATCACAATTTGGTGTAGGCAATGGTAAAGTAGACATATTTATTACTCCTTACTTAAATAATGTAAATATTGAACAGTGTTTATTTGGAAGAATATTTACAATTGCTGCAAATGAATTGTTTGCATATTCGATACAAAGAAGAAAGCATGTAAGCAGACAAAAAACAACCGTTATGAAATATACAATGTATTTTATTATGATTATAACATCTTTATTCCGATTTGAAATAAAGATCTTTTAAAATTTTGAATTGAAATATACATCTCGTTATTTAATAAAATAGTTCAGAGAAAACGAGTTGCAATAGTGGGTGGTAAGTTTGGGGCGTTATTTCAAGCAATGTCTTATATTCATTTTGATAATAAGATGAATGATTCGATGAATTTTATTGCCGATACGAATATGTATCGGTGTCGACGTCGGAAAATCTAAGGGAGTTTATGCTGTGATCAAAACGTATTTTTATCATGCAGAAGAAAAGAAAATGTACCACGATATAGACTTGAAAAAGAAAAAAGAACTTTTGGAAGATCATCAAAATCTTTTATGGATTGATCTATATAAATGTTCGGCGGATGAGTTAAAGTACATTGGGGAAATTTTTGCTTTCCACCCTTTGGCCATTGAGGATTGTTTGCACGATTCTCCCCGCTCAAAAGTCGATCATTACGATGACTATTACTTTTTTACCTTTCATGCATTGCGATACGATGAAGAAAGTGAGAAAGAGATTACGACAGAAGAATTAAATGTGTTTCTCGGCAAAAATTATATTGTCACCGTCCATAAAAATCCGCTTCATTCCATCGGAAAAATCGCCTATCGCTCGTTGCGCGCCCTGCATTTTATGGATAAAGGTCCGGACTTTCTGTTGTATTCCATTGTGGATGGAATTACGGACGAATACTTTCCGATCATGGAACGGATCATGGCCCGGATCGATGAATTGGAAGACGAGATGTATGAGCATCCGGCCCAGGAAATTACCGAAGAGTTCCTGGCATTGAAGCGGACGATTGTGTTGATCCGAAGAGTCATTCAGCCCAAAAAACGGATATTCGCAGGTGTTGGCGGACCCTATTCCTTTGAAGTGCATGAGGACAATGTGCCTTATTATATGGATCTCGTTGACCATTTGGAGCGCATTTCGGATTCATTGGAAGTCGCACGGGATCTTGTGTCGGGCGCCATGGAAACCTACTATTCCCTGGTATCGGCCCGCACGAATGACACGATGCGGGTGCTTACGATTATTACTACCGTTACAGCGACACTCACGGCAATTACAGGATTTTTCGGAATGAATACACCTTTGCCTTTTAAAGACAGTTGGATTACCACGGTCGTAATCGTTATTTTATTGGTTGTCATATCCTTATACATGGTGTATTTCTTCAAAGGGAAAAAATGGATGTAAAAGATTTGCCATGTTATCACTATTTTTGTCGAATTTGCACTACATTTGCGAATATCCGCACACTTTGGCAAGAGTATGCTAGTATAATTGCAAGCATGTCAAAAGTGGTTGCAAACATAACAGGTGGTTACAAACATACGAGTATGGAGCCGCAAACATAGACGAAAATGCAAAAACAGGCAAGCAAAATAGAGCAGCGCAAATTGTGGCAACGGGGTGATGATTGGTGAATCAAATGCAGAAATTTCAAAATAAATGGAAAAAAGGCGAAGCGGATCGATATGCATTAGCGAGTTCAACATTTGAAAAGCGGGAAGATATACCGGGTGTACAAGCATTACAGGACAAAGGCGGATTAAAAGAAGCGGCGGCCGTATTTACAGAAGAAGGGTTGCAGATATTTGCCCAATTATTCGCCAATACGGTGGAACGGGCGATTGAAAATCAGTTGAACCAGATAGTAGAAGCGGCCATTGAAAGGAAAATGACGGAAATTTTTGAGATAGCTGCAGCCAAGATACGTACGGCTGCGGAGCAGTTGCAACCAATCCTTTGGCAGCAGCCTGTGTTGCCGGGTCAATATGACAAAAACAGAGAACATATCGAAACTATTCAGACAAATCTCATTCAGGTAAATCCGATTCAAACAAATCCCTGGATTGCTTCAGCCATTGAGCAAGATGTGCCGGCACAGAAAGCGGATCGTTCAAGCCATGCAAGGCAATCAGGCAAACGGAGACGAACGATTGAAGAACAGGCGAATATCCTGGCGGCGTATCTGCAGGAGAATGGCAAGCAGCGAGTCTGTGATCTTGTCAAGCAGGTGGAAAATGTCTACTGGAGCACAAATCCCTGGATAAAAATTTCCCAATTTTGTAAAATTAATTCACATATCCGGAAATTAAACAATGGCTACTACGAATATGTGGACAAGCCGGAACTCATGCAATGAAGCAAGGAAAAAAACCATAAAAAAGGAGATCCGTGGGGGAAGATGGATCTCCGGGATAGATTGAGTTGTCGATTGTTTATTTAATGTAGAGAGGTTACTAGCACTGTCATTATCATATCTGAATCCCTGCGGTTCGTCATTCTGAAACGGCTGGTATTCCAGGTTATTGCTGACTATTTCGAAGTGCCTGATCCAAATCTTCTAAAATATCGTCAATGGTTTCCAAGCCGATCGATAAACGTACCAAATCAGGGGCTACGCCGCTTTTGATTTGGTCTTCTTCCGATAGCTGTTGATGTGTCGTGCTTGCCGGGTGGATCACAAGGGATTTTGCATCTCCTACATTGGCCAGGTGGGAAAACAGCTGCAAGCGATCGATGAATTTCGCACCTGCTTGCACACCGCCCTGAATGCCGAATGTCAAAATCGCCCCGGCTCCTTTGGGAAGATACTTTTGCGCCAATGAATAATAGGGACTGAATTCAAGCCCCGGATACTGTACCCAATTGACATTCGAATGCTGTGTGAGAAAGTTTGCTACAGCCAAAGTGTTGGTTACATGCCGCTCCATACGCAATGACAACGTCTCTACACCTTGCAGCAGCAAGAAACTATTGAATGGGGAGATAGCCGTGCCCATATCCCGCAGCAATTGAACGCGAGCCTTGATGATGTATGCAAGCGGTCCTAATGCTTCCACATAACGTATGCCATGATAGCTTTCATCCGGCTCTGTCAGACCGGGAAAGTTTCCTTTTGTCCAATCAAAATTTCCGCTATCGACAATAACTCCGCCGATGGATGTACCGTGGCCTCCGATAAATTTGGTAGCGGAATGAATCACAATATCAGCTCCATGCTCGAACGGACGGCACAAATAGGGAGTGGCAAACGTATTGTCAATAATTAACGGGATGTTATAGCTATGAGCGATATCTGCGACTGCTTGAATATCCAACACATCAATTCTCGGATTTCCAATCGTTTCTGCATACAGAGCTTTCGTTTTTGGCGTAATCGCCCGTTCGAAATTGGCCGGGTCGGATGGGTCGACGAAGTGAACCGTAATGCCCAGCCGCCTCAATGTGACAGCCAATAAATTATATGTACCGCCGTACAAGTTGCTGGATGCCACGATTTCGTCTCCGGAATCGGCGATGTTCAAGAGCGAGAGAGTAATGGCCGCTTGCCCGGAAGATACCGCCAATGCACCGACTCCACCTTCCAGCAACGCGATTCGCTGCTCAAAAACATCTTGTGTGGGGTTCATAATTCTTGTATAGATATTGCCGCTTTCTTTTAATGAAAAGAGGTTCGCTGCATGTTCACTGTCCCGAAACGAAAAGGATGTTGTTTGATAGATCGGTACAGCTCGTGCGCCAGTCGCCGGATCCGGAGTTTGTCCTCCATGCAATGATAGTGTTTCAAATCCTTGTTTACGATCTGCCATGTTCTCATCTCCCCTAAAATATAGCTGTTTATAATAAAATAAAAAACCGCCCTTTGAGAAAGGCGATTATGATCCACATACTCGACTCCCTCTCATCTTTCAGAACCAAACGTCCTGCTGGAATTGGCACCACTACAGTGTAAGTTCTATAACTGTCGGTTGCCGGGCTTCTACGGGCCAGTCCCTCCACCTCTCTTGATAAGAAGAAAACAAAAGTTTTTAATTTTCTATTAAATTCCTTAATGACAATCGTATCATCCCCATTGAAAACGGTCAACAGATAGATAGGCACACGTGAATCGACACACAAAAAACGGACGATACATATTTGGTGACACAGAAATTTTGAAGAAAATATAGTGAATCACCGGCCGCTTTTTATAGTGTCAGCGAAAAAGGCAGCTCTTGTAACTTGGAATACTGCGACAGAAAGGCCAGTTTTAAACTCATACCACTTTTTATAGCGCCAAAGCGGTTGATCCTGCTCTGCAATCGTCTCTGTCTCGATTGTATACGGAAGTTTTCGGGATGCCCGAATAGCCCGTATATTGGTTTGCTCAACCATCCAAATCACGCGCGTAATGTCCGGGTTGGCAAAAGCAAGCTGCAACATATCGCGTTTCGCCAGGGAATTGATCCCTTTGCCTTGAAAAGATTCTCCGAGCCAGGTGCCGAGAACAGCCGTATCCTCGAAAACTTCCGGCCGCGTAAAGCCGATCAGACCTGCGATTTGCAAAAAGGAACGGGGATCCAGACAGGCGTTGCGAGTGTGATCAAACGTCTTCGAATGGTGTACACCGATGACTCGGTACGCTCCAAGGCCGAAATGTTCCAGAACCGTGCTATGCTCTGCCAACTCTGTCAGCGATTTCTCGTTGACGGGCATGTCGATATAAGGGGCAACCTGTGGCGAATCAAGCAGCTTCAACAGAGCAGCGACAAGCTTTCGCTGAAATGGAAGCAGTCGAACCGCGAGCGTTTGATCTGTTTGTTGATTTTGGATACATGCTTCCTTCTCCGGATGTTCCATCATTGATTTTCGCCCCTTGCGCTTCACCGGCCAGTTCATAAACCCATTCACAATCCATTGCATTTACAATATTTCTCAATTCATCGGCAATATTTATAAGCACGAGTATATTCCCTTGTTTTTGCGGCGAAAATGCCTAGTAGACCTCAAAAGCAGGAGGAAGACAATATGAAGAAAATAGGTTTGGGAATCCTCTCCGTTTGTGCTATTCTTTTCACAATGAGTCTTTGGCAGAGCCGATCTGCACATTCCTACGATCAAAACGATGACATGACACGCCTGGTAAGTCAAGCGTTTGCTGCCACCGGTGCAACACAATCGGGCTATAACGTGCATGATTGGACGGTCATTGACCAAAACTATCACAGTGAGGCCGATTTGCGTACATACAGCCAAAAGTTAAACGACCTTATACACATTGAGAATCCCAGCACATATTCCAGCTCCGACGGCAGCCGCAACGTCTATCAAATCAGAGGAAGTTGGGGAACTTCCACAAAAGTCAGCATGATTTTGACAAGCATGAAATTTCCAGGCAGCAATCCGCAAACAACGTTAGTGATTCGCGCAGAAAGCAAATCAGGCAATCGAACCCAACTTTCCAATGATATCGAAAAAATCAAAAAAACGACAGCGCTTACAAACGTTAGACCACAAATTAGCACTTGTATTGAAGGATTTGTGAGTGATAGAATGAACAAGGTGGAGACAAATGCACTGATTTCCAAAACATTCAAATCTGTTCAGGCAACAGAGGTGGAAGGGGTAAAATCTGACCTTGTGACAAGTATCTCGGCGTATTCGCCGATGTCACAGGATTATATTTTGACAAATGGAAAAAAGATGAACTTGCAAGTGGCGGTTCATTATGACTCATACCGTCATCGGACACAAGTTCTTGTCGGATCTCCGATAGTAACCATCGAGTATTAGGGAGAGAATCCCGCTGATGCGGAGGGTGTCAACGTGCCAAAAATATTGATTCGCGGAGGAAATCAATTATACGGAACCGTACGGGCAAGCGGTGCGAAAAATTCCGTTTTACCGATCTTGGCTGCTTCCATTTTACCTGTGAAAGGTGACAGCATCATTGAAGATGTTCCGCAGCTAACGGACGTACAGATTATTACAGAAGTCATTGAAAATCTTGGGGTCAAGGTACAGGAGATACGGCCGGACGCATTGCGTTTGAATGCGGAGAATTTACATAATCCAAAAGCACCGGATGAATTGGTTCGTAAAATGCGGGCGTCTTTTACTGTACTGGGTCCGCTGCTTGCACGTTTTGGACAAGCGCGGGTGGCTTTGCCGGGTGGATGTGCGATCGGTGCGCGGCCGGTCGATCAACATCTGAAAGGGTTACAGGCATTGGGTGCCGAAATTGAAGTGGGTCATGGATTTGTCGATGCGAAAGTGCCGAGCGGCGGTTTGCGCGGCAGTCGGATTTATTTTGATGTGAATACGGTTGGCGGAACCCAGAATGTGATGATGGCGGCAGTTTTGGCGAAAGGTCAGACATTCATTCATAATGCGGCAAGGGAACCGGAAATCATAGATTTGGCGAACTATCTGAATGCAATGGGTGCGCATGTGCGAGGCGCGGGCACGGATGTGATCCGCATCGAAGGCGTAGATGAACTGCACGGCGCCAATCATACAGTGATTCCCGATCGGATCGAAGTCGGGACATTTTTGCTTGCAGCAGCGATTACCAATGGAGATGTATATGTGGAAGGAGCGATCTCCAACCATTTGACGCCATTGCTGGCCAAACTCCGGGAAGCTGGAGTTTCGGTGGTCGATGATGTGAAGGGAATTCGTGTGCAGGGAATCGAAAGAACCTTGAAGCCGATCGATATTAAGACACTGCCCTATCCAGGGTTTCCGACGGATCTGCAGGCGCAGATGATGGCATTTTTGACTGTCATTCAAGGAAATAGCCTGGTGACGGAAACGGTATTTGAAAATCGGTTTATGCATGTCAGCGAGTTGCAGCGCATGGGTGCGGAGATCAAAGTGGAAGGCCGGACGGCAGTTGTGGAAGGTGTTCCGAAGTTGACGGGCGCGGTTGTAACGGCGAGCGATTTGCGTGCAGGCGGCGCATTGATTACGGCTGCACTGGCAGCCCAAGGGGTATCGGAAATTCACGGGCTGCATCATGTTGATCGCGGTTATGTCGATATTGTAGGCAAATTGCGTTCTCTTGGCGCGGATATTGAACGGGATGACGAAATAAATACAAACAAGCGCATTTTCCAAGTCGTCTGATTTTTGAATCAAGCAGTTTGATTCTTTAAAAATGATGAATAGGCATAAGCGATAAAAAACGAACAGTCTGCCAATAGGTCTTGGCAAACCTGCTCGTTTTTTTATTGCAAGATTTGCTTTTACATCCGTCTGCTTTTACATAAATGCAATCCAGCTATTCAAAGAAACGCCCGGAAATCCGGGTGTATTGCATTATACATTGTTTATTTATCCTTGATTTTCACAACTCCGGTCATGCCGGCGCGCAGGCTGTGGTCAGGATTGTTGATCAATATCTTCACCAAATATTTATCCGAGTTCGGCTCGGCTTGGGGGCTGATGATGCTGATTTTTCCTTTGACAGTTTTGCCGAGGGCAGCCACTTGCACATCCGCATCTGCATTTTGCTTGATATACTTCAATTCATTTTCCGGTACATCGATGGATAGATACACTTGATCGGTATCCACGATTGTCATCAATGAGGAAGAGGGATTTGCCATTTCACCCGGATCAATATTCCGGGCAGCTACATATCCTTTGATCGGGCTTTTCAGCGTCCCGTTGTCATAATTGTATTGATTCAGATTTACATTTGCCTGTGCTTTTTGCAAGGCTGCTTTTGCTTCTTCGATTTGTTGCGGCGTCGCTCCGTTGCGCGCCTTGTCGTACAATGCTTTTGCTTGGTCCACTGCCGCTTTGAGGGAGTTTAACGTATCCTGGGTAGGTCCTTCTTCGGCCAGTTTCAAATTGTTTTGTGCTGCAACATAGGCAGCATTCGCTTGTTGATACGACACTTGTATGTTATCAAATGCTTGCTTGGCAATCACTCCTTGATCAAATAGCGCCTGGTTGCGATCCAATTCTTGCTTGGCATTCTCGTAATTGGCTTGAGCCGTTGCAAGAGCCGCCTTTAAACTGTCCAATTGTTCAGGGCGCGTGCCGTTTTTGACGTCTTCATAATGGTTTAGCGCCTGTTCGTAAGCTGCTTGTGCCGCCTGGATATCTTCAGGCCTCGTCCCGTTTGTCACATCCTGATATTTGGCTTGAGCCATGGCAAGATCCGACTGGGCGCTGTTGAGCTGTGCTTGCAAATCGGTCGTTTCGAGTTGAACCAGCACATCGCCGGGATTGACCGCATTGCCGATATCTTTGGAAACCGTTGTTACACGTCCGGAAATTTTCGGATAAATTTGAACTTCCTCGATTCCGGAAAGTTTTCCTGTAAAAAGAAGATAGTTGCCTTGTTGTTGGCCGCCTTGCCCGCTGCCGCCCGATTGTACTTGCAGCATGGCCGGTTTTACGGCACCGCAGCCGTATAGACTGAATACACTAGCGCTCATGATAAGCCCGATATAGAGAGGCACAGATTTTTTATTCATTATTTTCTCCACCTTATAAAACAGTTTCGTATCCGCAAATGGATTCCAATCCGTCCGTTTCTAAACGTATCGTTCCGAAACGTATTTGTTGGAACATTACATTTCTACGGCCATATGTGCAGCTTCCGGCTCTTCCACGCTTTTTTTTGCCGCTTTTCCGCCGCGAATCAGCAGTGCCAGAGGAATCGCCATTGCGACAAAGATCGCGGCTACCCAGAGAGCATCATCGACGGCCTGAATGGTCGCGTACTTTTGCACCAATCCCAGCATGGAATTGACCGCATATCCGTATGCATCATTGCTTGAAAACCCTTGCGCCATGTAAAGATTTTGCTGATTTAATAAATAGTCGGAGTTGATCGGGTTCGATGCATTAACCGTATTGGCCAGTTGAACGGCATGTTTTACGCCATTCGTTTGAAACACAGATGTCAAGATCGCCACACCGATGGATAGAGCCACTTGCCTCGAGATATTCAAAAGCGCCGAACCATTGCCGGTCTGGGATTTGTCCAAAGGATCCAATGGCATTTGCATTGTCGGCATCATGCACAGACCGAGCCCCAATCCCCGCAACGAAAGCAACCAGCGAATCGTGGAATCCGTCGTATTCATATTGATGTCGGTCAACATGATTCCGTTGATTAACGTGGCGGATAATCCCAAAAGAATCAGTGGTTTGCTGCCAAAGCGCTTCATGAGAAACATGCCGGCGATAAGTGATACGATCCCCGAAAAGACGGATTGGGGGAACATCAACAGTCCCGTATTCATAGCCGTATACCCAAGCAGGCTTTCCGCATAGATGGGAATCAGATAGACAGGGCCGAACATTCCGATCATGATTAAAGAGCCTATGATCATCCCGTTGCTAAAATCGGCAATTTTAAACAAGCGCAAATCCAGCAACGGATGTTCAAATGTCAATTCCCGATAGATCAACAAAAGCAGACAGATCAGGGAAGCGGCAAATAACGAAACGATATAAAACGATGTCCAGCCTTTCTCATGTCCTTTTGTAACACCCAGCAGCAACGTCGTCAGCATGGTGGCGGCATATAGGAATCCGGGCAGATCAAATTTTTCTTTTGTTTTTACAATTTCCGTTTCATTTAAGAAAGTCCAAGCCATGAGAATGCCGATCATGCCAATCGGGACATTGATCGTAAAAATCAGATGCCAGTCAAGGTATTGCACGATATAACCGCTCAATGTCGGACCAATCGCAGGAGCCACCATGACGGAGATGGCAAAAACCCCCATGGCCGGTCCGAGTTTTTCGCGCGGTACGACTTGATACAGCAGCGCTTGCCCGATTGGCTGTATCAATCCGCCGCCAAGCGCCTGAATGATGCGGGCGGCAATCAATGTATTATTGCTCCAGGCTAAGCCGCAGAGCAGGGAACCGACGGTAAAAAGCACGAATGATACAATATACATTTTTTTAAATCCGTAGTGTTTGCCCAAATACCCGGTAAGAGGGATGACTGCAGCCATTACAAGGGTATAAGCGGTCAAAACCCATTCGATCTGATCGGCTGCCACTCCGAATACGTTCATCATCTTGGGGATGGCCACGTTCACAATACTCGTGTCGAGCACAGCCATGAATGATCCGATCAAGATCGTAAATACAGCGGGCCAAAAGGATTCTTTCATTCACTACCACATCCTATTTCACATGAATTTTGACCTCTGCATTCAGACCAGGTTTAAAATCATAAGGCCCGTCAGTAAAAGCAATTTTAACCGGGATCCGTTGCGTTATTTTTGTAAAGTTTCCGCCTGCGTTTACCGGCGGCAAAAGGGAAAGGGCAGATTGTGTAGCCGGATCAATTTCTTTCACCTTGCCATGAAATGTGACGCCAGGGTACATGTCGACTGTAATATCGACCGGCTGCCCGACTTTGATGTCTGTTGCTTTTGTTTCGTCGATGTTTGCTTCGACATAAAGATCTTTCTTCGATACAACCAAGGCAACGGTTGTTCCGGCGCCGACCACTTCGCCTGATAGTCCGGTACGTTGTATGACGACACCGTCGATGGGAGATTTGATCATTGCACTGTCTGCAGTAGGAACATTGGACTGCTCCATTTGCATCAACACCTGCCCTTTTTGTACCGTATCTCCCTCATGAATATTCACAGTTTCAATTTTCCCGGCGATTTTTGGAGCAATCCGATAAATGTTCCCGGTGATTGTCGCATCATCTGTCGACACAAAATAATAGTTTTCATAGCCGTAATAGCCGACAATTCCTAGTATTGCTGCAATAATGACTCCAATAAAAATACGCGCAACTTTCTTTTTGTCCATATGTATCCTCCCAGCAGGAAATCGTGTGAAACAACTGTAAAATTGTCAATCTACGAATAAATCTGCGAACAAATCTACGAACAAAATCGAGGATTTTTCACTAACAGACAGCAGTCGAAAAGACTGATGAAGCCCAGTTTTTCTTACAATTGATGAGAAGCATTGAAAGCATGAAAAGGATTTAAAGCTCATGCACCCGTCCATGGACTTTTTCCAATAGAGCGATCAGTGTGCCGATCTCCGTTTCGTCCAATACTTTCATTATTTTTCCTATCAATTCAAAATGACTGGGAACCATCTCATTAATAAATTCCACTCCCTTATCGGTCAATTGTATATTGATCATACGGCGGTCGCTGCAGCATTCCATACGCTGTATGAGTCCGTCTTTCTCCAGTCCGTCCAGCAAACCGGTAATCGTGCCGCGGGTCACTCCGATGCGTTCGGCCAATTCGGAAGGAGCCATGCTGCGGGAATGATTAAATAAAGCCATCAGCGTCATCATGCGGCCGGGCGTAATGCCCCAGCAGGACAGATTCGTGCCGATTTTCTTTATCAGATCTCCGGATGTTCGCAAAAATACGAAAAACGCCTCGACAGATAGCGGGTCCATATCCGGGAATTTTTCTTTTAATTCCAGTACTTTTTGTCGATCGGGCAAATTTTTAGGCAAGCTTTGCAGGTGTAAATCCACATCGAGCACTCCCAAACATTGCTAAATTATAATTTGTCAGCATATAGTTTGCTTCCATATTTTTTGCCGGCAAAATAATAATATGGGATAATCAGCCACTTATGCAAGAAGAAAATAGCATTGCATAAATAAAAGTTTATTCTGAATATTTCGGTGGGATTGGAAACTGCGGGATTGGAAACTGTCAATGTAAGCTAGGATAACCGTCAGGAATTGATATGGAGATCGCCTGTTTTTTGGATACAAACACAGGTAGGGGTATAGCCAATCAAATAGTAATGAAGATTTTGTGGTGGAATAACATTTAAAGACGTACTTCATTTTTGCATAAATATACCATTTTGTGATGATGCAAGAAATGTCGCTAATGGCCAGATTAGTTTAAGATCAAACACGGTGAACCGTACCACAAGTAAATGAGGTTTTTTGATTGATATGATTGATCGAAAAAAGTATTGTAGAGTTATGTTACGAAGAGAGGGGAGGAATATTCTATGAAAACAAAGTTAACAGCCCAAGAAACTCCTTTACATAAAGTATTTTCAGATGATTATTTATTCACTGTTCCTTCTGTTCAACGGCCATACTCGTGGACAACAGATGAAGCAGGGGAGCTTTTGGATGATTTATTGGAATTTATTAATCACTATGGTATTTCAGAAAATAATATCAGCCATGTTGACGAGCCTTATTTTCTAGGGAGTATTGTTTTAGTCAAAAATGATGGTCCAAAAGCTGAGGTATTGGATGGTCAACAACGATTGACTACACTAACTATTTTATTTTCTGTACTACGTGACATTCTCAGTGATGATTACGCTAATGATATTGAACAAATGGTGGTACAGAAGGGTAGCAAAATATTAGGTACACAGGATACATATAGACTGCATTTGCGCAAAAGAGATGATGAATTCTTAAAAAAATACATACAAGCAAAAGGCATGACACATAAGTTAACAAAGGATACATCATTCAAGACAGACAGCCAAAAAGCAATTATGGAAAATGCACTGTATTTTATGGAACGCTTAAATGAATTAGATGAAGAGACAGTAAAAACACTCCCTTTAGTTTTAGCCACCCTTTGTTTTATTGTTGTAGTTTCTACCCCCAATTTTGATTCAGCTTTTCGGATATTTACTGTTCTAAATGATCGGGGGTTGGATTTACTTCCAAGTGATATATTTAAAGCACGTGTAATAGGAGCAATCCCTGATAATGAACAAGATTTCTATACAAGTAAGTGGGAAGATGTTGAAGTCTCTTTAGGACGGGATAGGTTCAATAAATTATTTGATCATATAAGGATGATAATCCAAAAAAGAAAAGGTAGTGCAAATTATAAAGATGAATATGAGGATATCTTCTCGAAAGTAACTGGAAAATTTTTCATTAATGACATTTTAATCCCATACAGTGATATTTATTTGAAACTTGTTGATTATCAATCCTTTTACAGCCATCAACCCAAGATATTAAAAATATTAAGCTTGCTTAATCGAATTGATAATAATGATTGGATTCCCGTAGCAATGTATTATATTCAACAATATAAAGATAATTTGGAAGGGTTTTTAAATCTGTTGGAGCAGTTTGCAGGTATCAGCATGGTCTTGCGGAAAAACTTCAATTGGCGTATGTCTAAGTATTCACAAATTCTAAGGCAAATGGAGAAAGGAATTAATATCTTTTCTGAGGAATCTTTATTAACGGTTTCAGATGATGACAAAAGGGCAGTTTTGGAAAGGTTAAATGGAGATGTTTATACAGAGTTAAAAGATACAGTAAGGAGATACGTTTTGCTTCGCTTAGATTCATTACTGACAAACGGACAACCTTTCTATGATCATTCCGTTATTACAGTTGAGCATGTTCTACCGCAAACACCTAAAGTGGGTAGTGAATGGTTAACAAATTTCCCTAATCCATCTGAATATGTGCACAAACTAGGGAATTTGGTTCTATTGACTCGCTCCAAAAATTCGCAAGCCCAAAACTATGACTTTAATAAAAAGAAAACATCCTATTTTCAATCAAAAAATGGAGTTACAACTTTTGCATTAACAACTCAAGTCATTCAGGAAAATGAGTGGACTCCGAGAGTTTTAGAAGATAGGCAGAAAAAATTGATTAATCTATTAAGAAATGCATGGGATCTCAATGTAAGCAATACCAATATTTCATATAATACAGAGATTGTGCTTAATCAATCAATTGATAGTCATTTACTTCAAAAATATTTTATAAATGCAGCTAGAGGGGCAAATGCTGTGGGTACTCCTGTGTATAATGGTTTTAAAGTGTTTAAAGATTCATTTTTTGCTGATTCTGTCAGCGATTCTTATCAACAAAACTATTTAGAAATGAGGAAAAACTTAATAGAAAAAGGATTACTAGTGGCTAAAAAAGATAGGGGGTTATATCTCACAGAAGATTATACTTTTTCTAGTCCTTCAACTGCAGCAGCTATTGTGATGGGGCGAAGTGCTAATGGTTTAACGGAATGGAAGACAATAAGTGGTGAGCTGTTAAGGGATCTTGAAAAAAATGGTTAAAGGGGATAGGAAAAAAATAACGTTATAAAGCATGTATCTTTAGGAGAGCAGAAAAAGGATTGGAAATGATCCTCAGGATGCTCTCTTTTAAATCTCTCCTATAAAAGTTATATAAGTAATGGGGCAGCAAGTTGAAAGGGAAAAGCAGTACGTTTAGTCTAGATCCATTTTTTGCGTTGTATAAAAAATTCAAATTAATGATGATGTATGACGTAGTTTGTCCAATAAATAAGCTTTAATGATATACTAGGTGTAGTAAAAAAATGGAGGTGCTATAAGATGAAATGGGAGCAAGTTCGTGAACTATATCCTGAACAATGGGTACTTGTCGAAGCCATCTCTGCTTACTCAAAAGATTCTATCCGCCATCTTGAAGAATTATCCGTCATTTCAAATTTCCCCGAGTCGACTTTTGCATGGAAAGAATATAAAAAACTACATCTAGCAGACCCTTCTCGCGAATACTACATTTTCCATACAGACCATGAAACAATAGATGTAAAAGAACAGAAGTTTATCGGAGCTAGGAGACGGCTCCAATGAAAATTCAAATACAATACGGGTTACCAATAGTAACTGTTTCCCTTGCATATAAAGGGAAACAGTTACTATTGGATGATGTGCTCTTGGATACAGGATGTTCAACTACAATCTTTGATACGGATGAAGTTGAAGAAGTTGGACTTATCATAGACCGTAAAGGTGGCAGGCCAAGAAGAATGTATGGAGTTGGGGGAGAAAGTGAACTGTGCTATGAGCAGACTGTAACAAATTTAGAAATTGATGGATTTATGCTGGATTCTTTTCAGATACAGTTAGGAATAACAAAAGAGACATATGGATTTAATGGAATTCTTGGTGTCGATTTTATGATTAAAGCAGGTCTAATTATTGATTTTAATGAAAAGGTTGCTATTAGAAAATAAAATAGAAAACCTCATTTAGATTTATCACGGGGAACCGTATCATAAATAGGGAGAAATTGTTCGGGATGACTTACGAATCCAGGATTTTGCTTTTGACAATGTGGATGGCAAAAAACCTTTAAACGTCCCCCTTTCAATAAGCGTTGCATGAGTAAACTAAAGAACCCGGCATAGGTCTGCCGGGTTCAACTATAAATAAAACATTGCACGCGAAGAAAGCACTATGATAAGATTAAAAAATCGCCAGCGATTTATTCAAAAAATCAAAAATATAACATTATATCTACATTTTAATCGTATCATATGACAATGCTGTTTGTCAAACTTTTTTTCTTCGGATTTTGAAAGGAGCGTGTTCAAGAGAATGATAAACGCAAAGGATTGGAATCAAGAACAGCAGAGACTGGATCTGGTAACGGAAAAGCTTCAAGCGAGAATCGTCGAACTGGATCCGGAGGTGGCTGGGCTGCGCGATCAGGCGACGGACATCCGCAGACGATTTTGGGAGGAAGTTACGGTCAACACGAGTACCTACGAAGATTTTGAAGAGACTTTCTACAGTATAAAGCAACAAGAGGCATTATTATCCGAACGGGAGCGAAGCTACCTACTTCGCATGCAGCAATGGAAAAGCATGAAACGGCTGCTGTTATCACCTTACTTTGGGCGCATCGATTTCCAAGAGAATGGTCTGAGCTTCAGCGAACAGATCTACATCGGCGTATCATCCTTCGTAGATACAGATGGCCTGAGTTTTCTGATATATGACTGGCGGACACCTATTGCGAGCATGTACTACGACTATTCCCCGGGAGCAGCCGAATATGACACGCCGGCCGGATCCATAACTGGGACAATGAAGCTGAAGCGGCAGTACCAGATCCATGAGGGTCAATTATGCAATATTTTCGACACGGACTTAACGATCGGCGACGAATTGCTGCAGCAGGTGCTCGGTAAGAGTGCGGATGCTCAGATGAAGAGCATCGTGGCGACCATCCAAAAAGAGCAAAACGCCATTATACGCGAAGACAAGAGCCGGATGCTCATTGTGCAGGGGGCGGCCGGCAGCGGGAAGACCTCTGCGGCACTGCAGCGGGTGGCGTACTTGCTGTACAAGCACCGAGAGCGGCTCAAGGCTGACCAAATCGTTCTTTTCTCGCCGAATCCGATGTTTAACAGCTATGTATCCACCGTCCTTCCCGAGCTTGGTGAAGAAAATATGCAGCAGACGACCTTTCAAGAATATCTTGAATATTGGATCGGAACGACGTTGTGTCTAGAAGATCTGTTCGATCAGATCGAATACGTGCTGACAGCGCAAGAGCATGAGGCTCGGCTGAGTGGGATTGAATATAAAGCGTCTGTAGCGTTCCTTCAAGCTCTCCAAAATTATGCGCAATGGCTGGGTCAGGAGGGCATGCGATTCAACAGCATCTGTTTTAGGGACCGCGAATTGATCACAGTAGAGCAAATGAAAACACAGTTTTACAGTTATGATTCTTCCATTCGCTTGGCCAATCGCGTTGCAATGCTGCAAGAGTGGTTGCTGAAGGAGCTGACTATACTGGAGCGCAAGGAGCGGGAGGCGCTCTGGGTGCAGGAGGAGCTTTATTATCTTGAAAAGGAGCAATACGCTGCTGCGTTCAGCGAGTTACACAAAGAGAGGGGTGTCTTTGACTTTGCCGAACACTATGAAGAAGTTCACGAGATAGTGCACAATAAGCGCCGGCGAGACGAGGGCGACTTCGACTATGCCGAGCGGGAAGAAGAAATACTGCGTCGCATGATCGTGAAGGATCACTTTAAACCGTTGAGGCGAAGCGTGAAGCAGATGTTGTTCATCGATATGGTTGGGCTGTACGCGCAGCTGTTCGGCAATAAGGACAATTATGGCAAGATGACGAATGAGACCGAAGCTCCCGAGCTTTGGCCGGACATCTGCGAGCAAACCAAGGAAAAGCTTAGTCGACTTGAACTGTTCTATGAAGATGCGACACCGTACCTGTATTTAAAAGAGCTTGTTGAGGGCGTTCGGACGAGTACAGAGGTACGGCATATATTCGTTGATGAGGGTCAGGATTATTCAATGTTTCAATATGAATTTATAAAAAAGTTGTTTCCCCGTGCTCGCATGACGGTACTCGGCGATTTCGGCCAGGCAATCTTCGCTCAGTCAACGGAACTGTACGTTTCAGATTCACCGCTGGTTCGGCTTTACGGCGAGTCTGAAACGAGATTGGTTCGCCTTGTTCGCAGTTATCGGTCAACCCGAGAGATTGTGGAGTTCACAAAGTCGTTATTGCCGAGTGGCAAGGAGATCGTGCCCTTCGAAAGAAGCGGGAAGAAGCCGCTTCTTTCAATGGTGGGCAGTAACGAGCAGTTGGCAACGCAAATAGCAGAGGATCTTGCGGCGCTTCAGGCGGAAGGCTTTGCCTCCATCGCCGTCATTACGAAAACAGCGGCCGAAAGCCACGACGCTTACGAGCTCTTGACCGCTCAGGGATGCCCGTCGCTGCGGCTGATTACGAAGAAGACGCCCACCTTCGAAAAAGGAACGTTGGTCATTCCCGCATATCTCGCTAAGGGCGTTGAATTTGACGCTGTTCTGATCTATGATGCTTCTTCGCAGACGTATCATCGGGAAAGCGAGCGCAAGCTCTTTTATACAGCATGCACGCGTGCGATGCACCAGCTTCTGCTTTATACGACAGGAGAATGGACGCCATTCATTCAAGCATTGGATACGTCTTTGTTTGAGGTAAACATAAGGCATTGAAGCACGGTTGGCAGAAGCGGCTTTAACTTCAATGAAGACAAGGCACCCAAAAGGAACCTCTAAAATTCGCCTGATAAATGGAACAGAGAACCGTACCACAAGTAACGAAACTGTTCTTGAACTAAAAAGGGGGCGTAAGTTGAATAATAATCCTTTTGAAAAACCGCATAAATACTTGATATTACGAGTATTTATGCGGTTTCTGTCTAGTGGTTCTTGTCCATTTCACCACAAAATCCGAAGATCCCAAATTTCTTATTATTTGCTCGAATGGTTATAAAGCCGAACTTTATTATATCACACTGCTATATACAGCATGGCTAAAAAACAAAAGAATATAAGTTGCAAATAACGATCATCCAATCCATGAAACGTTCCTGCAATAAAGGCTTTGAAATTTGAAATGATCGTAGGCATCCAAAAAGCTCGTATCAAAATGCGTGTTGACATTTGATAAGCCTGGTACTATAATAGCAATTGTCTGGTGGTGATGGCGGAGGGGACACACTCGTTTCCATACCGAACACGACCGTTAAGCCCTCCAGCGCCAATGGTACTTGGAGCGCAGGCTCCTGGGAGAGTAGGACATTGCCAGGCACTTTCAAAGCTATTCTGCAGTCGTCAGGATGGCTTTTTTATTTTTCACTGCCTTTGAGAGAAACAACTTCTTTATCAGCCATGAGGTGAATTTATGAAGCTTATAGTCACAGATGCGGCAGTCAGTTGGTTTCGGGATGAAATGCATGTGAAAGATGGGGAAGGTGTCCGCATTTTTGCCCGTTACGGTGGGTGCGGCACGGTGCAATCCGGATTCTCATTGGGGATTGCCAAGGAACATCCCCGCGAAATCGGGATTAGCGCAACATCTTCCGGCATTCTCTTTTTTATCGAAACAGATGATATGTGGTATTTGAACGATTCGGATTTAACGGTTGACTATGATCGGGCGAAAGATGAAATTGTATTTCATGTGTAAGTGCGAGTTCAAAAAGTGGTTAAATAAGGTACAAGGAGTGCGAAGTCGAAGCAAAAATTCATACAAAAGCGAAATTATACAATAGAAAGAAAAGCAAGAAAAAGCGTCCCGTTGCCAAAGAGATAAAATGGTGGCGGAACGCTTTTTTCATATTTGTCCCTATCTTTTACAAAGTAAAACTTGAATCGGGGCGAGTTAGCTGTCGGACAAAATTTGATCAAACTCCGGCAAGTCATTCAAATCATTTCCTTCGATGCCGTCATCCTCGGCGCGCAGCACTTCTTTTCCGTTGACATTGTATACCTCAACTTCAGCAATTCTTCCTTGCTTTGCAAATTCCAGTGCTTGTGCGTAACTGAACACATCCCCGTGATTCGTCCGGAAAGCGACAACATTCCCTTGTGCATCCTTTTTTGCGGCGACTAAGTATAATTGTTGTGGATCGAGCATGGATTCCACCCTTTCCTTCATTTGATTCTTTATAGAGTATGGATTCGTGAGGGGGAAAGTATTCAGACGACAAAAATCATTCATTTATGATTTACTTTATTATTTGATTGACGAAATTTTTTATTTCCAGTCGTTATACGTAAAATTTTTCCTTTTTTAACTCCGGGTTGCTGTTTAAGAATAATTCCGGCTTTTCTGGAATCTTCAATGAATTGATCTACAGTGATATCGTCAAAGTAATTATCGATTATAGTATTCCATTTTTTATGTTTATTCATCGCTATCACCCTCCCAAAGAGTGACTTTCTGTATTAAATGAATATCTTTTAAGAGGATGTTCAAAAAGTAGTCAAAACTCCACGGCGGATTGCTTTGTCGAATCCCCCAAAGGCTTACTCATGTACCAAACACGTACACTCCGTCGCCTTTTCGTGCTTCGACTTCGCACTCCTTGTGTCTTACTTGACCACTTTTTGAACACTCACTTTAAGCAATATTGTTTTTCTGTTCGAAAATGTCGTGTAATGTTTCGATTTGTATCTTTCTCATTAGAAAAACGTGTGAGTATATCCGTTTCCTGTTTGTGAATATGAACGAAGGTCTTTGACATGATAAGAACATTCAAATCTAGCTTTATTAATCGCCCAAACGTGAGCGTGATATGGATCCTCGTATACATAAAGCCCTCTACCAAGATAGTGTTTCTCTCCTTGAGAAAATTGAATTTTATTTTTGGATAAAATATCGATTGCGTACGGTTCGATAGTACCGTGAAATAGCATCTGTCTAGTCATTATATACACCTTGATTTCTTTTTTAAACAGAAATAAAGAGATTTTATTTATTATACAACACTTCGAGTATCTTGATCACTGGTTCACTATACATTCAAATATTACATTCAAATATTTGTAAACTTCGACATTGATAGCATCCGCCCGCGCATGAGAGCAAGCGCTGTAGGGAAAAGTAACAGGGAAGAAACAAATGGGAAAGCGGGTGTTGTGTGTATGGATCAGATAAAGCAATCCAAGTGGTATCAGCAAAAACAAAAATCGGAAGAAATGGGCATCAAGAAAGCGAAAAGCCAAATTCGCGAGAGTGCGGATTTAGCCGATAAGCCGGAGTTGTATACAGACCATGAAGAGCTTGTGGATGTACAGACGGTTACAAAAGATATACAAGTCGAGGAGTTCCCGGATGGACCCTATGGCGCTTCCGTATATCTGGATCAGAAAATCGGAAAATCATCCCCGTGGGAAGTGGACCAGCATGTGGTCAGCCGCTTTCAAGATGAAAATCCTGTATTTAGCGATCGCAAAGTGCCGATTCACGGAGAGCATGCGGATCAGCCGGGCCCCAAACATGGCGGAGAGTCGCCGGAAATGAACAATTAAAATCAATGGCTGGGATTGCCTGAGTCGATGCGGATTCCCGAGTCGGCGGGATGACTGATATACCATTACGTACGTTGTTGCAACGTCCGATAATCTTCAGGTGTATTGATATTGGTAAAGGCGATCTGTGCCATATGCGGCAATTCTGACATAGGGATTTCGACTGCATGAATTTTCTGCAGCAGGTCGTTCATTCGCAATTGCCGTCGATCAAGGCAATGGCGCAAATCCGATACAATGCGGCGGCGGTAAATGGCGTGGAACGGTTGTTTCTCAATCATGACGGCATCATACTCCACATGCTCTGCCGCCATCTTCCTCATGCGTTCCAGCAGTGGCAAGCATATATATGGCATATCGCAAGCGATGACAAAAAACAGCTCGTCTTCTGGCTTGGCTTCCTCGTTCCAAGCTTCCTTTACATATTGGGTTTCAGCAGTACTCATGCCGGAAAATATTCCTGCAAGCGGACCCGCTCCTGTATATTCCGGAACATCTGCAACGACAGAAATGGCTGCCGGTAAATCATAAGCACTCTGAATGATTTCTCCGGCTTTGTCATACAATTGGTCGCTTGTAACAATGATCAGATGTGTACAAACTTCCCGCAGCTGATCAATGATCGCTTCCAGGATTGTTTTGTTTTTGTACGGCAGAAACGCTTTCGGTTGGCCCATTCGCCTGCTTTGTCCGCCTGCAAGTATAATGCATTGCATGAAATCCCCGCCTCTGAAATTGTTCCATCGCTGATGGGACTGAAACTGTCAATCGGACTGCGACGGTCGATTCGACTTCCATTATTGTAGCAATCCAAACCCGCAAGTTCCAGTATTAGCGTTCCAACGTATTTGACGTATTTACTCGATAACTATGAGATTTTGTCAGACAATTGCAATTTTAATGTGGAACATCAATTGTAACCAAGCCATCATTATAGTATACTTGCATTATACTTAATTAAAATAATTAATAAAGTTTTCTCGTGGCATATGGCAAGTTGCATGCAGCGTAACGTACTACGCATTACGAACCAACGAACCAACGCATCACGCAATACACAATATGCATATTTTACGAGGGGGTTAAAACATGGCGGAGTTGCGCTATAATCCGTTGCTGGATGACTGGACAATGGTCGCGTCCCATCGGCAAAATCGGCCGCAAATGCCCAAAGACTACTGCCCGTTTTGTCCGGGTTCCGGGAAAGTGCCGGAAGAATATACGGTTTACAAATATGACAACGATTTCCCGGCGCTGTCGAATCATCCTCCCGTTCCCGATCCGGTGGGAAGCGGTCTATACAAAACAAAGGAAGCATACGGAGCATGTGAAGTGATCCTGTATTCTCCCGATCATCATGCCACATTGCCACAGTTGTCTGTCAGCCACATCACCCAACTGATTGATTTGTGGACAGACCGATTCAAAGAGCTGGAAAAAGATCCGCAACACAAATACATTCTGATTTTTGAAAATCGGGGGGAAGAAGTCGGTGTCACAATGCCGCATCCCCATGGGCAAATCTATGCCTATTCCTACCTGCCGCTGAAGATTCGCACGGAACTGGACACATGCGGACGACATCATCAAACAACAGGCCGCTGTCTGATCTGTGATATGAATCGGGAAGAAGCGGCATTTCAGCAGCGGATCATCCGGGAAAATGCCCATTTTGCCGCCTATATTCCGTTTTTTACCGACTATCCGTATGGCGTCTTTATCGTTAGCAAACAGCATAAAACGGCAATTTCCGATTTTTCAAATGAAGAAAAAATGAGCCTTGCCGAGATCCTGAAAGAGATTACAGGCGCCATGGACCAGTTATTTGAGCTGCCCTTTCCCTATATGATGGCATTGCACCAAAGACCGGTAAACAGCGATTCTGTGGAGGAATTCTATCATTTTCACATCGAATTTTATCCGCCGCTGCGTTCGAAAGATCGCATCAAATACAACGCATCATCGGAGACAGCCGCATGGGCGCCCTGCAACCCGCGCGCGGTAGAAGAAACAGCAGAAGAACTGCGGATTGCTTTGCAAACATTTTTACAAAATGACCAATATATGGCCCAAAAAAATGACCAAAAAACTGGCCAATGTGATGTCCAAAAAAATGCGCAAGGAGATGCAAAATGAAACCGGCAGATCAAAAGACAGCAGAACGGCAGTTTTTGCAAGAGGAATTTATCAAACACTACGGCGGCGATCCGGCAAATGTTCGGCTGTTTTTTGCGCCGGGACGGATTAATTTGATCGGAGAACATACCGATTACAACGGCGGATATGTGTTTCCGGCGGCGCTGACGTTGGGCACTTGGCTGATGATTCGAAAACGCCCGGATCGTCGAATCCGCTTTGCATCTGTAAACATTCCGGAAACTGTGGAATGTGCTGCGGATGATTTGCAATACAGAGCAGAGGATGATTGGGCGAATTATCCCAAAGGCGTCATCGCGGAATTGCAGCAGCTTGGCATAGAGCCCTTTGGCGCCGACTTGTTGTACTATGGAAATATACCCAATGGCGCAGGTCTTTCCTCCTCCGCCTCCATTGAGTTGGTAACGGCACTCGCCATTTCGACGCTTGCCGGAGTATCACTGGACCCCGTCGACCTTGTGAAAATATCCCAACGGGCGGAAAATCATTTCGTCGGCGTCAATTGCGGGATCATGGATCAGTTTGCCGTTGGAATGGGGAAGCAAGATCACGCCATTTTGCTGCAATGTGCCACATTGGACTACGAGCTTGTACCATTGCGGCTGGCAGGATACCAATTGGTAATCACGAATACGAATAAAAGGCGCGGCTTGACCGATTCCAAATACAATGAACGGCGGGCGGAGTGTGAACAAGGTCTTGCGGCATTGCAGAAAGTCCTGCCTGCTATTTCGCATCTGGCGGATGTAACGCCCGAGATGTTGGAAATGTACGAACATGTCATCCCGCAACACCATGTAAAAAAACGCGTCCGGCATGTCGTGGAGGAAAACGCCAGAGTCAAGCAAGCGGTTGGCGCATTACAAGCGGGCGACTTGCGGAAGTTTGGCGAATTGATGATCGCTTCACATGATTCCTTGCGGGATCTCTATGAAGTCACCGGGGTGGAGCTAGATACGCTGTATGAAGTGGCAAAACAGGTGCAGGGATGCATCGGGACGCGCATGACGGGGGCAGGATTCGGCGGCTGTACAGTCAGTCTGGTGGAATCCGGGCAAGTGGAAGCGTTTCAGATCGATGTAGCCAAACGCTACACGGAGAAAACGGGTCTTGCGCCTTCCTTCTATCTTTGCGGAATCGGCGACGGAGTGAAAGAGATGGAATAAAAGAGATGTAGTAAAAGAGAAAGCGAAAAACGCTGGGAGGAACAATCGATGGCAATCTTGGTAACAGGCGGAGCGGGATATATCGGCAGTCATACGGTTGCAGAATTGTTGCAGCAAGGAGAAACGGTGGTTGTGCTGGACAGTTTGCAAAAAGGCCACAGACAGGCTGTCGCGGGCTGTACGTTCTATCAAGGGAATATTTTGGACGAAGAACTTCTGCACAAGATTTTTACCGGGCACGGAATTGAGGCAGTTGTACACTTTGCAGCAGAATCCCAAGTCGGGGAAAGTGTACAGATCCCCTTGCATTACTACCAAAATAACGTAGTCGGCACATATACACTTGTAAAATCGATGATTGGGCACGATGTGAAAAAAATCGTTTTTTCCTCAACGGCTGCTACATACGGCGAACCCAAACAAATCCCGATTCCGGAGAGCAGCGATACAAACCCGACATCGCCATATGGAGAAACAAAATTAGCCATTGAGAAGATGCTCCGCTGGTGCGACCAGGCGTATGGCTTGAAATCGGTGTGTTTGCGCTATTTTAATGCGGCAGGAGCGCATCCGGACGGGCACATCGGCGAAGATCACACGCCGGAAAGCCATTTGATCCCCATTATTTTGCAAGTTGCACTGGGACAGCGGGAAGCCATTCAGATATTCGGCGACGATTATCCGACAGCAGACGGCACATGCATCCGCGACTACATCCATGTCATGGATTTGGCCAATGCGCACTTTTTGGCCATTGAATACCTGCGGCAAAACGAGTCGAGCAGCATTTGCAATCTGGGCAACGGTAAAGGATTTTCCGTCAAAGAAGTGATTGAAAAGGCGCGCATGATCACGGGGCATCCCATTCCCGCAGTCGTATCGCCGCGCAGGGCAGGCGACCCGGCTGTGCTTGTCGCTTCGTCCAAGCAAGCCCAAAACGAGTTGGGATGGAAGCCCCAATATGGACAGCTGGAAACGATTCTCGCACACGCATGGAACTGGCATCGCAACCATCCGCGGGGATATGACGACAAATAATCTTGGAAATATATCACGCCGGAGCGGAATGGAACCATCTATCAACGATCAGGTGCCTGGATTCGATCATTCCAGGCGTCTCGGTTCGGTAATGGGTTGTAACCGTGCAATCGGCTGCATTTGCAGAAAAAAGGGGGGATTGGACAATGGCGGGCTCGACCATTCTTGCAGGCAATGCACAATTGATGAAACAGATCAATCGTTCTGCAATTCTCTCTGTTATTCGCACACAAGGGCCGATTCCGCGTGCAGAGATCGCCAAATTGACAAATTTGACTCCCCCCACGGTTACCAACATTGTCGGTGAGTTAATGGAGGAAAGGCTTGTCATTGAAGGGGAGCGTGGACATTCCAGCGGCGGCAGGAAGCCCATCATGCTGGAAATCAATCCACAGGCGGGCTATATCCTTGGCGTAGACGTCGGTTCCAAGCGATTCACCGTTCTCGGGGTCGATCTGGATGCGAACATACATGCGGAGATCGAGCGGCCGCTGCCTGCACAGCCGACTGTGGACAGCTTTTTAGCCATGCTCGCAGACACCCTGGAAGATGCGATCACTGCGATTGCAAGCGGGAATCAGTTTGCGAGAGAGCAATTAATGGGAATTGGCGTTGGCATGCATGGGATCGTGGATGTGCGGCAAGGGTTGGGAATCTTTGCTCCCAATCTGCAATTGCGTGAGGTCCCGATCCGGGACTATCTGATGCACCGTTTCTCCGTACCTGTACAGGTGGACAATGACGTCCGGGCGATGGCGGTAGGTGAGAGTTGGTTTGGCAATGCCAGAGACATACAGAACTTTGTCTGCATCAATGTAGGATATGGGATTGGCGCCGCCATCGTCTTGCATCATGAATTGTATCGCGGCATGAGCGGCAGTGCCGGAGAGATCGGTCATATCACGGTCGCTGAAGACGGACTGCGCTGCAGTTGCGGCAATTATGGGTGTTTGCAGGCGATGGCTGCCGGTCCTGCCATCGCGCAGCGTGCGGCGCAGGCGATCCGAACGGGAACAGACAGTGTGCTTTCATCTCTGGTGCAGGAGCGCTTGGAGGGACTGACCGGCGCCATGATCCATCAGGCGGCACTTCAGGGAGATCGCCTGGCCATTCGGGTATTGGCGGACACGGGACGGTATCTCGGCATTTCCATTGCACAGCTCATCCATATCCTGAATCCGGAATTGATTATCGTGGGCGGCGGTGTGGCAAAAGCGGGCGACTTTCTTTTTGAACCGCTGCGAAAAACGGTGGAAAAACACAGTCTCAAGCTTCCCTTTGCCAATACGCCCATTGTCCCGGCGGCACTCGGGGAAAAGGCCACAGCCATCGGCGCTGCCAGCATGAGCATCAAAGCGCTGTTTTCCCCTGCTCCAATGTAAGCAAAAACCCCATGTAAGCAAAAGCCTATATCCACACGCCCTTTTGAAAAGGTGGAGACAAGTCGATTTTGGAAACGAGGAAACTCGTTTCTTCCCGTCTCCGCTTCCGTTCTTCATAGCGAATGGGGGCTGTCTTGTACAATTCGATTTCCAGTTCGGTTTCCGGTATCACTTCCGGCACCATGGCAGATTTGCCATGTTCGTCAAGGGCGACAAATGTCAAAAATGCGGTTGTTGTTACAGTCCGCTTGGCAGACAGCAATTCTTCGCTGATCACCTTCACGAATACTTCCATCGATTTGCGGCTTGTCCATGACACGAAAGATTCCAGACAAATGGCGTCGCCCATTTTGACAGGCGCCAGAAAATTGACCGAGTCGGTGGAAGCGGTCACGACCGGCATGCGCGCATGGCGGGTAGCGGATAACGCCGCGATATCATCGATCAGTTCCATTACTTTTCCGCCGAATATGGTTTGATGCATATTCAAATCTTCCGGCATCACATGCAATGCTTTGATTGCTCGGGAATCTTTGCAATATTTTTTCGGTCGTTCCATCCAATTCATTTCTCCCTTTATGTACGTTCATGAAGATTTAACGAAATACAAAATGCACAAGAAAATCATACCAAAATCAAATCACATCAAAATCATACCATACCATACGTTAATTTCAACGAATGCGCAGTGTTTCATGCATGGATCACCGGGATTCATAAATCCGGACAATGTCCAATATACATAATGTTGCAGTCGATTCAAACTCTGTTCTCGAGGAGGAAACGCATGCGACGTTATATTGGCTGGATTGTTGGATTTATGGTTGTCTCCACAGTAATCGTACCTTCCTCCCTCGTCGTGTTGTTAGGGAAAAAGCATGGAGCGCCGGTGCCGGCAGCTGCGCCTGAACAGTTGCAGACATTCACAGGCGATGCGCAAATCAAGGTCTATATGACAAAAACGGGACAAGTTGTCACAATGCCCCTGGAAACGTACGTGGCCGGAGTGGTAGCCGGGGAAATGCCGATTACCTTTGAACTGCAGGCGTTGGAGGCACAGGCGATTGCTGCACGCACCCGGGCGGTCAATACCTTGATCAACCATATTGCGCCGAAGCTTCCTGCGGCAGCGCAGGCAGGTGCGAATATTACGGACAGTTATCGTTACGATCAGGCCTATTCTTCCGATGAGCTGTTGCGGCAAAAATGGGGAAGCGACTATGAGGCCAATCAGAAAAAAATTGAGCAAGCGGTCAATGCCACACACGGTGAAATTTTGACATATCAGGGCAAGCCGATTGATGCCCTGTATTTTTCCACGAGCAATGGGTATACGGAAGATGCAAAAGATTATTGGGGACATGACGTCCCCTATTTAAAATCGGTGCCAAGCCCCTGGGATTCGGTCGCTCCCCGCTTTCATCAGGAAACGGCCATTCCGGTTTCCACTGTTTTGGAAAAATTGCATATCGATTCGATACCGGCTTCGACGGGAAATTCCTTGCCGATGAAAGTCTTGGCAGAATCACCGTCAAAGCATGTATTGGAGATGCAAGTGGGCGACAAGCGATTCACCGGACGCCAGATTCGGGAAGCGTTGGGTTTGAATTCTACCAGCTTTACATGGAAAGTCCAAAACAGGGAAGTGTATTTTGACACGTCAGGCTACGGCCACGATACGGGCATGAGCCAGTATGGTGCCAATGGCATGGCAAAAGAAGGAAAAACAGCTACGCAGATTTTAACATACTACTACCAGGGTGTCCAAATTACCAATGCGTACAGTTACCTGGTTGCGGCAAATGTGCCGGTCAAGCAGCAGACCCGTTAAATGATGCTTGATAAAATCCCCAAAAATCCTCAAATATATAGTCTTTTTTGCGCGCTTCTCAAATATATAGAAGTATCAGGTATGTGATACTACCACTTCAAAAAGGAGCGAGCCGCATGCAAAAGGAAAGTTTGCAAGTTGCTGCACTGGATCAGCAGCCGTCTGGTGCCGAAGTACAAACACACAAATTTTTGATTCACAAAAAAGGAGATCATGTCGGTGTTGTAACAGAAGACATCAGCCAGGGCGAAACGGTGATCGGGTTTTATATGGACGATGACAGCATGGTCGAGGTGATCGCGAAAGCAGATATCCCGCTTGGACATAAAATTTCTGTCGTACATCTGCAAGCGGGCGATGCCGTGATCGAGTATGGCCTGCGGGTAGGATTGGCGAGAGAAGCGATCGAACCAGGCGATTATGTACATGTTCACAATATCAAAAGCGCGAGGTGGTAGGAAATGGAGCAATTATACGGATATCGTCGGGAAAATGGAGCAGTAGGCGTTCGCAATCATGTGGTGGTCATTCCGGTTGATGATTTATCAAATGCGGCCTGTGAGGCGATTGCCAATAAAGTGCCGGGCACAATCGCTTTATCACATCCCTATGGGCGTTTGCAGTATGGCGAAGACCTGGAATTGCATTTTCGCACATTGATCGGCACCGGCCGCAACCCCAATGTAGCTGCTGCCATCGTTGTCGGAATCGAAGAAAATTGGGCGAAAAAAATCGCCGATGGAATTGCCGAAACCGGAAAGCCCGTTGCCTACTTTGGCATTGAAGGATATGGGGATTTTGAAACGATCCGCCGCGCTTCCTGGAAAGCAAAAGAATTTATGCAGCAAGCGAGTGAATCGGTAAAAGAACCGGTCGATTTTAAAGATTTGATCATAAGCATTAAATGTGGGGAAAGCGATACCACATCCGGGTTGGGTTCATGCCCCACAGTCGGCGTTGTGGTCGATCGTCTCGTCGCTGCCGGGGCAACCGTACTGTTCGGGGAGACTTCCGAGCTGACGGGCGGCGAGCACCTGATTGCAGATCGAATGGCGACTGCCGTCCTGAAGCAAAAGTTCATGAAAACGTTCAATGACTATGTTTCCTTCATCGAATCCCAGGATGCGAATCTCCTGGGCAGCCAGCCGACACAGGGAAATATCAAAGGCGGATTGTCGACGATCGAAGAAAAGGCGATGGGCAATATCGAGAAAACCGGCACATGTCCGGTTGTCGGTGTGCTGAAGCCGGCAGAAGCGCCCAATGGACCGGGACTGCATTTCATGGATACGTCTTCGGCCGCCGCCGAGTGTATTACGTTGATGGCAGCAGCAGGAGCCGTACTGCACTTCTTCCCTACAGGGCAAGGCAATATCGTCGGACATCCGATTGAGCCGGTGATCAAACTGACGGCCAATCCGAAGACCGCCCGCGGCATGCGTGAACACATCGATCTGGATGTAAGCGGACTTCTGGCACGAACCATACATCTGCAGCAAGCGGGCGACGCGTTGTGGGATGTGATGGTGCGTACCCTCAATGGCCGTCTGACTTGTGCGGAAGCCCTCGGACATCGGGAATTCGTATTGACAAGACTCTATCCGAGTGCCTAAAGGGATGATCCGCGATGCGCTACAGTTGGAATGAACTTCATCGGTTTGCCAGCCAGTGTTTTCAAGTGGCAGGGGTGCCGCCGGCAGATGCGGAATGGACGGCTGAGGTGCTGGTGCGTGCAGATTTTACAGGCGTCCACACACACGGATTGTCCCGGTTGTCGGCATATATACAAGGGATCCGGCGTGGTGTGATCAAAGCAGCGCCAGACACGGCATTGGAAAAACGGGCACTGTCTGTCGCAACACTGGATGGAGACAGCGGGCTGGGGCCGGTCGTGGCCAAACTTGCCATGGAAGCCGCCGTCGACTTGGCGAAAGAGACGGGGATCGGCATCGTCACAGTCAAGCGGGGCAACCATGCAGGTCCTTTGTCTGCCTATATCGACTTGGCGACACAAGCGGAGATGATCGGCTGGGCGTTTTCCAATGCCCAGCCGGCCATACCGCCGTGGGGCGGCAGGAAAGCGTTTTTCGGCACCAATCCCATCGCATTCGGGGCGCCGACCCACTGCCATTCGCCGGTAGTGTTGGATATGGCGACAAGCAAAGTCGCCCGCGGCAACATCATACTCGCAGCCAAGACGGGGCAATCGATCCCGGAGGATTGGGCCATCGATGAAACCGGCTGTCCGACCACAGATGCGCAAGCGGCGCTGCGCGGGGCCGTATTGCCGATGGCCGGACCCAAAGGATACGCACTGGCGCTCATGGTGGAGATCCTGAGCGGCGTTTTGTCAGGCGCCGAGATGGCGCCGCATGTCGGGTCGATGTATGACAAGGAGCAGCGGGAGCCGGGAACGGGGCTCTGCTGTATTGCCATCAACCCCCGCAGCTTTTTTGACGGCGACGAATTTTATCGGCGCATGGATGTGCTCGTGGATGAGATCCACCAGGTTCCGCCGGCAGATGGCTTTTCCTCCGTGCGAATTCCTGGGGAGCGCCGTGTCCGGTTGGAACATCAAGGGCGGCAGGAAGGCATTGCGCTTGAGCAAAGCACACTCGACGAATTAAAAAAATTAGCGGAAGAGCTTCATATCGCCTGGAGGGATGACCTATTTGTTTGAACCTATTTCCAACAACATGGCATACAGCAAAAAAATAGTATCCCAAATCACAGATGCGATCGTTCGCGGCACGCTCAAGCCAGGCGACCGCCTGCCGACTGAGCGGGCGCTTGCCGAACAATTTGGGGTCAGCCGGACAGCCGTCCGGGATGCGATCAAGTTGTTGGCCGGCCGGGGCATTTTAATGGTTCGCCACGGTGTCGGAATATTCGTGGCCGAGTCTCAGTCCACGTATGGAAATATGGACGAAGCATTGAGCGGCAAAGCAGGGGCGATCCAGGATTTATTTGAAATCCGCAAAGTATTGGAATCAGAAACGGCGTATTGGGCGGCGGAACGTTCCACACTCATGGAAATCCAAAAACTGCAGGCGATTCTTGACGATGCCTTTGCGCACAAACGGGATTTGGCGATATTGGGAGAACGGGACGCCCAATTTCATGTGGGTCTGGCGGAAGCATCCCAGAATCTTGTATTGGTCCGCCTGATGCTGACGATGCTGGACCTGCTTTCGGAAAGCAGAATGGAGTCGCTCTCCATCCGCGACGTACCGCAGCAATCCCTGGTGGAGCACCAGGCGATTCTCGATGCGGTCAAAACAAAAGACGGCTCACTGGCGAAACAGCGAATGTTCGAGCATTTGACGCGGGTCGAAGCATCGATCCGCGGCAAATAAACAGATAAAGGAGATATGAATGCATGCGCATGGTGATTACGGAAGATGTCTGGTGGAACGTTCCTGATTGGATCACCGCCAAATATGATGTGATCGGGGACCCCACCCTTTACGGCAAACCGGAGGCATTGGCCGATCTTGCGGCAAACGCGCAAGCTCTTGTCATTCGCAACAAGACGCGCATCGACCGCCAGCTTCTGAAGCAACTGCCACAGCTCCAGGCCATCGGGCGGCTGGGTGTCGGACTCGACAATATCGATATAGCAGCCTGCCGGGAACGCGGGGTAAAAGTCATCGCGGCCAGAGGGTGCAACGCAAACGCCGTCGCCGAATACGTGTTCGCCTGCATGTTGGAACACGCCCGCTTTTTGCAGCGCTGTGATGAGGCCACGCGGGAGGGGCACTGGAATCGGCTGCTCTGCATGGGACGTGAGCTGAACGGGAAAACCCTGGGGCTGATCGGTGTCGGGGATATCGGGCAAAGGGTCGCCACGCGTGCACGCGCCTTTGGCATGCAGGTGATCGCATACGACCCCTTTGTCATTAAAACACACAGTCTGATCCAGGACTTTGGCGTCCGGCTGGACACACTCCGGCAGGTCTGCCGGGAAGGGGATTACATTTCCATCCATGTCCCCTTGACTCCGGCAACACATTCCCTCATCGATGAAGCCCAACTCGCAGAAATGAAAGAAACAGCCGTTCTCATCAATACCGCACGCGGCGGAATCATCCATGAATCAGCACTCCATACAAGCTTGCAAAATCATCCAAACCGATATGCATTTCTGGATGTCCGGGAAAAAGAGCCGCCGGCAGCCGATGACCCTTTTCGACAGCTTCCCAATGTCATACTGACTCCACACGTAGCAGGCATCACACAGGAATCCTCACAACGGGTGGCAGAGATGATCTTCGAAGATATCGATCAGGTGTTGCAGGGACAACAGGTTTTGACGGAGGTGCAGTGATTTTTTTTAAGCAATCATGAATCCGCTTTCAAATGAATATAGCGTATCAAACACTCACTGAGGGGGTAGAACTGATGAAAGGTTTCCGCGGCGTGAAACTTTGGATTTTGTTTCTGGTCTTCGCCGGAACGCTGATCAATGCGATCGATCGCTCAAGTTTGGCGACGGCCAATACGTTTATCGCCAAAGATCTGCATCTGGACATGACGACAATGGGCATTGTCTTATCATCCTTTGGCTGGACCTACCTGCTTTTCAATTTGCCGGCGGGCTGGCTGTGTGACCGCTATGGCACCAAAAAAGTGTATGGAATCGCCGCCTTTATCTGGTCGATCGCATCTGCCTTGACGGGGTTGGCGCGCGGACTTTCCATGTTGTTGTTCAGCCGGCTGATTGTCGGCGTCGGGGAAGCTGCCAACTTTCCGGCGGCTACCAAAGTGATCGCGGAAAATTTCCATGAATCAGAGCGGGGCGTTGCCACTGGCACGTACCTGGCCGGCTTGCGGCTTGGATTTGCCCTGACGCCGGGCGTCATGGTCGGACTCATGCTGGCATTTGGCACCAAAGCACATCCGGATTGGCGCATGGCATTCTATATTACGGGGATCGGAAGCTTGATTTGGGTGCTGCTCTGGTTCCTTACATTCCGTGAAAAGGCTCCCATTGCAGGGCTTATGAACCAATCGGCTGCAGAGAAAGTATCCGTTTCCAAAATGCTATCCTATCGAAATACGTGGGCCATTATCTTCATTAAATTTTTCCAGGACTATTTATACTATCTATACCTCACATGGCTGCCCGGATATTTGATTAAAGCCCGCCACCTCGATTTGAAAAGCGTTGCGTTTTATGCCACAGTGCCGTGGATTGCCGGAATGCTGGTACAGCCGGTCATCGGGATCATTTCCGATAAACTGATTAACGCCGGCTATAATATCACCAAAGTCAAGAAGACAATATTGGTCGTCATGCAGGTCATATCCGTATCCATCATCATCGCTGCCAACGCCCAATCGGCAACGACAGCCGCCTGGATACTCGTGCTGGCGATGGCAGCCGAGTCTGCATCGACAGCGATTCTTTGGTCGATTCCGCAAGATCTGGCGCCCAAAGGCGGTGCAGGGTCCCTTGGCGGCATCATGAATACAGCAGGCGCGGTCGCTGCCATCGTCTCGCCGGCGTTTACCGGATATATCGCGCAACACTACGGATTCGCCGCAGCACTGATTTTGGGCGGCCTCATGATGGTCGCCGCAGCGCTCGCCGTGCTGTTTTTCCTTGGCAAAATTCAGCCATTGTATGCGGGGGATCAGAAAGGCGTGTAAAGAATTAGGCAGCCGTAGCTGTTCAAGAAATCTTTTGATGTTAGATTGACATATGTTGTATATTACGATACAATCTCCTTACTGAGTAAGGAATGCGCCTTGAATGTACGAATGTCAGAAGCAAGTGAAACATTACTAGTGACCTTTACGTAAATATTGATGATTTGATGGCGAAAATAATGGCTTATTCCACTAAACGTACTATTGATAAGGAAATGCCAGATAAAACGATAACGGAGCCTAAATTGAAAGAGTGAAAAGTAAAATGATGAATAAAATAATTTTTGATCTGGATCAAGTGCAAGAACACAGGGATATTAAAATTACCAGTAAAAGACAACTCACGATTCCAAAAAGTTTTTTTGATCATTTAGGTGTTGAAGAAACGGTTCAAGCATATTTGCTAGAGGATGGCATCTTTCTTAAACCAGTTCGTCATCGTACCAGAACTGTTTCTGATTTGGACATCGAGAGTATTGTACGAAAAGTAATATCGGATGGTTATACCGGTGAAGAGTTGGCAAAAGAAATAGCTTATCGGATTAACGAATACAATAAGCAAATGGAAAAACGTATTCAACAATTCTTGGATGACATGAAAGCTGATCCGGAGTCGGAGGATGGAGAAGGAGAAGATTTTAATGGCCTCGACATATTCTTCGACAAAGAAGATGGATCGATTGCTCAAACAAGCAAGTAGGAAGGCGCCGCGATTGTATGATGAATTATGTACACAACAGTATGTAATCGTCCAAAATCCGGGAATTGGGTCGTATCTCAAAGGTGATTTGCAAGGGTTTCAGTCTTACGATTTTAAATTTGATCAGGTATCTTTGCGAATTTGTTATTTGTATTCCGAAAGTAATGATCATATAACGTTTGTCTACTTTGGAACTCGCGAAAATTTTTATGATGAAGTAAAGAGATACTTAATCTGATAATCGAGCAGATCCATGAATTGATCCATGGATCTGCTCGATTTTTGTCAGGTATCAACTTTTTCATTTCCCCATGCATAAAAAACAAGAAAATTACAAAAAATTTTTAGTTATCGATGTTTCATGTGTATATCTGCCAAGCGGTTTGGCCACAATGGCTTAATGAGGTGATATCACATGAATAATCAAGAAAAAGAAAAAAATCAGAACAGTCAAGAAAACACATCAACTTCCCGCAAAACTACACATCAAAGCGGGCGCAACAAATTTTTCTCGAAGCGCTGGGCATTCCCAGTCATGTACCTTGCGGCAGCCGGTCTCATCATCAGTCTGATGTACGTGAAAACAAATCATCAAGCAAGCAATCCGCCATCAGACGTAGCTCAAAACACACAGACGCAAACGCAGACGAATCAAAACTCTGCACCTGCCAATCCGTCAGCGGCAGCAAACGCCGCTCCAAGCTTTCAATGGCCCGTTGGCCCGGATGCGGCAAATGCCAGTGTAGTCGTCGGATACTATGATGAAACATCGACTGACGCCAAAGCGCAGGCAGCAGCTCTTGTCAACTATGACAACCATTTTTACACACACAATGGAATCGACATTCAGGCGCAAAATGATGCCACATTTACTGTATTGGCAGCAGCAGCCGGCCAGGTGACAAATGTAGAAGACAATCCGTTAAACGGCCAAACCGTTGAAATCACACATCCGGATGGATATGTGACAGTCTATGCGTCCCTCGGCAAAGTGGATGTCAACAAAGGCGATCAAGTGACACAAGGACAGCCAATCGGTGATAGCGGCTATTGCAAATTCGAGGCGAGTGCGAAAAACCATCTCTACTTTGAAGTGCGCAAAGATGGACAAGTCATCAACCCTGCCTCTGTTTTACCGGCAAAAGCAAATACGCATTAATTCGATAATAGGCGAACATAAAAAGATCAGAGAGACAATTGCCCTCTGATCTTCTTTTTATTTGGAAGTTGTCAGCCTTTAAAAATTGGCGCTGTTTGAGTACTTAGTTTGAGTACGTATCAGTCGTTGCTGTGGTCTTCTGTAGTGATCGTTGTGGAAGCGGAATCTGTGCTTGCAGCCGAGTTATCCGTGCTGTAGTTGTCGTTGGAAACGGTAGACGAGCCATACGTATCGGTCGTTACTGTAGTAGTTGGATTGTCTCCCGGTACGACGACCATTTGACTTGAAATGCGATCCAGCAATACAGCGGCTTCTGCACGGCGCAATGGGCGCAATGGCGCGAAATTGCCGTTGCCGTCGCCTTTCATCAAGTTATTCGTGATGGCCGTAGCGATATATGTCTGCAAGGAGCCTGGAACTTGATCCAAATCCTGATAATTTGCGAGTACTTGCTGTACCTGATCGGAGGAATCCGGTTGAACCAGGTTCAGCTTCTCCATGATTTTTACAAGCGTTACAGCCACATCTTCCCGGCGCATCGGTTGGCTTGGATTGAAATTGTAGCCGCCGCTCAAGTTTGCAGTCGCATCAAAATAGTCTTTTGTCGCTTCGACATATGGGAATGCCCAGTTTGGTTTGCCGTTTGCAAGAGTCGGCGGCACATCTGCAAAATCCTGAGTTGCAGTCGTCGATGTTTGCAAGCCGAACTGCTTTGTGACCAATACGGCGAATTGCGCCCGTGTAATGGATTGGCCCGGATCAAACTGATGTTTACCCATGCCTTTGATAATTCCTTTTTTCGCCATGTCTTCAATTGCTTTTGCTGCCCAGCGGAAATTGCCCAAATCATTAAACGTAATGTTTGTCGTGAAATTGTAGTTGGTAGAGTTGTCTTGAATGTTGATGCTGTTGTGGTTCCCGCGCATATGTATGCCATGAAAATTATAGGTGGAAGCAAATGCAGGAACGGTACCGCCAGCGATTGTTGCGATTGTTGTGACTGCTGTTACTGTTGCCAATAGTTTTTTCATGATTCAATCACCTCGTTAAATAATGGATACTAGACTATACGTTGGTAGATTGACCAATTGTGGGGGTAACCTAAAAATTTTTTTAAATTTCAAAAAAAAGTTTTTTGATTCTACGACTGACATTCGACTCATAGGATATAGTACGAAACGGGAGACTTGTCTGATAGAGTCAAATACAGCCGGATTCGCCAACGTTTTGTCAAAGGTCTGTTTCTGCGAACCTGGCGGCCTGGCGCCGCCGGTGCCACAAGCGTTCCGAGAGCGGCAAGACCTCATGCAGGATTTGCGGGTAGTTGCGAACCAGATGATCCTTTGCCGACATGATGTACGAGAGGATCTTTGGCTCGATGTCCGGCGGAATTTCTTCTTCATCCAATATGCGTACGCGCCATGCTTGTTCCTGTTCTTGTACGGGCAGCATCTGTTGTTCAGGGATCTCTTCTCGTGCAGTCACTTGTTCTTGTACAGTCACCTGTTCCTGTACCTGTATCGGAACGTTTTCTTGGCGGATCAATACATCGACGATCAGGTCGCGCCAACGAAGCACAGTCCCGGAGATCTCCGTTTGATCGGAAATATTGAAATAATAGGCGAGAGTTTCACCGGTAGGATCGATCATATGGTAGAGATTGTAAGGTCGCTCCGTCCAATAATAGGCGAATGTCACACTGCCTTTGGGAATCCGGATGCCCAATGATTCACTATGGTAGGGCTCGGTCATTTCATAATATAAAATGGCCCGTTGGCAATGGCTGCCGGTGCTTGCGGATGTTTGTGTCCGTTCACACAAACGGCAGGCAAAAAAGCTGGAAGGGCCGTTATACCGCCGTTTTTCCTCCTGTATCTGCGGCCAGAAATTTTTATTTTCTTCCTTTATAGACTGCGAATGCTTGTCTTTGCCTGTCATGCTTGGATTCCTCCTTGCCTTCCCATTTGATTTTGCGAAAAAATCCGCTTCAGGGCTTGTCACGTCTGCAACTTCCGGGAATATGCTGTACACCCCCTCATATAATGTATCAGACAATCCAGAAATGGGGGAGGCGAAGGGCGTGCACGATTACATCAAAGAACGAACTTTGAAGATCGGCGAATATATCGTAGAAACCCGCAATACGGTACGAACGATCGCAAAAGAGTTCGGAGTTTCAAAAAGTACCGTGCATAAAGATCTGACCGAACGGCTACCCGAGATTAATCCTGATCTGGCCAACAGGGTCAAAGAAATTTTGGAGTACCATAAGTCGATCCGCCATTTGCGTGGTGGTGAGGCGACCAAGAAGAAGTATCGGCATGAGGACACAAAGGCGCATTCGTCGAAAAAATTTTCTGTCCATAGAGGAGTTTCCTCTCCGCTATAGAATGTATTTCTAGCGCGAATTCTAGCACAATATGTCGAATCATCGTCGTATCGAAAAGGGATCCCGGGATTTACAGAGATGCACTGGAACGAATGACATAGGGTTGACGCCGTAGCAAAGGAATTCGCTTATCTGTCGAGAGGACTTAAGGAGGATTTTTCGTACATGTTCGGGAAAGACATAGGTGTTGACCTGGGGACCGCGAATGTATTGGTCCATGTGAAAGGCAGAGGGATTGTATTAGATGAACCATCTGTAGTTGCCATTGAGAGCCAGACGCGGCGAGTGGTAGCGGTCGGTGAAGAAGCTCGCCGGATGCTTGGACGGACACCCGGGAACATCGTTGCTATTCGCCCATTGCGTGAAGGCGTGATCGCAGATTTCGACATTACCGAGATCATGCTGCGGCACTTTATTCAGCGCACCATCGGCAAAAATATGTTTTTGCGGCCTCGTGTCATGATTTGCGTACCGGCCGGCATTACGTCAGTCGAGCAAAAAGCGGTGCGGGAAGCAGCGGAGCGCACAGGAGCCAAGGAAGTATTTTTGATTGAGGAGCCGAAAGCGGCTGCGATTGGAGCTGGTCTGGACATATTTCAACCAAGCGGCAGCATGGTGGTGGACATTGGTGGAGGCACGACAGACGTAGCGGTTTTATCTTTGGGAGACGTCGTCACCTCCAATTCTATTCGGGTAGCAGGGGACAAGTTCGACGAAGCGATCATTCGCCACATTCGCAAACACTACAGTTTATTGATCGGAGAACGGACGGCAGAAGAGATCAAAATTCATATCGCATCCGTATATCCGGGTGCGCGGACGGAAGAGATCGACGTACGGGGTCGGGATATGATCAGCGGATTGCCCAAGACGGTTACGGTCGGATCAGAAGAGATGCGGGAAGCCCTTGAAGAGACAGTGGTAAATATCATCGCAACAGCCAAGCACGTATTGGAACGCACTCCCCCAGAGTTGGCGGCCGACATTTATGACAAAGGCATTGTATTGACAGGCGGCGGCGCGCTGCTGTACGGATTGGACCAATTGATGGTCGATCAGCTGCAAGTGCCTGTACATATCGCGGAAGAGCCTATGTCCTGTGTTGTCAGAGGCACCGGGATTGCATTGGACAATCTCGATAAAGTATCGCGCTCCCTTTTAAACAACAAGAAAAAAATCGGTGTCATATAAACACGTGACTGTATAACCGGATCCTGATATGGCATGACCGTGTTCATATAGAAGGATGAAAGAAGAAACGGAAAAAGCGAACAGACGAAAAAGGCAAATATACGGAAAATCAGAACCGAAAAACGAAATCGAAAGTCGGGTGATACGGATGATTCGCGGATTGTATACAGCCGCATCGGGAATGATTGCAAATCAACGGTTGCAGGAAGTGATCAGCAATAATCTGGCGAATGCCGATACGCCTGGCTATAAGGCGCAGGATGGAGAGTTGATGGCGTTTCCCGAGCAGTTGATGGAGCGCATCAACTATGGAAGAGGATTGAACATGAATTCTGCCGCGCCAAACCCCATAGTAGGCAAGATGGGAACGGGCGTGTGGCTGCAAGAGACATTGTCCCGGTTCACGGAAGGGCCCTTGCAAAAATCGGACAAGCCGTATGACTACGGGATTGTCGATGCTCCTTTGCATACGTCTTTTTTTGCTGTCAATGAACCGAATGTCGGACCCATCCTGACACGGGACGGCCATTTTGTCAAAGACGCCGACAACCTTCTTGTCACGGCTTCCGGACAACGGCTGCTGGCCATTGACAGCAAAGGCAACCCGGTCCCGAATTCCGGCATCCAGGTACAGCCGGACGGGACTACGGCAGCCGTACAGGTCGACGGCAATGGCCAGCCGACCAACAAGCCTTTGCTGGATGGGCGCGGGCAGCCGCTGCAAGTGAGCAATTCCGTGGCGGTCGTCGATGTGGCCAATCCAAATCAATTGGTTCCATATGGGGACAATGGTTACACATATGGCAATGCCGCATTGCAACCGGGCACGGCTGACGTTCGGCATGGCTTCATCGAACAATCCAATGTCGATCCCACACAGACGATGGTCTCCATGATCAATGTGATGCGCAGTTATGAAGCGAATTCCAAAGTCATTCATACAATCGATCTATCGATGGATAAAGCGGTCAATGAGATCGGACGAGTCGTATGATAGGAGAGAAGATACATGCAAGCACTATGGACGGCGGCGTCAGGGCTTTTAAGCCAGCAAAGGCGGATCAATGCGATCTCCAATAATCTGGCAAATGTGGATACTGTGGGCTACAAAAGCCAAAGCGTATCGTTTCAGGATTTGCTGTACAGGCAATTCGATCAAAAGCAAATGCCGACAATGGCTCAGACAAATCCCGCGACATTGACACGTCTCAGTCCCCTCGGTCTGCAACTGGGTTCCGGGGTGGCGAACACCGGGCCGGAAAATGACTTCTCCAATGGGGCCATGAAAGTAACGTCTCAGCCCTTGGACTTTGCCATTCAGGGAAACAGTTTCTTTGCCGTACAAGTGCCTGATGGTACAGGGAAGACAACGCTCGCCTATACGAGGAACGGACATTTTCAAATCGCTGAGGCTCCGGACGGCAAACAGTATCTGGCGACAGATCAGGGCTACAAAGTGACAGACGCCAATGGACAGCCGATCGACCTGACCGGAATCAATCCGGCATCGATCCGCGTGTACCCGGATGGTACGCTGGAATCGGGACAAAAGGGACAGCTGACCAATTTGGGGCAGGTGGGATTGTTTTACTTTGGCGATCCGGAGACTGCGCTAAGGCCTGCCGGGAATAATGTATTTGCAGCAGTTGCCGGAACGCCTGCGCCGATGAGCCAGTTATTGGCTGTCACCCCGCAAGATACACAGAATTTAGGAACCATCCATCAAGGATTCCTGGAGCAATCCAATGTCGATACGATTCAACAAATGACGGATCTCATCCAGACACAGCACGCCTTTGAACTGGATGCCAAAGCAATCACCACAGCCGATCAAATGATGGCGATCGCGAATAATCTCCGCAATTGATGGGTAAAGTAAACATGCGGATCGAGGATAAAGGACAAGCAAAAGAGAAAGGCGGATGGCTACTCGGACCCCATCTGCCTTTTTGCGCGTGTGGATTTATACATTCAGATTTATACGTTCAGAAAGTCATTGTATTCGGAATGACATTTGCCTGATCCCTCGACATATAGGTATACTACATGTTGGTATTGTGAGGTGAATGGAATGTGAATTTGCCAAACGCAATCACTATGCTGCGTTTTTTACTGATTCCATTGTATTTGGGCGTGTTTTTCGAAAGCTTCGATCATCATATCCTGTATGCGCTGCTGATCTTGCTGTTCGCGGGATTGACTGACGTATTGGATGGACATTTGGCGCGCAGATATGGCCAGATCACGGAGATCGGCAGCTTGCTGGATCCGCTTGCGGATAAATTGATGGTGTTGGCTGTTTTCCTGTCCCTGGTCGTTTCACATGCCATACCGGATCTGCTGGCAGGGCTGATTCTGGCGAGAGAATTGGGAATGATCGCAGTTTCCGCTTATTTTCATGTGCGCGGCAAAAAAACCGTCCCTGCCACCATCTGGGGCAAATCCACAACCGTCCTGTATTATCTGACCATTCTCACTATCATGTTTGGCTGGTCATTTTCCATCGTACTGTTGTGGTTGACCGTTGCAGTATCGTTTCTGACAAGCTTTGTCTATCTGACACAATTCCGCCTTTTGAATCGACCGGTAGAGGTAGATGCGGAGCGCATGGAAGGATGGGAATAAAAAGCACCCGCCGCCCGCAGCGGAGGTGCTTTTTATATAAACTTCCCAGCCCCGGGGCTGTAGAAGATACGACTATTGTGTGTTAAATCTCCCATGTCTATACTAGAAGAGGATGTTCAAAAAGTAGTCAAAACTCCACGGCGGTTTGCTTTGCCGAATCCCAAAAAGGCTTACTCATGTACCAAACACGTACACTCCGTCGCCTTTTCGTGCTTCGGCTTCGCACTCCTTGTGTCTTACTTAACCACTTTTTGAACACGCACTAGAAATGAAAAAGCTGGACATTTGGACAGGAGTGCAAGAAAGGACGATTCATGAACATGTACAATATTGAACAAATCCAGGAGATCATACCACATCGCCATCCGTTTTTGCTGGTCGATAAAATCCTGGAATGCGAACCGGGTGTCAGTGCAGCCGGCATCAAAAACGTGACGATGAATGAACCATTTTTTCAAGGGCATTTCCCGGAGTACCCGGTGATGCCTGGTGTATTGATCGTGGAAGCACTGGCCCAAGTGGGTGCGTTTGCCCTTTTGTCGAAAGCGGAATACAAAGGGAGAATCGCCTTCTTTGCCGGCATTGACGGCTTGCGTTTCCGCGGACAGGTACGGCCTGGCGATACGCTCCACTTGGCTGTAGAGATCACCCGGTTAAAGGCGCGCATCGGCAAAGGAACAGCCGTTGCGAAAGTCGACGGACAAGTCGTATGCGAAGGGGAAATCATGTTCGCCATCCAGGAGTAGGCGCAAAAGCAGGTGATTGCTCCTGCTGTTTCCCTGCCGGGTCAGCCTTTTGGCGGAATCTCAAAGATTCCGCCACCATGCCCGCAGCTTCTGCAGCGCCCGTTTTTTCCACGTCTTTACCGTTTCCACGGAGACGTGACATTCGAGGGCCAATTCCCCCGGCTTTTGCCTCTCCAACACCAAACGTATAACAGCCAAACGTTCCCGCTTGCTTAAAGAATGAAACATTTCTGACATTTCTATGAGGTGAAAGTATTCCTCTGCCAATGGACAAGGCAGCAAAAGCATGGCATCCATGCCGTTTTCTTCGTCTTGCGCAAGGGCAGGCAGCACTTCCCTGGATTCTCTGCGCTGTGTGCGTGTGCAAAAATTCCACAATGCAAAACGGACCCTTGCGTCTACATAGCCGGGAAATGCGATGCCCCGTGCGGGATCGTATTCGACCGCGGCCAGATACAGTGCGATGAGCGCTTCCTGCCACAAGTCTTCCATGTGTGCGTGGCGGTAAAATCGCCCCATCATCTTGCGGAGCAACGGCCGAAACATCTCGGCCAACTCGGCAAACTTTCGTTCGTCACCCGCCCGGACCGCCGCTGCGAGCGCTGTCCAGTCGACGGCATCCCTTGTCTGTGATGCCTGTGATGTCTGTGATGTCTGTGTTGTCTGTGTTGTCTGTGTTGTCTGTGCGGCATCTCCCGATGTTTGCGGGGACTTTGCAGATGCCAGATTGGACTCGCTGCAGTCGGTGGCAGGAACATATGCATGCGTATCGTCATGAGTTTCACTTTGTGCAATTGTATCAACATGGGTATGTGCTTTCATAAAAGGGTATCCTCCAATGGGGGCCGGCCCACCGGATGTTCGCGCAACCCAAAGTTACAATGGTTTCCTATGGCTGTCGATTTGCCCAAATGCAGAAAATGAACGATTAATCAGCGAATTAATTGATCATCTTGTAAATTTGTTAGAACATTTTATTAATTAAACCAAACAAATATTGACTTTTTGGAAAAATATATGAAAAGATAGACGTAGATTGATTTTATACATTTGTATAAAAGAGGATGTTCAAAACGTAGTCAAAACTCTACGGCGGATTGCTTTGCCGAATCCCAAAAAGGCTTACTCATGTACCAAACACGTACACTCCGTCGCCTTTTCGTGCTTCGGCTTCGTACTCCTTATGTCTTACTTAACCACTTTTTGAACACGCACTAAAATCAAATGTCAATGGCTTTGAGGAGGGGAAGTATGGGCCGAGGGCAATCATTATTTCGCTCGATCAAACTGGAAACGCCGGAGATTGAGAGGGATGTAAAGCGAATCTCCTGCGTCCTGCCGTTTTACAAGGATGGAGTCGGCAATATAACGAAAGTGCTGTATACAGACGGGACATTGGAAGAACGCCTGTATTCAACCGATTTTTGGTCATCGAGATTTACCAAATTTCACGGGGAATCCTCGCATAAAATGTCCTGGTTCAGCGAGCATTTGGGGAAATATCGGAATATCCCGATTCCCGTCGGAGCGACGATCCTGTTGCCGCTCAAAATGCGCTGCCGGGAGCGGGTGCGGGGGGATGGCACCATAGGCTATTTCATGATGGATACGATTACGCAAGTGATCAAGTCTGTGTACATGCAAACGCTGGATGCCGGCTACTTTGACGAATATCCGGATGCCAAATGCGCCATATTGCTGCTGGATCGGTTTCTGGTGCCTTGTTTCCAGGCGTATCAAAAAGTGATGGCGAGCATGAATGACGGACTTGCGATTCAGAAATTACTGCAGGACAGCCGGCAGGAAATCGCTGCGAGCAGGCCTCTTGGGAGGGAGCGGGACACCCGGTTCCGGTTCGATCCGGGCGGGTTTTGCGCGGAGGGGTCCGCTCCCTATGCCGGCGATTTGATCAAAATACCGCTTCCCAAGTGATAGTGCAGGATAGGAACCGGAATGTGAATAGCCGGAATTTAAATTGCCAAAAGGTGTATTTGGACTGCAAACGATCCAGGAATCTGCGGACGCGTAAGTTCTTTATACAGGCACACACACATACAAGGGAGTATCCGGCTGCAGTTCCGCCTGTCCGTTGGTGAGGTTTGTGACTTGCTTGACAAATGCTTCCGTGTCGTCAGACGGTACATGGACAAGCATTTTGACCCGATCGGCAAATTGGGTGTCAGCGACGATCCAGGAAGCGTTGCCCGCGATCAGATGCTCGAGTTTGCCATGCCAGCCATAATCCAGAACGACCCATAGCGCCTGATGCAGCTCCTTGCGGACAATTGTCGCAGCATGCAAAGCGGCTGCGGCCGACTGGCTGTATGCGCGGATCAATCCGCCGGCGCCGAGGAGGATGCCGCCAAAATACCGGGTGACGACGACAACTGCGTTTTTTACTTCTTCCTTTTTGATCACTTCCAGGATCGGCTTCCCGGCAGTGCCGCCCGGCTCTCCGTCATCATTGGACTTTTGCATCTCATCCTGTGAGCCGATACAATAGGCATAACAATTGTGCGTGGCATCCCAGTGTTTTTTGCGAATGGTCTCGACGAACGCCATCGCTTCCGCATCCGAGGATACGGGCTGCGCATACCCGATAAAGCGGGATTTCTTGATCAAAATCGTCTCTTCTCCATAGCCCCGGATCGTGCGATAGGAAAGAGGCGGATGTGACGGATTCATGGCAAATCTCCTTTCTCTGCTGCTATTGTCATAGCATGACCATGTACCATGTATACCATATCCAAATTGTCATACGCTATAAAAAACGAAGTTCATGTTTAATTCCGATTCAAAAAATGATATAAAGGATATAGTCTACACAGGAAATCTGTGGCTGAATGTTTAAAAACTTTACGTTAGGGAGTTGACTGCGCGTGTCGAACAAACCCATCCGTGTGTTATATATCATAGGCGGCGGGGAATTTGGAGGAGCCGAACAACACGTGCTCAGTCTGATGAAAGGGTTTGAAGCATCTGCAGTCACTCCGCAAGTGGCCTGTTTTTATGACGCCCTCTTTGCCAAGCGGGTGCAGCAGGCAGAGATTCCTGTGACATCGCTCGGCCAAGGCGTTTTCAAAAGTTTTCAAATTCTTCGCAAAATCATTCATAATTTTCGCCCGCAAATCATACATACACATGGAGTGCGTGCAAACGTATTGGGAAGAATCGTCGGCAAAGGATTCGGCATACCGCTGATCACGACTGTACACAGCTGCTTTGCACTCGATTATCCCAAGTATCTCAAGCGCACGATTTTTTACACCTTGGAAAAAGCGACAAGACCGGCAGTGCACACATATATTGCCGTGTCTCGCGCGATGAAAAAAGACCTGGTCGAGCAGCATGTGCATCCGAAGAAGATTCAGGTCATCTACAACGGCATCGATACGACCCTTTTCGTACCGGGGCGGAAGGCGCAGCGCGATGCGGCAAAACAGCATACGGCCAACGACGATCGGCCGGTCGTGCTCACAGTCGCCCGTCTGCACCCGGTCAAAGGCCACAAGGACCTGCTGCAAGCGATCGAGCATGTGCAGACACCGGCCCGCTATGTATTCGTCGGCGACGGCGAAATGCGCCCGGAGCTGGAGAGCATCATTCGGGAAAGAAGCCTGCCTGTGGACATGGTCGGACATCAAGATGCGATCGTGCCGTTTTACCAGCAAGCAGATCTCGTCGTACAGCCGTCCATCTCTGAAGGATTCTCCTTATCCATGGCGGAGGCTTTGGCATGCGGCGTGCCGGTGGTGGCAACGCGAGTCGGCGGCTGCATCGAAATCGCCAGCCATGTGAAAAGCGGTGCAAGCCTTGTGAAAGCAGGCGATCCTCTGGAGTTGGCCGCCGGAATCGACCGCATGCTGCAGCAGCCGGAGATGCCGGATCGAAAAGCGATTGAACGGATGTTTTCCATTCAGCAGATGTGTGAACATACATACAATCTGTACGAACGCGTGGCAAAACACCACAAGTAGACAAAGTTTGACAAAAACAGCGAAATAAAGTAATGTAATGGCACTGATGCAATAAAAAAATAATATTTTTTATAGAAAACACTTGCTAGTCTCTGACAATTATACTAAACTTTATAATTGAAGCATTGTCTAGTAGTGGATAGTATCAATTTGCAATGTTTCTCGTGTTTTGGTAAACTTGTAATCCATTGCTAGTGTTAGGAAAACCGAGGAAGTCCCTTTACGAACGACCGGGCAATCGGTATACTACAGGAGCAGGATACGAAAGCGGTGTTGCCAGGGAAGAAGAATGTTTCCACAACATTCCGATTTACGAAATACCGCAAAGCCGCTATACTGCAAGAGCAGTGCAATTTAGAAGACAAACTCCACAAAAATTCCACAAGTTTCTCAAAATCAGAAAAAGGAATTTGCAAGGGTTTGTCGAAATTAGAAGTATGACAGCGTTTAATAATTTGCTATACTTGATAGCAAAGTAGATAAAGTTACACTGAAAGGAGGGATGTTGTCCTGCTAGGGCGACCGATCTTGCATGACAGATACCTCGAAATGCACAGCTATCATGGAACGGGGAGAAAAGATTGATAGAGTGGTATACAAGAGATTCTGTTGGATACATAGCCTGTGTGGGGACAGCAGTAACGGATTTAGCAACACATACGTTATGAAACATCCTACTCGATTCAGATGAAGGTTTTTAAGGAGGAGAAAGAAAGTATATGAATAAAGGTAAAAAACTTTTAGCAGTAGTTTCTACAGCAGCAATGCTGGCATCTTTGGCTCCGGCAGCTGGCTTCGTAGCTACAAACGCAGCTTATGCAGCAGGCAACGGTAGTCTTTCCGCAATTACGGTTCCGAATGTCAACAGCTCCAATCAAACATACAACTTCGGAACAGTAGATATCTTTATTCCTAAAGGCACATTGCTTCCAGGTGGCGATAATCAAGTAACAATTACATTGCCAAGCGGATTGCAATTCAGTGATGCTGTAGGTTCTAAGACAGTATCTACTACTGGTACTGCTACTGGCTCAACAGACTCGGAAATTTTCTATGATGCCAGTGGCAATACAACCAACGTAGCAAATGATGTTTATGGATATTCTCCATTCAACTCTACTGGCGCTACTTTAACAACAACTACACAGATTCTATCTGCTACGACAGCAAAAATTACTGTAGACCCAAGTGCTGCAACAACTGACGATGCTCATGTGTATTTGAAGTTGTCAAATCTTAAAAACGTCGGTGTAGCGAGCGGTCCTGTACAAATCGGATTTTCAGCAGCATCTGACAGCGTATTGCCTGCTGGAACTGTTACAGTAGCGAATGTAGTATCTTCCGGTCAGGTTGATCTCGCTGCTACTGATACACAAAGTTCAAGCGACAACTTCACTTTCAACTTGCATTTGACAGAAGAAGTTGCAAACTCCATGCGCTTGTCTTCTGACAGCTTGAAATTGAAATTGCCAAACGGCTTTAAGTGGAGCACAACCGCAGCTGGCAGCATTGTAAATATCTTTGGTGACAATGCTAGATTAGTAACTACAGCTGATACAAATCCTGGTTTCCAAGTTAGCGTAACTGGCGCAGGTACTGATACACTTTACGTTAATGCAATTGGTGAATATAACTCTGCAACTCAAACATATGTCGGTACACAAGCAGCGTCCAGTTGGAATATCCCATTAAATTTCTATGTGGATGATTCCTCTGTAGCAAAAACCGGTGATGTAGTAGCTCAGGTAAACGGTTCTTCCACAGTCAATACAGGGACATTGACAGTTGGTACCTACGGAGAATATGGCGGGGCAGTCAGCGCTAGCAGCAAGCCTTCATTGGTAGCTGGTCAAAAAGAGCAGCAAATCAGCGATATTGCAATTAAAGAAAATGTTGCCGGTTCGTTTGTAAGCAACCGTACAATTGAATTGACATTGCCAAATGGCGTTCGTTGGGAAAGTCCATTTGAAAATTCTACTAATATTGCAAATGGCAGTTATACAGGTTCCATCAGCGGTACAAATGGTCTTACGATTTCGAAAGTAGAGTATACAAATACAGACCATCGTACATTGAAATTAACTGTACAAAGTTCTGAAAGCTCTAACTCCACAAATCCTGGCGAAATCGATCTGAAAAACTTCCAAGTAGCGATTGCTCCAAACTTTAGCGGAGACATGGCTCTTCAAGTAGGCGGTTCCGAAGGATTGACTGGCAATGTTACTGTTGCAACTGTACAAAAGCCTGTTTCCATCAGTGTTGCTAGCAAGCCGAACGTAACTATCGGTGCAGCTGGGCAACAAATTGGCGATATTACTTTGACAGAAAATGTCGCATCCGCATTTAACAAAACAACTGTGAATGGTACTACTTACAACTATGTTCACCTTGAATTGCCTTATGGTGTTCAGTTTAGCGGTACACCTGATGTTCAGGTTACAAGCGGCGATTTGAAGATTAAAGATGTAACATCAGGACTTGGCAGCAACAATAAAGGGTACTTGGACTTCTATGTAGATTCTTCAAGTACTACACCAAGTACTATTACAATCAAAGCTCCGCAGCTTTCCTTGGATCGTACTGTACCACAAGGCGATATTTCTCTGAAAGTAAAAGGGAATTCAGTAGGATATACAGCATACGCTATCGATGCTGGTTCTAACAACAACTCCTATGCTGTTGCGAACTGGAATTCAAATGATACAACTGCTGCTAGTGCAGTCGTTGCAACAGTTGCTACACCAGCTCCGACAGATACAACATCCAAAGCAGTATTTACGATTGGCAATGCATCTTACAGTGTTAACGGACAAACACAAACTGCTGTTGTTGCTCCGTTCATCAAGGATAGCCGCACATTTGTAGGTGTTCGTGATGCAGCAAATGCACTTGGCATTGATGCAAGCCACATTGTATGGAATAATGCAGACCGCACAGTTACAATCTTCAATGGCAACCGCATTGTTCAGATGAAGATCGGCAGCTACCAAATGATAATTAATGGCGCTACTATATCGATGGATACAGCTCCTGCGATTGTTAATGACTACACAGTATTGCCAGTCTCTTGGATAGCTCAAGCACTCGGTGTAAATGTTAGCTGGGATGCAGCGACTCAAACCGCTACATTCGGCAACTAATAAATTGCATTAAAAATCAAATAAAAAAGGCCTCCATCAGGGGGCCTTTTTTAATAGAAAGTATATTAAAAAGGATAGTGTAATGTTCGAATTATCTCCGTAAGGAGGGGAATCAATGAAGAGATTTACAGCAGGCATTGCTTTTTCAATCATGATATTGAGTAGTACCCCTTTTGCATTTGCTGACAGCAATTCTGTCGCAACGAATTCTGCATCGGATATTAGCATTCAAATAGACGGGAAAGTACAAGCGATTCAACCGCAGCCAGTGATCGAAAATGGGTATACACTGGTTCCGTTGCGAAGTATTTTTGAAAAATTAGGTGCGACAGTTTCATGGGATGCTCCTTCCCAGACAGTTACAATAGCAAAAGATACAAAGCGAATACAGATTGCTGTGAATTCTGATTTTGCAGTTATCAATGGAAGCAATGTAAAAATCGATCAACCTGTACAACTGGTCAATAATAGAGCCATGATTCCGTTGCGATTCGTTAGTGAAGCATTAGGAGCCGACGTGGAATGGGATGGAGTCAACCGAACCGTATTAATTTTTTCCAAGGGACTCAATTCAGCCTTGACAAATTCAGGCGCTGGTTCAAGTACGTCAGCAACAGGAGTTCCGCTAACATATGATAAAGCACTTAGTTTGGCAATGGAGAACAGCTATCCTGTCAAAAGTGCTTCTGCAAACATTGATCGGTCAAAGCAAGTACTGGATCATTACTCGGATAATGTGAAATACTCACCGGCGGCTGGTGGAAACGCGATGTCATCTGCGTTATATGCGACATATGCGGCAGATAATATCAGTTATCAAAATGCGCAGAAAATTTATGACTTTACACAAGAATCTCTTGCGTATGGTGTAAAACAGGCATATAATGGCGTACTTCAGGCTCTGGAAGGGAAAAAATTGGCAGATTTACAGTTGCAGAATGCGACTTTACAACAGCAGATAGCGTCAGCCAATTATCAGAATGGCGTCATTGGGAAAATCGATTACGATCAGGCGAATACTGCTGTAACTGCGGCACAGTCCAATCAGCAGGCTGCGAGTAAAGCAGTTGACAATGCATATCAGCAGTTCGATCAATTGACGGGGCTTCCGACGGATGCGAAACCGCAATTGATTGATATTCCGCAAATGACACCGCTGGCACAAACGGATGTGAATTCAAAAGTAACACAAGCGGAATCCCAAAGCCCGTTGTTGTGGGTTGCAAATCAAAACGTTGACTTGGCTAAATTAGGTTTAAAACAGTATACGTTTAACGTCAAAACTGCCGACCCATATCAGGCAAAACAAATTGATGTAAATTTAGCCTCCTATTCTGCTGCAGATCAGCAGAAGCAATTGGATCAAGTCGTTAGATCCTTATATTATCAAATCAAAGGTATGGAAGATCAATATAGCAAACTGCAGGCAGCAATTACATCGGATGAAGATGCATTAAAGAAAGAACAAGCTTTATATCAGAATGGAATGGCGATCCAAGCAGATGTCACAAAAGCGCAATTGGCAGTCGAAAGCGATAAGCAGCAAATGGTAATGCTTGCAGCGCAGCATGATAACGCCATGTTGGCGTTCCAGACACCTTGGGTAATTGCATCCAGTTCAAATTTCGGCAGTTCTTCAGCGAATTGAAGTACGAGGAACTAAATTGGTTAAATACTAGAGCGATTGAGTTGCAAAGTTTGAAAGGTTGCAGTTTTGCAACCTTTCTTTGATATAGACTGCTTTGAAAGAATAATGATACATGAGTTCATATGGAGAGCATAAGCATATATCATATAGTATAAAAACTATTGGAAAATTTAATCGATTGGAGAAGATTCATGTGAATAAGTTGACTCTTTTAAGCTTGGCCACATCTCTTTTTACATGGATGGCTGCTTTTCAGGGAAATGTTTATGCCGATTCAGGAATACATGTAGTAGTAGATGGTCAAGAAGTGGCATTTCCAGACGCTCAGCCGGAGATCATAAATGGACGGACAATGGTTCCAATCACACCAATTGCAAGTTCACTCAATGCAACAATTACACGTTCCAATTTGAATTATTTTATAATTGACAAAGGAAACCAAAGCATTAAGATTGTATGGAACTCGAATACGGCTTATGTAAATGGGGTACCTGTATCGTTGGATTCACCTGCATATATTAAAAATGATCGTACATATGTGCCAATACGTTTTGTAGGTGAAGCGTTTGGTGGGACGGTTGGTTATTCGGGCAATTCGGATACGGTTTATGTTGATACATTTGATCCATCTACGGGATCGTTATACCCGGTAATAAAGGTGGACAATGGAGATACATTTGAAGTAAAAATGGGAGGCATTTGGAACAGCAGCATTCAAACCGTGCGTTTAATTGGCATACAAGCTCCTGAGATGAAATCTGCTGGCAACCTGGGTATGCCTTATTCATATCAAGCGTGGAATTATTTGAATGCAAAACTCCAAGGGCAGAAAGTATATCTTGATTTCGATGTGAAACAGCAAGATAAGTTTGGACATTTGCTGGCATATGCATACTCGCAAAATGGTACGTTTTTAAACGCCGATCTTTTGGAAAAAGGCTATGCACGTGTTGATTCCATGACACCAGACACAAAGCATGATCCTCTTTTTAGCTCGTTGTTAAAGCAAGCACAAGCAAGTCACGAAGGGGTTTGGAGTTTAGTTCAGGATCCGTGGAATGGGAAAGACAGTACAACATGGGGAAATGACGGTTCAGACTATACACAGAAGTCGATTCCACAACAGCAAGTCAAAGTCAATAATGTAAAAATATCCGCTTTAAATGTAAAAGATCAATACATAACGATTGTAAATAACAATACAAATGATATTGATCTTTCTAATTGGACAATTGTGTCTAATTCCAATGGCCAAACGTACCACTTTCCAAATGGGTTTATTTTAAAATCAGGTACAAGTGTAACTGTCACAAGCGGACATGCAGCCAATAATAATTCACCAGGTCAATTGCTGTGGACAACGAACTATGTTTGGAATGAAAGTGGAGATACGGCAACTCTTTGTGATGGGCAAGGAAACACAATAAGTACGTTTCATTCGTAAATAACAATACAAGTAAACTGGGTTGAATGGAACTTCTGCTTCTATTCGACCCAGTTATAGTATTTACTATAAATGAGCAAAAATACTTACAAATTTATACAACAAAAAAGTATAGACTGCCTCTAGGCCAGCTTTAATTGTTGCAAAACAGCTTCAATAGGTACTTGATTCTTTGCAGATTCATAAATCCATTGGACGTAGTCCACTTTTACTTGCTTTCGTACCATTATAAGTCCATCGCCAAATTTTGAAGGCTGACCTAAACCGATGGTGCAATATAAATGTGTCAGCGAAAGTAGTATCCAAAGTCGTTCTATTGCACGAATAGAACGAACTTGATATCCATCAAAACCTAGATTTTGTTTAGTTTGCCGAAAGAAAATCTCGATCGGCCAACGGCGACTATAATAATCAAGGATTGTTTGTGTCTCTAAGGATACATCTGTACACAGAAAAGCATGTAATGCTATCGGATTTTGAAACGCATCCAATGGCCAGCAAAGGAGTACCGCCGCATTCTCAATGCCATTTAAAGCTCCTTCATATCGATACACCCAATAGGTCGATCCGTTTACGGTCACGAGGCAAACGTCCCGTTTGGTTACATACGATGCGAAGGTACTAATTGGAATTCGAATCCCTTTGGGATAGACAATGCGGTTTGTTTTGAGTGCTCCAATTAAATGGTATCCTCGCTCTGCATAAGTGTTCATGAGTTTCGGGCATGTATACCATGAATCAACCAATGCATATCCAGAATAAGGTGGAATCGGCATGGTTTTGGCCAAATCACAAGCGTCATCAATTTTACTTTGGCTCGATTTATCATAACGGTGAATATCATGAATGAGAGAATGTTCACCACATTGAACAATTGTAGCTTGAACTTGATGACCCCAAACGGTTTTTCCTTTTAAGTGGGAATGATGATAGTCTGTTTGTTCGATTGGGTGTTTTGCCTGTGACGAAGGCTTTGTCTTCTCACTAACAGTATCATCATGAATCACAAAAATAGGCTGTTCTGTTTGTTTGGCATGAGACAAAACAAATGAAAGCGATTCTTGTTTTACAAGTCTTTGGATATACGATTCGTCCCAAACACCATCCGAGAGAAAGTGTCCAATGGATGTTCGATGACATGAACTCCATTCCGCTATATCTACCACTTTACCACGATACCCTTTAGCGGTAGCTGCAATAAAAAATTCTTGAATATGCCGCAAGGCAGGCTTTGAAACATATAAGGATAGCCTACGGCTTTTTAAGAAATTGATTATTGCTTCGTGGTTTGGTATGGTAGCATTATGAGACATTTGTGAATCCTCCAGGTATGGTTTTGTGTGGTAACTTAATCTATACCACAGGAGAGGACAAATGTCTCTATTGTTTTTAATTGGTAAAGAAATGGAAGCGAATTTGCTCATTTATAGGTATTTATAATCATCTATAATCTTTATTTAATCATGGTCTACCATCGAATCATTACGATTCCTTGACGATTCGTTGCGCTTCTTGATGGATTGCCTCTATTTGGCCTTCAATTGCAGTTTTATATACCGGACTTTTTGTTGCTACATCCTGATATAATTTTTTCGCGTTGTATAGCCTTCCGGTCTTGGTGAATATGTTTGCTAATAGTAAGTCTGCTTTCCAATCGGCAATTTCCTGAGTAGCTGTCACTAACCCAAGATAGTTGTGAAACGTTTCTTTTGCTTTTAATACATTTTCTTCCGCGATCTGATACAGCAGTTTTGCTTTTTCAATTTGCATGGATGCCAAATAGTAATATGTATCTGGAAAATCAGGATCTGTTTGCAGCATGCGGTTGCAAGTATTTTCAATGCTTGAATAATCTTCGAGGATCATATACGCCTGAACCAATAGTCGCTGAATTTCAAGAAGTGCACCAAAACCTCTTGTTATCTTTCCTTTCTCTTCTGCTTTCAAGAGATAGGAAATTCCTTTTTCCATCTGTTTTGTTGCAAGAACTTCCCTGCCCAAATATAGCCACCAAGTAGGGTCGTCCGGCTCTTCCTGTGTCATCATGGATAATAATCGAATATTACGTTCTAATTTTTCTTGCAAATTCACCTGTTTGGGATCATAACCGTCATGAACCAAACGAAAACGGACAAAAAAGTCGTGTGTACGCAAATTCGTATAGCGATTTCCATCGCTCGGTCCGATTTGTTCGTGAATTCTTCCATGAAACCGTAAATTGCCTCGTATAGGGAACATACGCGGAACAGAGTAACTTACGGATATGGATTGCTCCATAACATTCCATATGACAGGATGCAAAAGTGGGGTAGGTTCATATGTTTCAAGAAGAGCGGCTGATTCTCTCACAAGTTCGACATCCTCGGGATGTAAATACTCATCTGCGTCAACCCAAAGTATCCAGTTGCTTTCAATTTGTTTCAAACCGAAATTACGAGCTGCTGAAAAATCTTCGCACCATTTGAAAGATAGAATTTTTACTTTAGCAAAATTCCTGGCAAATTCCACAGTTCGGTCTGAGGAACCTGTGTCGATCAGTATGATTTCATCGACTGCATCAAGCAAGCTTTCTATACATCTTTTTATGCAGCGCTCTTCATTTTTAGTTAAAATAGCAGCTGCAACAGTCGTAGTTGATTTGATAGCAAGAAGATTTTCTACGTTTACTTTATTTTCACCGGCAGGTGATTTTTGCAGTGTCGATTGTACACTTTGAAACCATGTTGCTTGCGGATGGAATAAGTAAGCTCGCTCATACACCTGTTTTGCCATTTGTCCTAATCCTTGCACTAATAAAATATCGCCAAGCAATTTTAACATTTGTTCATGAAATGGAAACTTTTTTAGAAAATCAATTGCCATTTGTTCAGCATGTGAATAATTTTTTCTTTGAAAAGTTTCAAAAACCATTTGAATTTCATCTTGAATCTCATCGTTATGAGAAGAATGGATCGTCATGTTGCAAGCTCCTTTTTTGATGAACTTTTGTAATAGAAAAAACCTTTACCATGGAACACATCCAAGGTAAAGGATATCATAAGGGAACGCCGTGTATCATATTTCGAACAAATAAAGTGGAATTTATTTTCAAGCATACATCATTTTTTCTGACTAAACGTTCCTGTAAAATGCTTCCCGCCAAAGATGGTAATGGGATTCGACGACTTAATTGTAAGGGTAAGATTGATCGTATCACCGTTTAACTGAATACTGCCTGTGTAATCGTTTGTATCGAATGTGGAAGAGCCACTAACAAATGTCACAGGTAATGTAAAGTATGGTTTATTAGAAGAAGGATCTCCATTATAAAGAGACAAGGTTTTTGAATTTCCCTGATCGTCAATGACTAAATAGAAACTTTGATTGGCAATAGTTGTTGACCAAGTTCCACAGTAAAGTTCAACGTTTCCATTATATTTCGCTAATTTGTCTAGAATGATTGCCACTTCTTCACGAGTCAT